>BNVE01000008.1 GCA_025997875.1 Spirochaetia bacterium
TATTTGTAGCCCTAAAGTGGAATAAGGCGGCAAGGGCTACAAATAATCGTACATAGCGGTACGATTATTTGTAGCCCTAAAGTGGAATAAGGCGGCAAGGGCTCACGCAGCAACTCTCTCATTACGGTTTGCATCTGCTCCCAAACTTTCGGGGATACGGTTCCTTCAGACTTACTACTTGCCATTTTCTACCTCTTTCGTTAAAATTTCATTACTTTGTAATAAGGTAGGGAGGTCAGTAATCAAGCGATTTGAAAGTAACCGTCTTCTTCCCAGTCGGACTGTATATCCTTTTTCTTCAAGTTTAAGTTCTTTAACCCTACGATATAAAGTCGAGCGAGAGATTTTACCCAAAGCACCTCTAATCTCGGATTCTGTAATCCATTTTAATTCTTCCACCTATTTTCTCCTTTCTCCTCTATAATACCTTTAGTGGCTTTGAAAACCTTCACTTTGAGGCGTAGAAATTGAGTATTTTAAGGGCTCTGATATTCATTGTAGTTAGCCTAAACTTTATCACCATAGTCTCAATTTCTCCTTCCACATCCATTAATGTAAGGCAGTCTTTGAGAATAAACATTCACTTTGAGGCGTAGAAATTGGAATATTTTGTTTATTTCAGTGATTTGCGAAGCGTTGGAAACTTCAGGATTTCCTTTATTTTTTTAAAGTCTTTGGAATCATTTTTCCCGGTGTGTACATTTTTTAAATTCCTCTTATCAAAGACAGACTCCAAAATTTCCCAAGGCATCCGTAATTTATCTTCTTTTTGATCGCCATTCTTTTTTTCCCTTGAATTTATTTTCCCTTTGTAAATTAAGGTAAAATACTCAACCAGCGCTACATCATGGGCGTTCCAGTATACATGGTCTGAACCCCTAACCTGAATAATATTATTGTTACGCAATATTGAATAGTGATCAATAAATTCAGGGAAATCAAGAATAAGTCTACATACAAGCAAATTTTCTATACTCGGCTGACGATTCATAATGACATCGTTTAAGAAATCATATTTAACTATTGTTTCTGAAATTTTGTTAAAATTTTCTTTTAATGGGTAGGCTATAGTTTCTAATGTCATGTCCACAAAAAAGTCGTCAAGGACGGAATTAAATTCTTTATTTTGCAAAAAATTATCGAAAGATTCCGCAGTGTTCGGATTGTCTTGAAATATTTTTAGTATTGGGTCATCATAGATACCATATGCCTTCTTAATTTCAATACCTTCTTCATATTCTAGTTTGTTCAGAGAATCTATATATGGGCGTTGTATTTCTTCTTTCAATTTTGCATATTTTTTCTTTATATTATTCACTCGATCTATTAGATTGCCATGTTTGGTTTCGATCGTGTAATTATCAACCTTGTTCTGCTCATCAAGATCATTATAATCAGCATCATAAAAAGATAAAAAGAAATCGAACATTGTTGAGAATATGTCATAGAAGGCCCAAATTAAATATTCGTCATGTTGTATTGTTTTTCGCATTCTTTGTTTATTAAATTCAGAAACGATTTTTTCTAGGGCTAGAATAATGCTTTTTGTCAAAATTACAAAATGTTCACAAACCTGGAGTATCCACATATTATTCCCTATAACTATTGAGGAATGGAACAAAAAGAACAAATTGGTTCTCATGGTGAAATTGTCATGAATAATTCTACCATCATATCGGATTTCAATCCTTTCTTTTTCTTGCCATTGGGAATTAACGATTTCAAGAACGCCAAATGTATTTTCAATAATGTTTTTATCGCCCATTTTGATATTCCTTTTCAGGAGATAATCCCCTTTTATAAAAGTAGTCGCATATTGTAGCCCATGGTGAAATAAATATCACCTTACCATTCCATAGAATCTAAAGACTGAGACTCTCGACCCAGTTAGCCAAAGTATCCTTGGATGGTTTGCCATTGAGCAATTTGCCTTCCTTCCAGACAGCCGTTCCGGAAACGGAGGGCTGTAGTTTTTCCATGGTCTTGCCGAATCCGCTGCTGCCAGATGTTGCAAACGGCACAATAGCCTTTCCAGAAAAATCGTAGCTTTCCAAAAAAGTGTTAATTATGGTTGGGGCTACATACCACCAAATAGGGAAGCCAACAAACACAACATCATATTCCGCAATGTTGGCATTCTTATCAGCAACAGCAGGGCGAGATGATGGGTCTTTCATTTCTATTGAGCTTCGGGACCGACTATTTTGCCAGTCTAAATCGGCCTTGGTATATGGTGCTTCCGGCTTGATTTCATAAAGGTCAGCGTTTGCTACCTCCGCCAGTACCTTGGCGAGTTCAGATGTAACACCACTTGCTGAAAAATACGCTACTAACTTCCTACTCATGGTTGATTTCTCCACTTTTATTTATGGTCTTAATGATTATCTTATTATATCAATGCTATTGTAGTGTAATACTCATATTTGTGAACCATAACAATTCTATGAAAGTGAATACAACGAATAAGTATAAGGTTTTCAAGCTTTATCCTTATATTCGGCTTCTTTTTCGCCTTTGTGGTTTGTATTGTAATTCACGTATCCGTCGATTACCCTACACTATGATGCAAGTGATGCACTTTTATAGTCGCTTGACATATTCAAGAATAACCATTATGTTGAAAATGTATGGCAAAGGTCGCTAAAACATACATTTTGAGGGTAAGCAGATGACTACAACACGCATTCAGAAACTGGAGGGGCTTTTTAAGGCAGATGGGCCAATTCTCAAGTCAGCTAACCTGCGTTCTGCTAAGTTTTGCAGTAAAGACATAGCCGAACTGATTAAAACAGGGCAGGTTTCACAAGTCCGAAGAGGATACTACGCTTGGGGGCCACTTACGGAAACCCTAAACGATATGGAGGTCGTCGCATCCCTCATTCCCGAAGGTATCATTTCATTCTTTTCAGCCGCCCAATACCATGACCTGACTACGGTAATCCCTCAATCCATCGAAATCACCCTACCATCATCCATGCGGACACCGGCGCTACCGGGCAATCTACATGTTACCGTACATAAATCCGCAAATCATATCTATCCGGTAGGCATTGAGACCGTTCAGGTCGATAATCATACCCTAAAGCTATATGACCGGGAACGTACCGTATGCGATTTTATCCGGAATCGGCTGAAAATTGGGAAGGATGTTGCCCTGGAAGTACTGAAAAATTATATGGACGGAAAGAAAAACCTGCAAAAGCTCTATGAATATGCCAAACTACTCCAGATAGAAGGGATAATAAACCCATATGTGGAGGTGCTGGTTTGACCGTAGCTAGTACTCCAAAAAGTCTAATATTGCTTAAGGCAAGCCTCTAATCTCCCGATAATCATAACCGGGAGGATACAATGACCAAGTCAAATATAAAATATCGGGTTACGCTCACCAGCGAGGAACGGAAAGACCTGAAAAAACTAATAAGTACCGGGAGGACCGCCGGATACCGGATACGACACGCGCAGATGCTCCTGGCCCTGGATGAAATCCCGGAAAACGCCGAATGGACCGACAAAAAAATAGCCGCGGCCTATGGCGCTCATCAGCGGACCATAGGTAACCTCCGCAAGCGCTTCGTCGAGGAAGGGCTCGCTTCCGCTCTGGAACGCAACAAGCGGGAAACTCCCCCGGTCATCAAAATAGACGGCAAGGTAGAAGCCCAGATCATCGCCATAGCCTGCAGCGCCCCGCCTGACGGACGGAGCCGCTGGACACTCCAGTTAATCGCTGACCGGGTGGTCGCTCTGGGTGTTTTGGAAAGCGTCTCCCCGACGGCCATAGCGGACCATTTAAAAAAACCGAACTTAAGCCTTGGCTGCACAAAGAATGGTGCGTCCCTAAGCAATCAGATGACTTTGTAGAGCGCATGGAGGATGTGCTGGACGTTTATCAGCTCCCCTATGACGCGAAACGCCCGGTGGTATGCCTTGATGAAACCAGTCGCCAGCTTATCGGTGAGATAACTCCCCCGCTTCCCACTCGGCCCAGCCATCAGGCGGTATATGATTATGAATATGTCCGTAACGGCGTAGCCGATTTATTCATGTGTTTTGAACCGCTGGCCGCCCACCGTTTCGTCAAAGTAACCAAAACCCGTACCAAAGTTGATTTCGCCCGGTGCCTGAAAGACTTATCGGACACGATATACCCAGATGTCGATACCATCGTCCTGGTTATGGACAATCTGAACACCCATTCCCTGGCCTCTCTGTATTCCGCCTTTCCTCCTGAGGAAGCCCGGCGTCTGGCAAAACGGTTTGTAATCCACCACACCCCCAAACATGCTTCCTGGCTTGATATGGCGGAAATAGAAATCGGGGTTATGAGCCGCCAATGCCTAGCCCGGAGAATTCCCACCATTGAGGAACTGACTGCCCAGGTACAGGCTTGGGTCACCTGCCGCAACGCCCACAAGGATACTGTTCACTGGCATTTCACCACTCAGGATGCTCGTATCAAACTCCAGCGGCTTTATCCGAAAATTTAAACTTTATGGAGCACTACAGCAGTTGTAAAAAGTATTAGCCATAAAGATAACCAGCATGGGAAAACCAACCGAGGCAATCTTTTTCAGTAATAGTCGTAAACCCGTCAGTAATAGCTTGCAAAAGATTGTCAGAACTTCTTGCTTTTACTTTTCGTAAATAAGCTTTCAATTTAGACCACATCTCTTCAATAGGATTAAATTCCGGGCAATAGGGCGGTGTGTATCTTACCGAGGCTCCAGTTTTTTCAATTGCCTCTTTTACACCGGAAACTTTATGAGCGGAAAGATTGTCCATGATGACAATATCGCCTTTTTTAAGGTCGGTATCAAGCACTCGCTCACATACGCTTTAAAATCTTCCCCCTTCATCCCGCCGCTTATGGTCTTATACACGGTATCACCGTCAAGTCGGATTGATGAAATAATGGTTGTCGATTTTTCATAGTTAACCGGCGCGCTGTCGTATGCGCGCTTCTTGCCGACAGCCCTCCCGTATCTCCTGGTCATGTTTGTCTTTACTCCGCTCTCATCAAGAAACACCAGTTTCCCTTTCGGCATTTTTGCCTGATCCTCGCGGTAATCTGAGCGTTTTATCTTGTTATTTGGCAGATCCCTCTCGTTCGCACGGAGGCTTTTTTTTTGAAGTTGTAGCCCAAGGTATGTTTTACTATATGGCACAGCTCCGATATTCCCATCCTCAATCCTAGTTGCTCTTTCATTTCTTCAAGTGTTATATCAGGCTGTCCTTCAATGAGTTTTCCAAGCTTCAAAAGTCCTGCCTCGTCCAGTTCAGGCGGACGCCCTTTTATTGCTTTCGCGCTCATGTTTCCTGTTTCCGCTTCATGTGCCAGCAACCCGCGTATCGTCCTATCCGCCACTTCGTACACGACAGACATCTCCTTTACGCTCATATTTCGTTTGTGCCCCGCACTTATCAGGTTTCGCTTTTCCTTACTTATCATAACTCATATTATATCACATCGCTAATCTTTACTACAACTGCTGTAGTGTCAAAGCGAAGCTTAAAAAGGTAGCTGATACGGAAGGTAAGGATTTTAACTTTATCCTGATGCACTACTTCATAGAGCGTCTTCTTTACCGGCTCTCTGTATCACCCTATGCTGGAAACCTCGTCCTAAAGGGCGGGTTGCTCCTTTATGCTGTGCTGGAACAACGGGCAAGGGCAACACGGGATATCGACCTCTTGGCCTATCATTTACAGAACCTCCCGGACGAAATGGTCCGGATATTCAGGGAAATCGCCATGATACCCAGTGATGACGCTGTATCTTTCGATACGGAAGCCATCACCGTTGAACGGATTAAGGAAGATGCCGACTATCAGGGAATCCGTATAAAGCTGACCGAGTTCCTCGACCGGAGCCGTCATATCTTGCAGTTTGATATTGGGTTTGGGGATGTTATCGTCCCCAAACCTGTTGATATGACCTACCCAACACTTTTGGATATGGAACCGCCCCACCTCAAAGCCTATACCCTTGAATCGGTGATAGCTGAAAAGTTTCAGGCAGGCGTTTATCTTGCGGAAGCCAATAGTCGGATGAAGGACTTTTACGACATCTACGAGCTTTGCAGTGCCTTCGATTTTGAAGGCACCATGCTCTATGAGGCTATCACCCAGACCTTTGAGCGTCGAAAGACCGAAATGCCAGAAGTGCCGACCATATTCAAAGAGATCTTTCCTTTGTTGGCTGACAAGCAGACCCAATGGAAGGCTTTTCAGCGGCGTTTAGGCGTTGCCTTGGATAAGGACTTCCCGGCAGTGATGGCGATCATCAAAAGCTTCCTTATACCTGTTTATGGCGCTCTTTACCGGAAAGAACCGTTTGCGGGGCATTGGGATAAGGCTGTCCAGGTTTGGAAGGGATAATTATACTTCCCGACTGATACTGAAAACTGACATTTTTGCCAAAAACAGCGCTTGACGTACTGGAACGTCCTGAACTATAATGACACCTAAAGAGCTAGTAAATCTATATCTTATATAGATTTAGCTCATGTATGCCGGGCTTAATGACATCTACTGAAGTGTCCTGAAACAGGCGGTTTTTACCTTCACACGGTAGAAGTCACTAGTTCAAATCTAGTATCGCCCAAAAAAGTCTTTATTTGACTATCCTTATTGGGTATGCCAAACTATCCGCTATGGATGAATTGCCGTTCATCGAAACACTCGAAGCTGAAATCGCTGATCTTGAGAGCTTGCTTGTACAGAGGAAGGCCGAACTCGCCCAGCTTAAGGCGAAACCCCGGACCGAAGGTCCGACACCCCACAGTCCGGGGGAGGAAGTAAGCTTCATCAGTATTAACAACCTCTCCACTCCCGAAGATAAAGTCACCCTGTTCCGTTCCCTATTCCGTGGACGTGAAGATATCTACGCCAAGCGCTTTGAAAGCAAGAAAACGGGAAAATCAGGTTACCAGCCGGTTTGTAAAAACGAATGGGTCCGAACAGTATGCGAGAAGCCCCAAGTCGCCTGTGGCGTCTGCCCTCATCGATCTTTTGAACCAATAACCGATGCTGTCATCAGTAATCACCTCACCGGATTTATTCCACCCCGCACCGAATGGGGAAAGCCAAACCCTTTTGTCATGGGGATATATCCCTTATTGCCAAATGAAACCTGTTATTTGTTGGCCGTCGATTTCGACAAGCAATCATGGCAGGAAGATGTGAAGGCTTTCTTTGAAACATGTCAGATGGAAGGGATTCCCGCCAGTGTTGAGCGTTCCCGATCCGGCAATGGCGCCCATCTCTGGATTTTCTTTGACCGCCCCATACCGGCATCTAAGGCCAGAAAACTTGGATCCCTTTTAATGACCCGAACCCTCGACAGGCGGCCGGAGATAGGGCTTGATTCCTTTGACCGGTTTTTCCCTAATCAGGATACCCTGCCCAAAGGCGGTTTTGGCAATCTTATCGCCTTGCCCCTGCAAAAGGCAGCGCGGGCAAAAAATCACAGCGTTTTTCTTGATCCCGATATGGTACCGTATCCTGACCAATGGCAATACCTTGCTTCAATAAAGCAGATTGATGAAGAAACAATAGATGCGATTATACAAACCGCTCTGGAACGGAATGAACTGCTTCCGGTATCGTTTAATCCTCTTGAAATTGACGGTAATGAAAAACCTTGGCAAAGGAAACCAGATACTTTGCCGGCTATCAGTGAGCCCCTGCCATCTGTAATCGATGTGATTATTTCCGATCAAATCTATATTAACCATACCGGCCTTCCACCGATACTTCGCAACCGTATCCTTCGTCTGGCTTCCTTTTCAAATCCAGAATTCTATCGGGCACAGGCGATGCGCCTTCCCACCTGGAATAAGCCCCGTATCCTTTATTGTTACGAGTTCTTCCCGGAATATATCGGACTTCCCATCGGCTGTCTTGATGAACTGATAAAGATTCTGAACTTTTATCACATTACACCCCAGTTTCAGGACAAACAGAATCATGGGACACCGGTTGATGTTAATTTTCAAGGGGACTTATACGCCGAACAAAAAGCCGTAGCAGAGGCGATGGCCGTTAATACAACAGGGATACTTTCTGCTTCTACAGCTTTTGGAAAAACGGTTATCGCTTTGTGGATGATAGCTCATCGTAAGGTCAACACCTTAATCTTTGTCCATCGCAAACAATTGATGGACCAATGGGTAGAAAGGATACAGCAGTTTTTGAATATTCCAAAAGCTGAAATTGGCTGTTTCAGCGGGGCTAAGAAGAAGCGGACAGGGATAATAGACATTGCGGTCATGCAAGGCGTTGGAAAAAAAGGAAACATCGCGGAATGGGTTAAAGATTATGGTCAGATCATTGTAGACGAATGCCATCATGTTTCAGCATCCTCCTTTGAAAGTATTATCAGGAAATGTCCTGCATATTATCGCCTTGGTCTTTCAGCAACCGTTACCCGCAAGGATGGACAACAACCTATAGTCCTTATGAATTTGGGTGATATTAGATATTCGGCGCAGCAAAATAATGCCCAATTCATTCAAAAGGTTATTCCCAAGTATACCGGATTTCAGTTGCCGGCAACACCGGAACATTCCGCCGAGGTTCATCAAGACCGAGCTTCCCCTCCGGATACTCCTCCTCTGGAGATTCAGGATGTTTTCAGGCGTCTATGGACAGATGAAAATAGAAACAAGCAAATTGTACAGGACATTGTTTCTGCATATACCGAGGGGCGGGAGATTCTTGTGCTCAGTGAACGGATTGATCATCTCGCTTTGTTGGAGGAAGCCTTGAGTAGTTATACGGATTACCTCTTTGTTCTGAAAGGCGGCCTTGGAAAGAAACAGCTAAAGACCATTATGGAGAATATTCAAAATGTGCCTCCCGATGTCCATAGGATAATTCTGGCAACCGGAAAATACCTTGGAGAGGGCTTTGATCTGCCTTGTCTTGATACGCTCTTTCTCGTTTTCCCTTTCTCCTGGAAAGGAACTTTAATCCAATACGCAGGAAGACTTAACCGGACTTATTATGGAAAAACAGAAACTAAAATTTATGATTATGTTGATGAAAAAGTTCCGGTTTTACTACGAATGTATAATAAGCGGGTTAAGGGATATAAGGCGTTGGGATTTAGTATTTCTGAATAGAGATCGGAGCACATTCATCTTATCAATCTCCCTTTCGATCATAGTATATTTTGAATTTCATCCGTATCTTATTTTATACACTTTTTGACCCTAAAAATTTCTCTACTATCTCTACAATTTTTTAATTTTTTATATTACAATGAATTAGCTGCATTTGTTTTCCGGCATAAGGCTCGTTTGAGTCTTGGCACGATATTTGCTATAATAAAGGTATGAGCGATTCTGTAATTCAAAAAGATAGGTTCCTGCATTCCATTCGCGCCGGCGTTAGCCCGGCGATCCCGGGTTTTCAGGAAATTAAAACAGAAATCCTCAGAAAGACCATCCATTTCCTTATCGCCCTGAGCCCTGCCATGGCTGCGGTAAACCGCCCTGCTACGGTGCTGATCCTGATGGCGGGTACCCTGGGGTATACCTATATGGAAACCCTCCGCCTTAGGGGGGTAAAGGTTCCCCTTATTTCTTCCGTCACCAGTATGGCTTCCCGGTCCCGGGACATGGGCCGCTTTGTGATGGGGCCGGTCACCCTGGGCATGGGGGCGCTCCTGGCCCTGCTCCTGTACCCCGCCCCGGCGGCGTCCATTGCCATCTATGCTCTGGCCTTTGGGGACGGTTTTGCCAGCCTTATCGGCAAACTTTTCGGCCGCCTGCGCCCCGCCTTCCTCTGCGGCAAGAGCATCGAAGGCTCCCTGGCCTGTTTTATCGCCGTACTGATATCAGCCTACCATGTTTCCTCTGATTACCGCATCGCCCTGGCCGCCGCCGCAACCGCAACCGCCGTGGAAGCCCTTCCCCTGGAAGACTACGACAACCTCGCCCTTCCCGTAACGGTAGGTTTAGTTGTTTATTTTGCATCTTCGTTCTAAATTAATCTAATTAATCCGTGTCCTCTTAAAGCCACAGGTACACCTTATGCAGTTGGGTACAGATGAACCAGGTGCCCACTACAAGGGCCAGGATGCCCGGGAGGGGGGTGATCCAGGTGTCGGCGGTAAGGAGGAGGCTGCGGCCCAGAAAAACCAGAAAGGAACCTATGCCGATAAGGATATACTCACGGGAACCCCGGGAATAGGCGGAAATGAGAAAGCTTAACAGGGTGATCAGGAGCACCCCTGCATCGACCATGCGGAACATGGAGGTGTAGCCGTTGATCATGCAGTAGCTGGCGTCCCAGGTCTGGACATCGATGGGGATGCTCAGAGAAATAACCAGGGCGATCAGGGCGATTATCAGGATGATGTTCTGCTGTTTCTGCATTTCAAGCCCCGCGGCGTAAACACTGGCGGCAAAGAGGGAGAAGATGCCGAAAAATCTGCCAAAGAGCAGCACCTGGGAAGCCATCAGAAGGTACAGGGCGGGAATTTCATAGGTTTTTTGCATAGGCACAAAGAGCCGCATCCCCTCAAAGGAAAGGGAAAGCACAAAAAGGGCGAAAAACAGAATTTCCGGGGCCTGGGTTTTTTCAAAAAAATAGTAGATCAGGATGAGGGTGATAAAGGCATAGATCACCGCCCCCGCCATGGCCGCGAAGGGGGCATAGGTGTTTGATTCCATAAAAGGGCTGATGATATCCTGAATGATCCCCGGGGAACGCCGGGCCGTTTCTTCCGCGGCGGCGGGATAGGCGGGGATAATAGCCGCGGATACGGCGGCAAGGAAGATAAAAAATACCCCGGCGATGAGAATTTCTGCCTTAAAAAAAGTATTTCTATCCGACAACGTCATACGTCACTCCGTTTTTTATCATAGCCTGAACACGAGATTTCCTCAAGACTTGGCCCCATATTCCGATATTAGTATTGAGGAGACCTCTATGGTATCAAAAAAGACCTGTTTTTTAATCGCCGTCGCCCTGTTTTTGTGTGCTTCTTCCCTTTGGGCTGGGGATACGGCGTCTTTTGTGGATCTTGGTTTCTCTCCGGATGGTAATATTTATATGTTTGGCCAGTATGGAGTACAGTCCGGGACCTTAAAGCCCTGGGCGGACCTCTTTGTGGTCGATGTCCGCCGGAACAACTTTGTCTCCGGCGGCCGGATTTCCTATACCGACAAGGAGCCCATAGTCGCCGGCAGCGATGGCTCCGGGGTCCTTTACCGGCTTATCTCCCGGAACACCGCCCTGGCGGAACGGTATGGGGTGAATTTTCTTAACCAGGGCCAACCCTTGTACATCGCCCTGGATACCGCCGCCCCGTCCCGGTGGGGGGAAACCATCGAATTCCGGGATTTTGAAGCGGGGTATTCCTATAAGGCAAGCCTTGTTCCCACCGTGGAAGGTTCCGGGGCCGGCCTGAAATCATCTTTTTATATCACCCTGGACCGGGTTTCCCGGAACGGAGCCCGGAAAAGCTACACCGTGGGCACCCCCGGCATAAAACGGCCCCTTATCACATCCTATAAAATCAAGAAAGTAATGGTCGCCCCCATGGATGGATCGATAATCTTTGTGATCGAAATGAACAAACAGGCAACGGATGGGGTTGATGTCCGCTACATGGTAGAAGCGTTACATCAGTAAGTATCAATAGGGCCTGAATACCTGGGTAACCGCCCTGCCGTCCTCAAATAAATACCGTGCATAGAGCCTGTCCGCGGGGCTCAGCCGTTCCCAAAGCCCGTCTTTTTGTACCTCAACAGCCATCTCAATAAACTCATCCCGGTTCAGGGCCTTCCGTTCCTGGGCAAAGAGATACCTGCCCGCAGGCAGCTCTACCGGCGCCGGACGCCCATCCTCCGCCGGTTCTCCCCCAAGCCTTCCCGCAAAGACCAGGGGCCCCAGTAATAGCGCGCTTTCCGGCTCAATGTTCCGGCTTTGGACCGGATCAAGATCGAAGCAGAAAAGCAGCTCCCCGGCGCAAATTTCATATTGAAAGGGAATAAGCCCCGGGTCCGCAGAATAAAAGAGGGGGGAACGAAGTTCCAGCCTGATTGTTTGTATGCCGTCCATCAAAACAAGGGTATCTTAAAAAAAAAATTAAAAAAAGTGCGTTTTGATTGAATCACCACACATCCCAGTGCCCTATATATGTAGTGAGAAATCACATTGGAGGTTTTTTATGAGAAGGTTTTTTAAGGTTCTTGGGGAGAAATTCGCCCTGGCCGGTTTTGTGGGGGCCTGTTTCTTCGTGTCCTGTTCTACAGAAGAGGCGATTCAGCAGGTGCTGGGGTCCAGTTCGGAGGCGCCGGTGTTTCTGGCCTGCAAGCCGGTGGATGCGCGGGAAATTGATTTTCAGTTTTCCCTTCCGGTGCGAGTCGTTTCCCTCAACTTTGAGCCCCCGGTGGCTGTGGAATCCCGGAGTGACGGGGTGGTGGTGAAAGTTATCCTGGGGGAAACCCTGAATGGGGGGGCGCCCATGGCGGCGGACCTTCTGGTGGAGGATGAAGCGGGGAACACCCTGAACGTGCTGGTCCCCTTCCGGGCGCGGAATGACCGGCTGCCAAAGCTGCTTATCAATGAGCTGCAGGATGAGTATACCAAGGGTACCCGTATAGAATTTGTGGAGCTTAAAACCCAGAGCGCCGGAAATCTGGGGGCCCTCCGCCTGTTTGTCACCAGTTACACCAAGAATCCCCTTGTGTTTGAATTTCCCCCGGTGGAGGTAGGGGCCGGTGAGTATATCTGTGTCCATCTGCGTACCCTGGATGAGGGGGCAGTTGATGAAACCGGAACCGACCTGGGCTTATCCGCAGGTATTAATGCGGCGCCGGAGGGCCGGGATTTCTGGGTCCCCGGCTCGGTAAAAAGCCTGCATAAAACCGATGTTGTGTATCTTTTGGATCAGGATGATAAGGTTGTGGATGCGGTGATGACCAGCGAAAGCCCCGATCCCTGGTGGTCCAAGGAACATTTCGCCGCCGCCGCGGACCTGCTGCACAAGCAGGGGGCTTGGGTTGCCAAGGGCGGCGGAATTCCCGGGCCCCAGGACGCGATCCCCAGCAAGAGCAAAACCGCAAGCCGCAGCGTCTCCCGTGACGAATCCATCCCCGACACCAACCGCGCCGGCGACTGGTACATCACCGCCAACAGCAGCGCCACCCCGGGTAAGCCAAACAGCACAAAACGGTTTGAATGACGGGCGGGAGGTGTTTTATACTACGCGGAAACCCGGACCGGGTTAACCCCTGGTCAGGTACTTCCGCAGTTTAACCAGTACATCTTCCATGTCCAGGGGTTTACCTACATGGTCGTTCATGCCCGAATCCAGGCATTTTTTGATGTCCTCACGGAATACATTGGCAGTCATGGCAACGATGGGAACATGCTTCACAGATTCCCCGCCGGATGGTTTAAGGTCGTTTTCAAAAGCCCTTATTTGGCGGGTAGCCTGAAGGCCGTCCATCTCGGGCATTTGCACGTCCATAAAAATCATGTTGTAGCGCCGGGGGTCTGCGCAGTACTTCTCCACCGCTTCTTTGCCGTTTTCGGCGCAGTCTATAACAAGGCCGGTAGGTTCCAGCAGGGCCAATACAATCTCCCGGTTGATCTCCACATCTTCCGCCAAAAGGGCACAGTACCCTGCAAAATTATCACCCTTTGCCTCCGGACGATGGGATTTTTCAGTATTGAAAGCCCCGGAGGCTTTATCGAAACTGCCGCCGCCCAGGCACTCGTTGATACAGTCGGATATGGAGGAGGGGAAAAGGGGCTTGGGGAGGAATTTATTCACCCCTGCTTTTTTGGCCCCCTCTTCTATGACGGTCCATTCTGAGGCGGAGATCATTATTACAACCGAATTACCCTTATCGTGCTCCTTAATTCTGCGGGCAAGCTCAATCCCGTCCATGCCGGGCATTTTCCAGTCCACAAAATACATATCGTAGGGGCCGTTCTTTTCCAGCAGATCAAGTACTTCAAAGCCGGAGGACGCAACAGCGCAGGAAACCTCCCACTGTTCCGCCAGGTCTTTAAAGTATTCCTGAATCAAAGGATCATCGTCCACCGCCAGAAGGCGTATGTTCTTCCAGTTTACGCCCTCATTCAAAAGGCTCTGCTGCCGTGCCTCGCCCCGGGCCGCCCGCACAGTAAAGATAAAGGCGGAGCCCTGGCCCGGTTCGGACTCTATCCAGATCCTGCCGCCCATCATCTCCACGATGCGCTTTGATATGACCAGGCCCAGCCCGGTACCGCCGAATTTACGGGAGGTGCTGCTTTCCGCCTGCTGGAATGAATTAAAGAGCCGGGTCTGCTGCTCTTTGCTAATCCCGATACCCGTATCCTTTACTTCCATGCGGAGTGTACAGAGGCCGTCTTCCTCTTTTTCAAAATAAGCGGAAAGGGATATGGAACCCTGTTCCGGAGTAAACTTTACCGCGTTGCTCAAAAGATTCGTAATCACCTGGGCCAGCCGCTGATCGTCGCCGATCAGGGTACGGGGAATATCCCGGTCGATGTGGACCGTGAACTTCTGCCCCCGTTCTTCACGCCGGAAGTTTATTACATTTACTACCCGTTTGAGCATCTTCTCAAAATTAAAGCTTCCCGGAGAAAGTTCAAATTTACCCGCTTCGATCTTGGACATATCCAATATATCGTTGATAACCCCCAAAAGGTGGGTGGAGGCGTCCTCGATTTTTCCAAAACAGTAATCCTTTCGATCCAGAGCGGAGGCGGATTTGCCGATGGCGGTCATGCCGATAATGGCGTTCATGGGGGTACGCATCTCATGGCTCATGTTGGAAAGGAATTCAGATTTGGCAACATTGGCCCGTTCCGCCTGGGTCTTTGCGTTGAGCAGCTCCGTGGCGTCGTGCAGAAGCACCAGAACATCCCCGGTTTCCTTACCCGTACGGGAGACCGGCATTGCCCGCGCCTCGTAGTACCGGTTTTTCGCCGAAGCGCTAAAATCCACCGCCTCTCCCGCCGAGGCTGCGGCAATGGCGTTAAGCAGGGGTTTTTGCATCTCCTCCGGGAAATACCGTTCCGCCATAAAGCTGAACTCCCGGCCTGTCAGGGTTTCCTCTTCCTCCACCCCCATAAGATCGGCGGCGGATTTGGTTCCCAGCAAATACTTTTTATTGTTGTCTATAAGAAAAATAATATCCGGTGAATTTACCAAAAGCTGATGAATGTACTCATCCCGCTGGAGCTTGTCCGCCCGCATTATTTTGTAGAGGCTTTCCTGGGTCTTCATGTTCACCAGATAGGTTTCCATGAGCCGGGTATTGATACGCAGTTCCCGGTTGAGCCTGCGCACTTCGGCTTCAGAAGCCTTTAGCTTTTCGAGGACATCTTCGTAATCGTCTCTACTCACAGAATCACCAATACTACTACCCTCGAACAAGTCAAATGTTTATAATACACAGGCAATAATAGAATAATTATGAAAGCGGTTGGTAACCTGCGCTGCGGTACTTGAGGTGGGGCAGATTTCCCCGCCGGCGTATGCAAGCATAAAGGGAGAACCGGGACTTAGTTTGTCCGAAATCATCCGGGCCTCCGCCAGCGGTTCTGTAGTGCAGAGCATCCGGCGGACCACACAGGAAAAAATGATCGTCGCCTGCCTTTCCTCTGCGGCGTCAAGTTTATCCATCAACTCAAGGGAGGTTTTCAGCACATCTTCCTTGCTGGGGTTGGTGATGGTAAAGATCGAATTTTCGTACATATAGCCCCGGCATATCCCGTAGCCGTTTTCGTCAAGATGGATCAGCGCCCGTACGACCGGAACCCCGTCGTAATCCGCACGCTTTTTAAAGTCGATCAGGAAGGGCACGAACTGAAGCCCCTCATCCAGCTTGCCATCTTTGGCAAAGCCGATACTTTCAAAATAATTTTTGGTAAGGACATTGTTAATTTCCTTGAGGAAGGGGCCTTCGCTCCTGGTGATTTCCCCGGTATAGGGCAGTTTATTGTCATCCGACATGGTGGCAATAAGGAAGCGGGGGGATATATTCCCCGCCGCAAGGATAAAGCCCATCCGGGTTTTGGAGCTTTCCCCCGAATGGAAGGTAAAGGAATGGGAGAAGGTGATGGAATCGTCCACCGCCAGGGTGCCGAAAACCGGCGTTCCGGGACAGAGCGCCTCAAAGGCGTCGACATACTGATCCCCGGCAACATCCGGTATGAGGGGCGGGAAAGCGAAAATGAGCTTGGCCTTTTCCGGTAGTTTTGCCGCCGCCCCCTGATATGCGGCCTTTGAAAGGGCGGCAATATCGCAGCCGCCGGAGAGCTCTTCGGTATAACCGGTCTCAAAGAAGGCGTCGTCGCTGGTCAAGACCATAACCGTAAGCATGAACATACCGGCCTGGCCGTTCACCGCCTGGGTCATGGTGGTGGTCCCCACAACCGGAAAGGGCAGGCTTTCGCTCACCGCGGCGTATACCCCGGTTTCAATGAATTCGGGGTCGCACATCAGGATACCCACCGAGTTTTTAAGCAGTTGGACGCCTTTCAATTGGGTTTTAATGTCCTGGATCGCCGCCTCGGGGCTGTCCAATTCGTAACTATACATAGTAGCAGACTTTACCATATTATCCTCAATGAATACCAATATAGCACCCTTTGCCGCCCTTCGCTATAGGAAAAAACCGGGGATTTTACGCAGGGCAAAAGCATTTAACATTTGCCAAATAAAACATCAAGGGACCAGTGCAGCTGATTTTCGATTGACCAGTGTACTCGGACAAGATACCCAAAATACTCTGGCGTTGCCATAAGGCTGCTCAGATAATAACGGTCATATGCTGTCGTTTTCCAGCCAGATTCAGCGGTTGCATCCACGGTTCGGCGGGTGCAATGGTATCGGACAAAGGTTTTCAGGTCAGGCCAAAGGGAGCCGTCTTCATACCAATGTGCGCCGGTTATGGTTATTTTTCGCTCTTCGATCCTGCCATGGTCCTTCTCAGAACCGCTTTCCCATTCGGTGCACTGTTCATTCTTATGCGGGTCAACGTCAAGACCCGTAAAACAGTCCGCAATTTCCTGATACAGTACCGGATGATTTTCCTTCACCATTAAGACGTAGTCAGCGCCTTTCTGTCGTATTTTTCGGGCAATTTCCCGCTGACACCCCGCGGAAACTACTGTTTCCAATGCGTCCGGGGATTCTGGACAAACTATAATATTAAGGGGTATCATAGAAAAAGCCTATGAAAGAAGGAGCGCACCATGGATATCTCGTTACAGCTGTACTCGATAAAGGAAGAGGCTAAGGAAAATTTTTCCCACGCACTGGAACTGGCTGCAAAGGCGGGGTATCAGGGGGTGGAGTTTGCGGGGTATTTTGGGAATTCCCCGGCGCAGATGAAGGAGCTCCTGACGAAATATAAGCTTAAGGCGGTAAGCACCCATCTGGGGCTTCCCCGGCTCAGGGAAGCCCTGGATGAGGAGATCGAATACGCCAAACAGCTTGGCTATAAGCTCCTGGTCTGTCCCTTCCTTAAGGGTGATACCAAAGAGGCCTATATCGAAGGGGCCCAATTCCTGGAAGAATGCGCCCAAAGGGCCGCCAGGGCGGGGCTCGTCTTTGGCTACCACAACCACGCCCACGAATTCATCAAATACGACGGCAAGTACGCCCAAGACATCATCCTGGAAAACGCCCCCACCCTCAAATTTGAACCGGACCTGTTCTGGGTTGCCGCAGGCGGCGCGGACCCGGCGGAATACATCCGGCCCCTGGAAAAAGCGGGTCGCATCTGCGCGGTCCACGCCAAGGAACTGGCCAGGCAGGGGGAAGAGAACGTTTACATCGGCCAGGGAAAGATCGACTTCAAAACCATCGCCGGTATCTGCCCCCCTTCAAAGTATCCCTGGATAGTGGAACAGGAAGAATTTTCCAGCGATCACTACGACGGCATTTCCAAAAGCTATGCAGGACTGCGGAAGGTGTTTGACCGTCTGTAAAAATGGATGACCGGCCATCATTTAAAAATACAGAAACAGAAAATTTTCTCTGTGAGAATGAGCCATTTCTGACCCAGCAGTTGATCACCTATATAGGGAACAAACGTTCTTTGCTGGAATTTATAGGAAGGGGGGTCAGAAAAGTACAGAACAGGTTAAACAAAGAAAAGCTGTCAATGTTCGATGTTTTTAGCGGCTCCGGCATTGCAGCCAGGTACTTTAAACAATATGCCGATTTGTTAATCGTTAACGATCTGGAAAAATATTCAACAATTATAAATCAATGTTATTTATCAAATAAAGATGATTTAAACATGGTTGAACTAAAAAAATATCATGATGAGATTACCAATTATGTACGTAACGAAGGATTAAGGGGAGGCGTCATTTCTGAGCTTTATGCCCCAAAAAACGAAAATGACATAAGTCCTGATGACCGGGTGTTTTATACCGTCAGAAATGCGATGTATATTGATACGGTACGGCAGTTAATTGACAGTATTCCTGCGCCGGATCAAAAGTATTTTATTGCACCTTTATTGTCAGAGGCTTCAATACACGCCAATACCTCCGGGGTATTCAAAGGTTTTTATAAAAACAGGGAAACCGGGATTGGCCAGTTTGGGGGTAAAAAACGAGACGCACTGTTTCGCATAACGGGAAATATAACATTGCCCTTCCCGGTATTCAGCAATTACTGTTCGGATGTACTTGTTTACAACGGAGATTCCAATCAGATTATAAAAACTGCGCCGGAAGTGGATATTGCCTATTTGGACCCCCCCTATAATCAGCATCCCTACGGATCAAACTATTTCATGCTTAATGTAATACTCGATTATAAATACCCCGAAAGCACCAGCAGGATATCCGGGATTCCGGAAAACTGGAACAGGTCAAATTACAATAAAGAAAACCATGCCTTAGCGTCTTTAACCGAACTGGTTACCAATATCAAGGCAAAATATGTTTTAATTTCATTCAATTCGGAAGGGTTTATCAGTCTTGATGAAATGAAAACCATGTTAAACGAAATAGGAAAGGTTGAAGTATTGGAAACAAAATACAATGCATTCAGGGGAAGCAGAAATTTAAACAATAGGGATATTCACGTTAAAGAATATTTGTATCTGCTGGAGAAGTAAAAACGCAGCGTTGCTAATGGCGCGGAGTCAGTTCCAAATACGCTTTTATCGCCCGTTTGGTCGATTCAAAGGCCAGATCATCCGGCTTGATATCGGCGGGTTTTACAAACCTGAGGCCGCTGATTTCCGCCGCTTCAAGCTTAAGGTCCGCTGCGGTAAGGTCCGAGGCGTCAATGGTGAAAAAAAGATCACAGGTATTGTAAACGATGTTCTTGTAGGGGTAGATGTTGGGAAAGGATGCAAAGAGGGTGAATGCCGCGCCAGGCGGCGGGACCCAGCCGATTTCTTCCCGCAGTTCCCGGCGCAGCCCGTCGAAGGCCCCCTCGCCGGGGTCCACGAAGCCGCCGGGCAGGTCCAGCTTGCCCTTTGCCGGGTCCCTGCCCCGGACCAGAAGCATCAGTCCCTGCCGGGTGCTGATAACGCAGCCCGTAGCGGCGGCGGTGTTGTGGTAATATACAAAGCCGCAGGCGGGGCAGCTGAATTTGTGGCTGTGGTCAAAGGCGATCTTTTCGGAGCCGCATGAAGGGCAGTACTTAAACATATTAAACCGGCGCCTCACTTTTTTGTGAACGGAACCGGGCCCTGATTTCCCGTATTACCCAATAGATAACGCCGCCTATGGCAAAACCGCAGAGACCCAGAACCAGCGCGATCTGTATATTCAGTATCGCAACGATGATAACAAAGGCTATTCCCAAAAACGAGCGGAAGCTCTTTTTTCTGCGGAACAAACGGGTTGAAACATTGGGATAGGGTACACGGCTTACCATCAATAATCCGCAGCAAAGGGCCGCAACAGGAAGGGCCCAGGTGGTGACCGATTCAAGAATTTGGAAAAGTTCACCGGAACGATCGACATTTTTTGATAGAAAGTCTTTCTGAAAAAGAACCAGGCTGGCGATAATCCCCGCAGACGGGGTGGAGGGCAGGCCGGTAAAATGCAAATGATCCGATTCTCCTTCCGCATTTTCCACATTGAAACGGGCAAGCCGGATAACCGTGCACAGGGCGAATAAAATTGCGGTTAAAAATATGGCCTTCCCCACGGTCCTGTCCAGAAAGTCGGACGGAAAATGGATGTTCTGCTGCGCCAAATAGGCGCCGACCACATTCAGCATCAGAAATGCCGGAGCCACACCAAAACTAATCGCATCGGACAGGCTGTCCAGCTGCGCGCCAAAGCTGGAGGTGGTATGGGTCAGCCGCGCAGCCACCCCGTCCAGCACATCCGCAATCATGGCAAAAAAAATCATATAAGCGGAAAGGGCAAAAAATGAAACCCCGTAGCGGTGAAAAACGAGTATCCCCGTTTCCTGCCCCCGGCTTGCGTAGACGATGGACAAAAAGCCGCACATGGTGTTCATCAATGTGACGAGGGACGGAAAAATAGCGATATACTTAAGCCGCCGTTTTTTGCCTCTTATTTTATTCATGCCTTGTACCTCACTAAGGGTGAAATTCCCGCATGAACCTTGTCGCCAATTTTGACCGCCACCTCATACCGGGCGCCCCCGGCGTTTACCGGCAGGTAGAGCTCCGTGCGGGAACCGAATTTTATCATACCGAAACGGTCCCCCTGTTTAAAAGTATCCCCCGGCTTTGCGGCGCAGACAATATGCCGGGCAACCGCGCCGCTTATCTGGCGTACCAAAAGGGTATCGAAAGGCGGGGAGAGCCGCTTCATCAGCACATCGTTTGACTCATTTATCTTACCCGATTCCGCCGACATGGCGTTTCTGAAGGCCCCTTTTTTGTAGCTAAGCCCTTCAATCCGCACCGCACAGGGGGCCCGGTTAATATGTACGCTGAAGAGGCTTAAAAACATCCCGATCCGGAGGGCCCTTTCTCCAATGCCGCCGCCGTTGCCCTGGTCATCGCCGTCGACCTCGGTAATGTCGGTGATGGTCCCGTCCGCCGGGGAATAGAGAACGCCCTCATCCATAACTATTTTTCTTTCCGGGTCCCGGAAAAAACTGAGGGTCCAGATAAAAACAAGGAGCAGGGGAATTTCACCAAAAAGCAGCGCCGGGGGTATGGATTGCGGCGCCTGCCCGCCGGGGCACAGCAACAACAGGAGCATCAGAACAAAAACAGCGGCAGGGAAAAGAATCAGCTGAGGCAGACCATATTTTGTCAGCGGTATACGCATGGCTTAGTTTACTACAAGTCACGGCGCCGGGCAAGGCGGAGAGGAACAGGAAATTACCGAAGGCGCTATCGTATTACAAATCGGAAGGCTCAAGTCCGGTATGCTTTGCAATACGCGCAAGCATTTTAGGTCCTATTTCATCGCCGTCATGGAAAGCAAAAACATAATCCGTCCAGCCGGCGCGTTCCAGTGTCTTATGTGAACTTACCTGCCGTTTAACAGACCAGCCGGTGCGTTCCAGTGCCGCTAAAACGCGGGATGCTTTAGTTGACGGCCACCGGCTCATAAGCGGAAAAGGCTACATGGTCGATGTGGGGCAGGGAATAATCCGATTCGATACGATCCGCCAGCACACGAAAGGCAAGGGCTTTGGCTTTTTCACCTGCCTGGATTCTGGTAACGCCATACGCCATTACACCGGGCAGTTCAGGGATTTCCGCAATCCAGCGTCCATCATTTTCCTGTTCAAATTCAATCATAAAGTCCATTGTTTTCACTATAACCCCATATCTCCGGCCAGTCAAGGGTACGGAAAAAGTACCGGTTCCCCTTAGGTTTTTGGCCCCTCAGACTTAAGCTTGCGTTTTTTAATCAAGAAAAGGAACGCCGCCGTAATAAGGCCTGCGGCCAGCAGTATGATACCGGTGGTTTTATAATGCCCTGCGATATCATCACCAAAGTTGTATACAAGAAAGTACAGGGTGTTCACACTTATGGTGGCGGCGATAATATCATAAAGCGCAAAAAATTTGAGCCGCAGACCGGTAAGGCCCGAGGTGATAAACAGGGTATTCCTGACCCCAAAGGGGATGAAACGGCAAATGATAAAGGTCCAAATGCCATACCGGTCAAGGTAGTACTGCATTTTTTCGAGCCGCGCCTCGGGCACCAGCTTCCGGATACGCCTGCTGCTCAGGGCTCCTTTGCGCACCCTGGTCCCTATCCAGTAAGCTATAAAATCGCTTATAAGGACCCCCGCATAAATTGCCGCAAGATTGGGTAAGAGCATGGCGGGGTTCTTCTGGCTTAGAACGGCGCCGCTTATGATTATCAGGTCTTCTGAAAAGGGCACATTCAGTCCGGCCAGGAGCAGGCAGACCAGGGCAAGCAGGGGAAAGTATTCGATGTACTGGCCCAGGACAGCAAAGAAATCGGGCATTTGTTATAATGTGTATCAGCATGATTGAATAAAAACAAGGGGCGTTATACAATGAGCCATGCTTACAGAATGTTCATTAAGGGTCCGCACCTACGAGTGCGACAGCTACGGCCATGTGAATAACGCCAACTACCTTAACTACCTGGAATTTGCCCGCTACGAATTCCTCAAGGATGTTAATTTTGACTACCCTGCGGCGATCAAGGCAGGGTACGGGGTCTACGTCGCCAGGATAGAAATTGACTACAAAAAATCCGCCCTCACCGACGACCTGCTGCTGATAAAATCCTGGCCCATAAAAAAAGGCGCGGTAAGCGGCGTCATTGCCCAGGAAATCCGGCGGGGCGAAGACCTGCTCGTCGAAGCAAAAGTTACCTGGGCCTTTGTGGACTCCCGGGGCCTTCCCACCCGGCTCCCCAAAGAATGGGATGTGCCGGGGCTGCGGCCTTAAGTCCCTTAATCATAACAGTACACTCCTTAAATATATTTTAGACAACACTGGTCTTTAGCTTCCGTTCTTTTTCAAAGCGCTTGACGGCAAGTTCAATCAAGGAGCTGATAAGTTCCGTGTAGGAGACGCCGCTGGCTTCCCACAGTTTTGGGTACATGCTGATCCTGGTAAAGCCCGGCATGGTGTTAATTTCGTTCACAATGATTCTGCTGTTAGTAATACTGTTTGAATTGCCGCCGGAACCACCGGCCCCTGCATTTTCTTCTTTCAGAAAGAAGTCAACACGGGAAAGGCCTTCGCAGGAAAGGGCCCGGAAGGTTTTCAGCGCCAGGGCCTGTATCTGCTTTTTGATATCATCGGGGATCCTGGCGGGGATTTCCAGAACCGCGCCATGTTCGTCCAGATACTTGGCGTCGTAGGAATAAAATTCGTGGGTGGAGATAACTTCGCCGGGGACGGAAGCGGCGGGTTCCTCGTTGCCCAGGATGGCGCATTCCAGTTCCCTGCCGGGGATAAATTCTTCCAGGATGATCTTGGTGTCGTACTGAAAGGCCGCTTCCACTGCGGCCCGGTATTCGGCTTCGTCTTTGACCTTGTACACACCTACGGAGGAGCCCATGTTGGCGGGTTTGATAAAGATCGGCGCCCCCAGAACTTTTACCGCTTCCGCAAAGGGGGGAACCTTTTCGTGGGACTTTAACGCAATGAATTTGCCGATGGGGATTCCCGCATCGCGGAGGAGCCGCTTCATCACATCCTTGTCCATCCCCGCTGCGGAGCCCAGCACACCGGCGCCCACAAAGGGGATGTCCGCCAGCTTGAGGAGGCCCTGAACCGTGCCGTCCTCGCCAAAGGGGCCGTGCAAAATGGGGAACACCACATCCACCGCGCCCGAATCTTTCAGGGTGGTCAAATTGGAAATGGCCCCGCCGCTTTGGGGAACTAAGGCCACGGCGCTGCCGGACTGGTTCAGCCTGATGTTTTTGGGGTCTTCGGCGTTGAGCAAAAAATGGGAACCCTCGTTAAGGAGCCAGCGGCCGCTTTTGTCGATGCCGATCAGGATGGGGTTGTACTTGTCCCGGTCGATGGCGTCATACACATTTTTTGCGGACTGGAGGGACACCTCGTGCTCCGCCGATTTGCCGCCGAACAGAATACCCACATTTAGTTTTTTTGCCATATTCCCCTCTTACACCTGCGCTATTTTATTCAGCAGATCGGCATTTTGATCGTTGCTGCGGATCAGCCGCCTGGCAAGCAGTTTTGAAAGGAAAATTCCGTAATGGGGATATTCCCGGATAACGCTGACAAAGGTTTTACGGGTAAGGAGGATAAGCTTCCCGGGCCCGTCCGCCCGCACCGCAGCGGAACGCCGCTGGTTCAGCAGAAAGGACATTTCACCCATAAAAATATCCTGGGGCGAAAGGGCCCCCACCTTCTTGAGGTGATGATAGACAGAATACCTGCCGCTCACGATGTAGTAGAGGTAATCGCTGGGCTCACCTTCCCGCAGGACGATGTCCCCCTTCTTGACGATAAGCACCTGTTCGTGGGAGAAGCCCACCGGTACCTCATGCTCCACCGTAGGATCGTGCATTAAGGTCAGACTTACCTGATTGCCTATTGCGTTGTACTCAAGCGAGGAGGACAGCTTGGCGGCCAGCTTGATCCCCCGCCCGTGAAGGCTCATGGCATCCTGGGCGGCGATTTTTTTAAGGTAGGCCTTTACATCAAAGCCCGCGCCCTCGTCCCGGATGGTAAAGACCGTACGATCCTGCTGAATGTCCCAGAGGAAATCCACCTTCCTGGCAAGGATCCGGGGGTCCTTGCATTTTTCCGCCACCAGCTCCACAACGGAAAGCCCCTTCTCCATACCGATGGTTTTTTCTTCGTAGGTAATGCCGCAGTTCCCGTGTTCCACCGCATTGACGATCAGCTCCCCCAGGGCCAGCTGGAGCCGCATCTTGTTATCGGGGCTGATAAGCCCCCGCTGGGCAAGTATGGTGGCCCCCATGCCGGCGTAGAGGGGGATCGCCAGGATATCGTTATCGATAATAAAACTTCCGGAAACCCCGTCCAGGAGCTTCCGGGAAAATTCACGCTGAAAAATAATCTGAAAGTTCTGCTCAATGATCTGCACATTTCTGGCCAAATGGGACCTTATCTGAACGATGTCCAGCATGGTCAGCACATTGATCGCCCGGTATTTTTGCAGAATGGCCTCTTCATTGTCCTTTTCGTCCGAATAAACCCCCAAAATGCCGAAATTCAGAATCCATTTATCATCCCTAATATGGGCTACAACTTCATCAATGTCGATAAGGGGGTCGGAAAAATTGATAATCACGATTTCCGGAAGATCGTAGCTGAGAAATTCAAGAATCCCTTCCTTTTCGGAGAGAAACTTGAGATCATAAGCCGGTCTGATATCCGCAGGAAAAGCGGCTTCCACAAGCTTTTTGATTTCCGGATCGCTATTGATAACTCCAAGAATGGCCATGCTTTCCCTATTATAACATTATAGGCATAAACGGGCCAAGGGGCGGATTATCCCCGGTGTTCACCAGCTTGTAGAATTCGCCTACGGAGCCGTCGCTCCGCTAGTCTCCTCCGGCGAGGAATTCCAAATTGGTTCACACCGTGAATAACCCGCCCCTTGGCCCGCTTCTGTCTGGTATATCTAATAGGGAAGCATTTTGTTATGACTAAAGAGCATGCTAACGCCCGCCGACAACGTGTTTCCCTATACAGCGACAGACAACGGTTGGCGGAAGGCCTTAGCCCACAGAGGCGGGACACGACGTGGCATTCACGGCGTGAGCTCCATTTGGAATTCCCCGCTGTAGGAGACAAGCGGAGCGCAGGCTCCGGAAGCGGACTCTACAAGCGGAGCGAATGCCGGGAAGGACACGTCGTGTCCCGGATATGCGGATAAAGTATCCCTACCGCTGAATACGAGCCGACCCGCCCTTGGCAAACGCTTCCACCTGATCCAGGCTCGCCATGGTGGTGTCCCCGGGGAAGGTGGTGATCAGGGCGCCGTGGGCCCAGCCGAGCTTGAGGGATTCTTCCGGGGATTTGCCCGAGAGGAGGCCGTAGAAGAGGCCCGCCGCGAAGCCGTCGCCGCCGCCGACCCGGTCGTAAACATCCAGTTCCGCGGTGGGGGCCTGGTAGCTCTTGCCGTCCAGCCAGAGTACCGCGCTCCAGGAATGGCGGTTGGTGGAATGGACCTCCCGCAGGGTGGTGGCCACCGCCTTGATGTTGGGAAAGTCCCTGGTGACGCTTTCGATCATGCCCAAAAAGGCCGAAGGGTCAAGCTTGCCCTTGGATTCCACATCCTGGCCCTTAAGGCCCAGGCCCTTCTGCAAATCTTCCTCATTACCCACCAGGACATCAACATAGCTGACGATCTTGCGGAGGGTTTTGGCGGCCCCTTCGCTGGCCTGAGCAGCGGTCAAACCCTGTTCCGCAGCGGCTACCGCCCAGAGCTTGGCCCGGTAGTTCAGGTCGAAGGAAACAACGGCCCCGGCCTTCTTGGCAGCCTGCATGGCTTCGATCACCAGTTCGGAAGTGGTGGGGGACAGGGCGGAGAAGATGCCGCCGGAATGGAACCAGCGAATGCCGGGGACTCCGTTGGGTCCCTTGGCAAAAATCTTGTCCCAGTCGAAGCTCCCGGGCTTAAGCAGCTGGGCCGCTTCGTTGGCCCGGTTGTAGAACACCACCGGCGCCCGTACTCCCTGGCCCCGGTCGCTCCACACGATAGCCATATTGGGGCCCCGGACCCCGTCGGAGGTAAAACGCTGGTAATAGGGGGTTACCCCTGCCTTCTGCACCGCGTATTCGATGCGCCGCCCGATGGGGTTATCCACTATTGCGCTGGCAATGGCGGTCCGCTGCTTAAAGCAGGTAGATAAATTCGTCGCAACGTTATATTCACCCCCGGAAACATGGAGGGCATATTCATTCGCCTCCGCAAAGGGGATGATCCCCGGATCAAGCCGGGTTACCAGGGCGCCAAGGGCGAGTAAGTCGTGGGTCGCTCCCGCCGCAGGGGGAATTGTTAAGTTAGCCATAAATATCTCTCCTTAAATTTATAATCCGTGATAATCCGCGTAATCCGTGGACCTTCTTCATTAAACCGTATACGTGGAAGCGCTGGTATTTCCGCCGTGACCGGTCCAGTTGGTGTGGAAGAATTCACCCCGGTTCTTGTCTACCCGTTCATAGGTGTGGGCGCCGAAGTAGTCCCGCTGGGCCTGGAGCAGGTTCGCCGGGAGCCGTTCGCTGCGGTAGCCGTCAAAGTAAGCAAGGGCGCTGCTCAAGGTGGGGGCGGTGATGCCGTTTGTCACCGCCGCAGCCACCACCCGCCGCCAGGAAACCTGGGCATCTTCAATGATCGAAGTGAAGAAGGGGTCCAGCAGCAGGTTTTCCAGGTCCGGCTGTTTGTCAAAGGCTTCCTTGATTTTCCCCAGGAAGGTTGAACGGATGATACAACCGCCCCGCCACATCAGGGCGATGCCGCCGTTGTTCAGGTTCCATTTGTACTCCTTGGCGGCTTCCCGCATCAGCAGGTAACCCTGGGCGTAGGACACCACCTTGGCGGCGTAGAGGGCCTTCCGCAAATCAACCAGAAAGGCTTTGACATCCGCAGGCTTGGCGGGCTTGGGACCGGAGAATACCTTGGATGCCCGGACCCGTTCGTTCTTCGCCGCAGAAAGACAGCGGCTGAACACCGCTTCGCCGATCAGGGTCAGGGGCACCCCGAATTCCAGGGCCGCGATGCCGGTCCACTTGCCGGTGCCCTTCTGCCCCGCGGTGTCCAGGATCTTTTCCGCCAGGGGCTGGCCATCGGCATCCTTGAATTTGAGGATGTCCCGGGTGATTTCGATCAGGTAGCTGTTCAGCTCGCCCTTGTTCCATTCCTCAAAGACATTCCCCATTTCCTCATAGCTTAAGCCCAGGAGGTTCTTCATGATGTCGTAGGTTTCGCAGATAAGTTGCATGTCCCCATATTCAATACCGTTGTGGACCATTTTGACGAAGTGGCCCGCGCCGTTTTCCCCCACCCAGTCGCAGCAAGGGGTCCCGCCGTCGACCTTGGCGGAAATGGCCTGTAACACCGGTTTTACCAGCGGCCAGGCCGCGGGGGAACCCCCGGGCATGATCGACGGGCCGGTCAGGGCCCCTTCCTCACCCCCGGAAACCCCGGTACCGATGTACAAAAGTCCTTTGGATTCCACATAACTTGTCCGGCGGATCGTATCCTGATAGTTGGAATTCCCCCCGTCGATGATGATGTCCCCCTTCTCGAAGACCCCCAGAAGCTGCTCGATGGTATCATCCACGGCGCTGCCGGCCTTCACCATGATCATGGCCTTCCGGGGTTTGCTCAGTGCCCCCGCCAGTTCCGCAAGGCTGTGGCAGCCGGTGATTTTCTTCCCCGCTCCCCGGCCTTTGACAAAATCGTCCACCTTGGAGGTGGTACGGTTGAACACCGCAACCTGAAAACCCTTACTTTCCATGTTGAGAACCAGATTCTCACCCATCACCGCAAGCCCGATAAGTCCTATGTCAGCGCCCATATTTACTCCTCGTATTTAAGTTTCTGTGCGATCTGAGTATATAGTACTTTTGTTATAGGGGAAAGGCTAAAAGGTTTAGCCAGACCCCTGTGGTAGCCGAACCGTATGCATTCCCTACTCGCTCCACTCCCGTATGTAGAGGAAATGGAGCAAACGCAGGGTGTAATCGTCGGGGTATTTAGCCGATGCGGGATCGCCTTTTCCGGTAAATTCGTAAAAACCATAGGAGGTGGCATTGCCCTCTTCATCAGATTGGTATACCCAGTCATCTCCGACAAGTATTATTCTGCCATCGGTGAAACGCATAAGGTGGACTGAACCGGCTCCACCTCCCGCAAGGATAAAGGAAGCGTTGGGGAACAGCGCCCTGGAACGGTCATAATCGGTCTGTCCGGGGTTCAGCGAAGCATGGTCCCGGGTATAATTTGTGCCGACCCCCCTGTAGTTTAACCCTGAACTTGATAGGTACCATTCACTGCCAAAGTCAACCTTTGCGTGCAGGGCGGTGTAGACCAGCTTCAATTCCGGTATGGAGGGAATCGTCCAGCCGGCGGGGGGTTCATACCCAACAAGGACTGCGTTTTCAGGCCTGGTTATCTCCTTGTATTTGCCGCCACTGGCAGAGTACACAATGCCGCCTCCCGGCCCCGCAGCGCCGATGGCATATTTCGCAGCCGAAGCAGGGGCCGGGGCCGGGGAGGCCGGCGCTGTTACAGGAGCTGCCTGCACAGGGGAGGCTGCGGGGATGACCAGGGCCGCTGCGGTAAGCTCCGCAGGCGGCTGGCTGGGGTCAAACTTCCGCACCCCCACATTTCTTCCGGTGGAGAGGCCCACGGCCTCTGCGCCGTCGCTCATCTTAAGAAAACGGTTCTTGCCCCCTGACTTTGACACGGAGATATAATAGACAGCCCCATAATCCGCCGCGCCGGATTTTTGCAGGCCCTGGTAGATAAGCCCCAAGTCCTCCATGTCCGGGGTTGTCCAGCCCGCGGGAAGGCTGTCGTTAAAGCCCACGGTGTTTCCCGGCGCCATGGCCTCGTAGAATTCCCCCTCCTGGGCGTAATACACCAGCCCGCCGTTGGGGCCCGGGTCGCCGGGCTTCCAGACCGTGGTCTGCCCGGCCTGGGTTTGTTCAGCCCCGCTCCGTTCCCTCCGGGAAGGCGCCTGCGCCTCGGAAGGCTGTATTGAAGCCAACTGCAGCGCCACTTGCCGTGCAACCTCTTCCGCAATCTGATCCTGGGTCAACGCCTGAGATTCCGGTTTTGGGGCCTCGGTGCGGGAACAACTTACCAGCGCCGCCACCATAACAAAACATCCTGCAAGGACCCTTACAGCTCCCCGGAAAACAGTTTTTTTCGATACCATTTTCATTTTCCCCCCTTTATTTTCACCTAATAACAATATGATATAGCAATTATTCAAAAAAGGGAATATCATTTTTTATCATGGAATTGATTCCCAGTCCGGGCCAACTTCGTAGTCCGGTCCAGATTCGTTGCCCCTGGTGTGAAGGGGACGCCCTCTACACCTCATACCACGACAAGGAATGGGGCAAACCCCTGAAAAATAACCGGAAGCTCTTTGAGCTCCTCACCCTGGAGGGCGCCCAGGCGGGCCTCTCCTGGATCACGATCCTGCGCCGCCGGGAAGGCTACCGGGAAGCCTTTGACGGCTTCGATGCGGAGAAGATCGCCCGGTATACCGAAAGGGACGTAAAGCGCCTGATGGCGGATACCCGGATCATCCGGAATCAGCGAAAAATCAGATCCGCCATCGAAAACGCCCGTCTCTACCTTGAAATGATGGACGGCGGGCGATCCTTTTCAAAGTGGCTCTGGAACTGGGTGGACGGGGAGCCCATCGTGAACCACTGGCGGACCATGAAGGAGATCCCGGTTACCACGGAACTGGCGGAACAGATTTCCAGGGAACTGAAGAAGAAGGGCTTTTCCTTTGTGGGGCCCACGATCATCTATTCCTATATGCAGTCTGCGGGACTGGTGAACGATCATCTGGTGGGGTGTTTTAGGCATCCGGAGCATTACGATACTTAAAAAGGTAAAAATACCTCAAAAAACACTTGAAAAAAATCCATAAATTTTAAGAAAATTTCTTATTTACATTATGTTATACCGGTGTTATACTTTATACTATGAAAACGGCAATATCTCTTTCTGATTCATTGTATGAAAAAGCGGAAGAAGCGGCCTTATATATGGGCATTTCCCGAAGCAGATTATTTGTAATGGCATTGGAAGAATTTATTTCAAAAAATAATGGGAAAATGATAACCGAAAAAATAAATAAAGTTTATGATAAGATTGACCAAAAAGAATTTGAACCTTATTTAAATGTCGGGCTTGAATCAATAAGGAATTTAACAAAAAATGACACGTGGTGAAATATGGTGGGCTGATTATGGTATTCCTTATGGAAGTGAACCCGGTTTCAGACGACCTGTAATTATATTACAGAATGATTTTTTTAATAATAGTAAAATAAATACAACTATTGTAATTCCATTATCGACAAACCTAATATTAGCTGATGTTCCTGGAAATATACTTATAGAAAAAAGCGACTCAAAATTAGAAAAAAAATCTGTAATATTATTATCTCAAATTGGTGTGGTGGATAAACAAAGGCTTATAGAAAAAGTATCAAAAATAAATCGAAGCATAATGGAAAAAATAGAAAACAATATTATGTTTATTCTTGGAATAAAATTAGTATAAAAACGGAGTACGGCCCAATTGTAAAATCCTTCTTAAGGAGATAATTATGGTGGGAAAATCGAATACCAATTTGTTTTCCGCCGGATTCATATAAAGTTATCAACGATAAAGTTGGTGATTGTGATGAAATGACTTTTCTAATGAACGAATCATATTATCCTGTTGAAAAACATTGATAACACTTTAATGGTGTTATCTAATGCAGCATAAGACTAGGGACACGCTGAAAAACTCGATGTTTTTTAGTGCTTTCCTAGGGTGGGGGCAGCGTAATGGACCCTTCCGGGGCCTTCTGTGCTATACTCCCCCCATGAGCAACGAACCCTCCATCGCCGATTTTGCCGCCCGCATCCGCAGTAACATTGAAGGGGTCTTCCTGGGGAAGACCGGGGTCATCGATATGCTGATCGCCGCTTTCCTTGCCCGGGGCCATGTGCTGCTGGAAGATGTGCCGGGCACGGGAAAGACGATTCTGGCGCGGGCCTTTGCGGCCAGCCTGGGCCTCAGCTTTGCCCGAATCCAGTGCACCCCGGACCTGCTCCCCGCGGACATCCTGGGGGTCTCGGTCTGGCAGCAGCAACAGGGGCAGTTTGTGTACCGGCCCGGGCCGGTGGTGAACCAGTTCGTACTGGTGGACGAGATTAACCGGGCCACCCCCCGCGCCCAGTCGGCGCTGCTGGAGGCCATGGCGGAGGGGCAGATTTCTGTTGAAGGGCAGCGGCTGCCCCTGCCGGAACCCTTCTTTGTGCTTGCTACGGAAAACCCCGTCGAGTTCGAGGGGACTTTTCCCCTGCCCGAGGCCCAGAAGGATCGCTTCCTCCTTTCCCTCAACATCGGCTATCCCGGCGCGGAGGCGGAAGCCCTGATCCTGGAAAACCAGCGCCGGATCACCCACCCCGTCACGGACCTTAAGCCCGTGGCCGCCGCAGAGGAGATCGCCCCGCTCCAGGAAAAGGTGACCCAAATTCATGTGGACCCCATGGTGAAAAATTACCTGCTGGCCCTAGTGGACGCTACCCGGAAGGAAGCAAATTTACGGGTGGGGATCTCCCCCCGGGGAAGTCTGGCCCTGTACCGGGCCGCCCAGGCCTGGGCCGCGCTCCACAACCGGGACTACGTGGTTCCCGAGGACATCAAGGAACTGGCCCTGCCGGTGTTCCGCCAGCGGATGCTTCTTTCCTCCGAAGCCTTTGTCCGGGGCGTCATCTCCGACCGGATCATTGAGTCGATCCTGGACCGCACCCCGATTCCCGAGTACCGCGCAACATGAGCAGGGCCGGAGCCCCCACGGCGGCTCATGGAACAGTTCCACAGCCGGGCCGGTCGGCTGGCCAATGGGCCGATCATTGGGCTGGCCAGTGGGCCGGCCAATGGGCCCTGGTAAAGCGTCGCGGTGCGGTCCCTATGATGGCCGGCGCCGGGGGGCTGATTCTGGTGTATCTTTTTGCGCCCTTCTTCATCCTCCGGTTCGTTTCACTTTTTCTGCTTTTTATCATCATTGGCTCCGGAATGTACAGCGCATCCCTGCTGCGGAACCTCCATCTGATCCGCCGGGAAGGGGATCTGCGGAACTTCCGTTACGAATGGGCTGCCGTAGAACTGATGGTGGAAAACCGGGGCCGGCTCCCCGCCTTTATGCTGGCGGTGACCGATTCGCCGGGGCGGCTGGAGGTCTTCCGGAACAACAAGGGGCTGCATACCCTGCGGGGCCGTTCCCGGCTGGTCATGAGCTGGCAGCCTTACTGCTCCAACCGGGGTATCTTCAGCGTCGGCCCCGGCTCGGTCCGGGGCAGTGACCCCCTGGGGCTCTTTCCCTTTTTTGCCGAAGCGCCGGAAACCACCCGGCTGGTGGTGTATCCCCCGCCGGGACAGATTGCGCTGAGGAGCCCCGGGGGCATTCCCCAGGGAAAGCGCATCATTGCCAACCCCCTCTACGAGGACGTGACCCGGCGGCGTTCCCTGCGGGAATACCAGAGCGGAGACGAGATGCGGCGGATCAACTGGAAGGCCACCGCCCACAGAAATACTATCGCCTGCAGGGATGATTTGCCTGATGCCTTGTCCGGCAGCCAGGGTCTTCTGGTGAATGAATACGAAGCGGCCATATCATACCCCCTGGTAATCTTCCTTAACCTGGACCCCTGCGAGTACGGTCTGCGGCAGCGGGAACTGTATTTTGAACGGGCCATCGAAGCCGCCGCAAGCCTCTGTCTGATGGCGTCCCGGGAGCGGCAGGAGCTGGGGATCATGCTCTACAATCCCCACGGGGACGAGGGCTTTACCTTTATCAAACCCGGCGCCTTTACCCTGATCCCCATCCTGGAACGGCTTGCGGGGATTAAACGGGCAAGCAGGCCCAGGGATGACAGCGGCATGGATCGTGATGCGGAACAAAGGCCCCTGCGGGGGAGCGCCCGGCTGATGCTGGACCGGGGAAAGTTTCTGCCCTACGGAAGCCGGATGATCTACACCGGGCCGGATTTTTCCGATGAAGAGTACATCGCCCTGAACAGCCTTAAGGGACATCATCTTTCCCTGGAATACCTCATCATTGATGAGCGGCATCTTGGCGCAGCGGTCCCGGGAAATTCCCCGCGCTATCAGATGAAGGAAGGGGGCTATGAAATCATCTAATCCCCTTTACAGCATCCTTGCGGTGTATATCCCCTGGTCCCTGCTGGTTACCGGCGCCCCGCTGATCGGCAGAATCATTACCCGTTTATTGCCCGGCATATCCTTTCCTTATGCAAGCATTTTTGTCCTGGCCCTTTTATGCAGCATTACTGCGTCTATCTATTTGGGGATGATGAAAAACCTGCGCGGCGATCACAAGGCGGCAAATTTCCGGGGCGCTATTATCGTTACTGCGGCGGCCTATCTTATCGCTTCCCTGCTGCGCCAAAACCACGCCGCCGGTTTAACCGGTGTCTCCCGTTTCATGCCAGGCGTCCTGCTTCTGCCCGATCCCGCCAATATTTTGGGGGCCCTCACCGCCCTGTATGTCTGGATATTCGTACTTTATCTGGGGGAAATCTTTAAAGCCCGTGAACTGTTTGAATCCCACACCCGGAACTACGAAGGCGAAAACTTAAGGCGTATCATGCTGGAAGATTCGTCCCTTATGGGCGATGCGGACGCCAATATCAGAAAGCTCATCACCCTCTATGGGACCCAGCTTGCAGCGGTGGGCGTACTGGCAATAGTATCGGGAGCGATGAAAATTCCGGTTCCTCCGGCTTTCCTTATCCTGCTGGTAATCCTCTATGTAAGCGCCGCCTGTATCTTCGCTATCCTGGAACTGTTCCGGAAGGAACAATCTTTTGCCGGCGAGGGAATTGCGGTTCCCGCCCCTGCTCGATCCAGGCGGATAACAGCGATACTGTTCTTTTCACTTTTTGCATCTGCCGCAGCATTGCTGTTTGCAACAGGCAGCAATATCCTTCCCGTTTCTATCATCACCGGTTTCCTGGCCTGGCTCTTGTCCCTCTTTGCCCGGCTCAACAAGCCCGGTGAAGCGCCAAACTTTTCCCCCGAAACTTTCATGCCGGAACCTTCTCCCCGCATGGACCTGCAGCAGCTCATGGGCGCCGAACCGTCACCGCCCTGGCCCTTCTGGAACTACCTGCGATACGCCGCTATCATCCTCCTTGCCATGGGTTTTATCTGGTTCATGATAAACCCCCTCCTTACCCGCTCCCCCGGCGGCAAAATCCCCTTCCGGCTGAAACTGGCCCGTATGGTCCTGCAATGGTTCAGCGCTCTGCGCCGGGGTCTTGCCTATTTCTTCGCATCCCTCCGAAAAAACGACGGCTCAATCAAAATGCGCCGTCCCGGCGCAGCGGCGGTCAAAACCATGGCTGCGGATTTACTTGCCGCCTACTCCCGGGCTAAAAAACGCAACATGAAAAACAGCGTCACCCTCTTCGCCCGGCTCATCCTCTGGGGAACCGAAACTCTCCGGGTCTCATGGAAGCCATCCTGCGGCCCGGGCGAATACTGCGTGGCTTTGGGGCTGGCGCTGGCAGGTTCAGCGTACAGCAATACTGCGAATGACATGAAAAAAACCTGCGGTGCAATTATTCGGTGCGGCGAACTTTTCGAGGAGGCGCTGTATTCGGCGGATGCGCTGTCCGGGGAGAAGCAGCGAGAATTTAGGGAGATGGTGGAGATGGTTACGGGGTAAGGGGGAGAAACACCTTAAACACATTTTCAATCCGTACCTTCCCCGGCAACCGGTACACATCGAAATCTGAATCAATACTGATGATGGAACGGATACCGGTTTTCTCGGCGGCAATTACCAGGGTGCAATCGGCAAAGTCCATAGGGAGATCCTTGTATTTTTGGGTCAGTTCGATTACCCGGGCAATGTCCTGCTGTTTGATGTCCTCAAGGAGCAGGCCCTTCCGCAGTATCCATTCGAAAAAGTTGATCTGGGCCCGGACGTTAAAATTCAGCATGTAGGACACTTCGGTGACCACCGCGGAGGTGGTGACCAGCCGCCAGGACTTGTCCCGGATAAAGGCCTTTATTTTTTCGTGGTAATGGTCGTCCCGGTCAAAGAGGGCGATGAGGGGGCCGGCGTCAACCAGGATGGTGTTTGGTATTGTGCCTGGCACTTATTTTATCCCGCAGCGTTTCCCTGTAATTTTGGGACAGATACCCGTCCCCGCTGCCGTACTGCCCAAAAAATTCTTCCCCGATATTGAAAGAATCCTGATATTCAACATCCTGCCCCAGGTACTGTTCCAGGGCTTCCTTGACCATGTCGGACTTGGACATGTGTTTTGCCCTTGATGCGGAACCAAGGAGCTGTTCAAGTTCATCGGGTAATCGCGCGCTTATCATTGTTTCTTCCCTCTTTTATTACAAAGTGTAATACAGCTCCGCCATCTGTCAAGCCCCCCCCTTGCGCTCTACCGCTCTGCCGGACTATGATTGGGGCATGAGTAACAATCCTGTAGCCTCCTATTTGGCCGAAACGGCCCCGGATAAGGTGAATACCAGCCTTTTAGCCTATCTCTGCAATCTTCAGGAGACCGCCTCGGTGGCCCCGGAAATTGCGGCTTCCATTGTCAAGGAACTGGAAAACCAGCGGAAGCGGGTTAAGCTTATCGCCAGCGAGAACTACTGCTCCCTGCCGGTGCAGCTGACCATGGGGAACCTTTTGACCGATAAGTACGCCGAAGGGATGCCCGCCCACCGCTTTTATGCGGGGAACGAGAACGTGGACGCCATCGAAGCCCTGGCTGCGGAGGAGGCCCGCAAGCTCTTCGGCGCCGAATACGCCAATGTGCAGCCCCACTGCGGGGCGGACGCCAATATGCTGGCCTATTGGGCCATCCTCTCCACCCGGATCGAAGCGCCGGCCCTGGCGAAATACCAGGCCGCCAACGGCGGCCATGAAACCAACCTCTACAAGCTTACCGACGCCCAGTGGAAGGAACTCAAGGCCGATCTGGGGAACCAGCGCCTTTTGGGGCTGGATTACTACTCCGGGGGGCACCTGACCCACGGCTACCGCTACAATGTTTCCGGCCGGATGTTCGATATCTACGGCTATACGGTGTCCCAGGAAACAGGGCTTTTGGATTATGACGAGATTGAAAAAATGGCCCTGGAGCTAAAACCCCTCATCTTATTGGGGGGCTATTCCGCCTATCCCCGTAAAATCGACTTTAAACGGATGCGGGAAATTGCCGACAAAGTAGGGGCGGTGTTCATGGTGGACATGGCCCACTTCGCCGGCCTGGTGGCGGGGAAGGTCTTTACCGGGGTCTATGACCCGGTTCCCTATGCCCATGTGGTCACCAGCACCACCCACAAGACCCTGCGGGGTCCCCGTGCGGGGCTTGTTCTCTCTACCAAAGAATTTGCCGAAGCCCTGGACAAGGGCTGCCCCCTTACCATGGGCGGGCCGCTGCCCCACGTGATCGCCGCAAAGGCGGTGGCCTTTAGGGAAGCGGGAAAGCCGGAATTTCATCAGTATGCCCGGCGCATTGTGGACAACGCCCAAGCCCTGGCCGCCGCCTGTATCAAGGGCGGCCTGGAAGTGCTTACCGGGGGGACCGACAATCACCTGTTCCTGGTCAATGTCCGCACCCTCCACTCAGGGGAAAACGCCATCACGGGCCGCCAGGCGGAAAGCGCCCTCCACGAATGCCACATCACCCTGAACCGGAACAGCCTCCCCTTCGATCCCAACGGGCCCTGGTATACCTCGGGGCTGCGGATCGGTACGGCGGCGGTTACCACCCTGGGGATGGGCAAGGCCGACATGGAAGAACTGGGAGCCATCATCAGCCTGGTCTTAAAAAACACAACACCCGCCCCTGAGAAGCCGGCGAAGCTTCCTCCGGCCGGCAAAGATCCCGCAAAAAAGAGCAAAGCCAGGTATATAATTGCGGAAAAAGCCAGGACGGAAGCCCTTGAACGGGTCAAAAAGTTGCTGGACCGCTATCCGGTATACCCGGAGTTGGACCTGGAACTGCTTAAAAAGGCCTTTGCGGAATAAGCGGCGGCGATCCGGGGTTTCAGTCGTTTAAAAGACAAGTTCAAACATCACTTTTTCCTCTTCTTTTGTAACTTCAAACATAAAATGGCCTTAAATTTGGACAAAATACCAATATTCCGGTTCGGACAGGACACTTGACACTATTCTTTGAATTGTGGCATGATTATCAAAATTCGGGTTTCGGATGGGAAAAGAGATTTTTCCGTTTTGACCCGACCGCTATTGGCAGCGTTTGCCAATTATTCGCGGAATGAAAGGGGAATATTCGGGATGATGCGCTGCATGACAGAGCATAAAACCATAGTTACCCCCAGCAATTTCCGTGCCAAACAATTAAAAAAACTACGTTTTTTGCTTTTTTTAAAAAAAATCTCTTGGGTCCATAACGTTACAGAAGGAAAGGAGAGATTATGAAAATCAAATTCCGGATGAGTATCATTGTCATCGCCATACTCGTGGCGGTAGTCGCCAGCCTGGCGGTTATTTTGGTAAGCCGGGCTTCGTCCATGCAGCTTGCCACGGCGAGGCAGAGCCAGCAGCGGCTTGCTGTGGAGCAGGCGGCCCAGATACAGGCCCGGTACGAGGGCTATTTCCAGATACTGCGCACTGTCGCCGATATTATGGCGGACTATGAGGATACCGAAGCCGACCGCCGCCGCGACCGGTACAACGACATCATGGAATCAATCACCGTCTCGGAAGACCGCATCGTCGGGTTTTATACCGTGTGGAAGCCGAACAGCATCGACGGCAACGACGCCCGGAGCATCGGCCAGCCCGGCTCGACCCCCAGCGGCCAGTATGCCTCGTGGTTTACCATGACGTCGGGACAGGTAGAGCACCGGGCCTTTGACGACATAGCGGGTACCATGACCCAGTTAAACGGGCCCAATGCGGATAAAGAGCGGATCTACGATCCGGTCCCGGAGACGGTGATGGGCAAACAAACCTACCTGCTCCGCTGTACCGTGCCGGTAATAAACCGCCGCACCGGGGAGGTGGTCGGCCGCCTGGGCTGCCGCGTTGACGTGCAGTACCTCCAGCCCGTGGTGGACGCGGCGATCAAGGGAAATCCGGACATCTCCACCATGTCGGTTTATTCGGATAACAACACGATCCTGGCATCTCTGGTACCGGAACGTATTGGTAAGACCCTGAAAGACGCGGAAGCGCAACTTTACGGTCCCCACACCGACGAGGCGGACCAGTCGATTCAGACGGGAAACACGTCGCGTTTTTCCGTGTATTCGGATGTTCTTAAAACCAACCTTGAACTGGTGTTACAGCCCTTTACCATTGCCGAGACCGGCACGCGCTGGGGCCTGATGATCGGCACGCCGGAAAGCCTTATCATGGAGCAGATAAACGCCATGACCCGGTTTGCGATATTGCTGGGGGTTATTTCGGCCATCGTTGTCGCCGGGGTGATTTATTTCGTGGTAAACAGTATCACCAAGCCCATCGTCAAGGTGGCGCTTACCCTCAAGGATATTTCCGAAGGCGAAGGAGACCTGACCAAAACCGTTGAGCTGCACTCAAAGGACGAGGTCGGAGATCTCGCCCGCTACTTCAACGCCACCCTGGGCAAGATACGGGATCTGGTGATCACCATCAAGAAACAGGCCAACGCCCTTTTTGACATCGGCAATGAGCTGGCCTCTAACATGACCGAGACCGCCGCGGCTATCAACGAGATCACCGCCAATATCCAGAGCATCAAGGGCCGGGTGATCAACCAGAGCGCGTCCGTTACCGAGACCAACGCCACCATGGAACAGATCACCGTCAACATTGATAAACTTAACGACAATGTTGAAAAGCAGAATTCCAGTGTGTCCAAATCTTCCAGCGCCATTGAGGAGATGATCGCCAATATCCAGTCGGTCACCAATACCCTGACCAAAAACACCGAAAGCGTCCAAAGCCTTTCCGACGCCTCCGATGTGGGACGCACGGGCCTGCAGGACGTTGCCACCGATATCCAGGAGATCGCCCGGGAAAGTGAAGGCTTGCTGGAAATCAACTCCGTCATGGAGAATATCGCCAGCCAGACCAACCTGCTTTCCATGAACGCCGCCATTGAAGCGGCCCACGCCGGGGAGGCGGGCAAGGGCTTTGCGGTAGTTGCCGACGAAATCCGCAAGCTCGCCGAAAGTTCCGGAGAGCAGTCAAAAACGATCAGCACAGTACTCAAGAAAATCAAGGATTCTATCGACAAGATAACTAAGTCTACCGACAATGTACTGAACAAGTTCGAAGCCATCGACAGCGGGGTCAAGACCGTATCGGAGCAGACGGAAAATATCCGGAACGCCATGGAAGAGCAAAGCGTGGGAAGCCAGCAGATCCTGGAAGTTATCGGCCAGCTCAACGACATCACCCAGATGGTTAAGCGGGGTTCCGAAGAAATGCTGGAGGGCAGCAAGGAAGTTATCTCCGAAGGGAAGAACCTTGAAATGGCGACTCAGGAGATCACCAACGGAATGAACGAGATGGCAACCGGGGCGGATCAGATCAACATTGCGGTAAACCGGGTGAACACCATCAGCGGGGACAACAAGGACAACATTGATATTCTGGTTAGGGAAGTTTCAAAATTCAAGGTTGAATAAATTAAAAACGGTAAAAAGAGGTCCCCCGGAACACCGCGGGCCCTCTTTTTGCAGAAATTTTGAGAGAAAATCAGCTTATCAATTGACAGGGGTTCCAAATATACCGATACTTATAGTAATTAAGTATCAAGTTTCTATGTCATAGCGGGGTATTAGCCCCACTTTTTTTATTTAGGAGTGCAAAGAAATGAAGTTAAAATTCAGGCTAACCCTCATTGTGGCTGCGGTGTTGATAGTGGTGGTAACCTCCATTTCCGTTATTTTACTTACCCGGGCCGCCGCAATGCAGCAAAAAGCGGCCTATGAAATTCTGGAATACCAGAGCGGCATGTACGCCAGGGATTTACAGGCCCGGTATCAGCAATATTATGATTTCGCCCTGGCCATAAGCCATATATTCAACAGTTATGAACTGGTTAACAGAGCAGAGCGCCGCCAGCAGTATGATGAAACCCTGCAAGGTCTTCTTGAAACAAACCCCCGGTTTGTGGCGCTCTATACGATATGGAAACCCGGGGTAATTGACGGCAATGACGCGGCCTATGCCAATACCCCGGCCAGCGATGCCAGCGGTAACTATATCACCGTCTTTACCCGGAGAAACGGGCCCATAACAAAAGTAGCCTATGAGGACTGGAAACCCCTGATAGACAGTTTAACCGCCGTACCGGTTATTACGAACCCGGTCATGGAGACCGTTCAGGGGAAGCCGGCAATGGTTGGGGATATCCGGGTCCCCATTGTTCTGAATAATGGCACTGTCGTAGGGCTGGTGGGGATTCGATTGAATTATAACGCCTCCCAGGATGTAATCCTCGCAATCAAACCCTATGATTCCCCAAAGGGCAGCGCGGGACTCTATGCCAATGACGGCACCATTGTGGCACATCATGCCGCTGAGCGGATTGGCCAAAAATACCAGCAGGCTTCCCTTGGCACCCTGGGGGCGGAGGGGGTCCGGGTCATAGAAACTGAATCTTTACAGGGCAACAAGCCCGCAATAGTACAATCCAACGGCCTGTTTATAGAGAGCTATCCCTTTCTTGTTGGGGATACGGTTACCCCCTGGGTAGTATGCACCATTATTGATGAGGGGACGGTTCTGGCCGAAGTAAACGATCTGATCAAATTTGTGGTCGTCATTGTTATTATTGCCATTGTTTTGTCGGCGATTATCATCTTCTTTGTAGCCACGGCAATCGTCAAACCCATTGTCAAGGTGGGCGATACCCTTAAGGATATTTCCGAAGGGGAAGGTGACTTAACCGTGACCATAGCGGTGCATGGCAATGACGAAATTGCGGACCTGTCCACGTACTTCAACCATACCCTGGAAAAGATCAAGAACCTGGTGATCACCATCAAGAAACAGGCCATTGCCCTTTTTGACATCGGCAATGAGCTGGCCTCCAACATGACCGAGACCGCCGCGGCCATCAACCAGATCACCGCCAACATCCAGAGCATCAAGGGCCGGGTGATCAACCAGAGTGCGTCCGTAACCGAGACCAACGCCACCATGGAACAGATCACCGTCAACATTGATAAACTTAACGACAATGTCGAAAAGCAGAATTCCAGCGTATCCAAATCTTCCAGCGCCATTGAGGAAATGATCGCCAATATCCAGTCGGTCACCAACACCCTGGCCAAGAACACCGAAAACGTCCAAAGCCTTTCCGAAGCCTCCGATGTGGGCCGCACGGGCCTGCAGGACGTTGCCACCGACATCCAGGAGATTGCCCGGGAATCCGAAGGCCTTTTGGAAATCAACGCAGTGATGGAGAATATCGCCAGCCAGACAAATCTATTGAGCATGAACGCCGCCATTGAAGCGGCCCATGCCGGGGAGGCGGGGAAGGGCTTTGCGGTAGTTGCCGACGAAATCCGCAAGCTCGCCGAAAGTTCCGGGGAGCAGAGCAAGACCATTTCCACGGTGCTTAAAAAGATCAAGGACAGCATCGACAAGATCACCAAGTCTACCGACAATGTACTGAACAAGTTCGAAGCCATTGACGGCGGGGTTAAGACCGTATCGGAGCAGACGGAGAATATCCGGAACGCCATGGAAGAGCAGAGCGTGGGAAGCCAGCAGATCCTGGAAGTTATCGGCCAGCTCAACGACATCACCCAGATGGTTAAGCGGGGTTCCGAAGAAATGCTGGAAGGCAGCAAGGAAGTTATCTCCGAAGGGAAGAACCTTGAGATGGCGACCCAGGAAATCACCAACGGAATGAACGAGATGGCAACCGGGGCGGATCAGATCAACGTCGCGGTAAACCGGGTGAACACCATCAGCGGGGACAACAAGGACAACATTGATATTCTGGTCAGGGAAGTCTCCAAATTCAAGGTTGAATAGTTGAGGCAGTTCCAAAATATCAGATTTTGGAACTGCAACCTTAGATTTAAGGGGAAAAGCGGACTTTAGACTGCTTTTCCAAGAGCCGGTTCCAAAACTAACCGAGTTTTGGAACCGGCTCAGTTCTCTAAAGGCCGGACGTGGGGCAGGGCGTCCGGTCTATACTTGCGGAAACGGACAGGAATACCTATAATAATGAAGGGGTAATACAGGTATTCCTATGAAAAAAGACGATGCGCCTTTAACTCAGAACAGGTCGATAAAACGTAACTTTTTCATATTTTCGCTGGTTTTTTTCCTGATTATTTTTTTTGGCGGGCTGGCGGTATTCGTTGTTGCCATGCAGCGGATCGGCCGGAATTCAATAAAACACGAACTGACCATTGCGGTAGAAACCATGAAGCTCCGCCTTGCAAACGAGGTGAACAGTGAGCTGAGCCTTGCCATCAAGATGGCCGACGATCCCCTGATAAAACGCTATTTTCTGAACCCCGATGATCCGGCGCTGGAAACCATGGCCCTGGAAGGGTTCGCCGCCTACCGGCGAAATTTTAAGAACAATTCGATATTCTGGATAAAAGATATTGATAAACGGTTTTACCTTGACGGTGAATTTGCCTATGTGGTTAATCCCGATGAGCCCGGGGCCTACTGGTATAACAGGAACCTCTATGAAACGGATACTTACCGTTTTAACATCAATTATAATCCCTGGATAAACCAGACCAATCTCTGGATCAATGTGCCGGTCTTCGATGAGGGCAGACCCATCGGCATGGTTGGCTCCGGTATTGACCTGACCAGTTTTATTAATGCGCTGTATCATGGTTTAGACACAAAAATGGATCTCCTGCTGTTTAATGATGTTAATGAGGTAACCGTTGCCAGGGATCAGATTCTTGTCTTTGAAAAAGCCCTTTTTTCCGATGTCATAGGAACGGCAAGCGCTGAAATAACCGAAATCGCAGGGCAGCTCGCCCATGCAGAGGTCAGAATTTTTTCTGATAATAATACCATATACGCGATAAGCCCCGGCGCAAAATTTAACTGGTATATGGTTGCGTTCACCAAAATCAGCGCAGGAATGCTGTTTGATCCCGCCATGACAATTTTGTTCGCGGGGATTATGCTTTTGGTTCTCCTGATATTCATAGTTTCCTATGGCGTAGTGGTGATGATGACCACTACCATGGACGCGCAAAACCGGGAGCTCATCGTACTTAACAAGGCTGCGGAGGCCGCTTCCGAAGCCAAGAGCGCCTTTCTTGCAAAAATGTCCCACGAGATCCGTACCCCCATGAACACCATCGTCGGCATGTCCGATCTTATCCTGCGGGAAAAGACTTCCACCGTCATACATGACTATGCGGTGGGGATAAAGCAGGCAGGGGGCATCCTTATTGCCATCATTAACGACATTCTGGACTTTACCAAGATCGAGTCCGGCAAGATAGAGATCGCTCCGGTGGAATATGAATTCGGGCCGATGATTAATGATGTGATCTCCATCATTCGTTCCCGGTTAAATAAAAAACCGGTCGATTTTGATATTGATATTGACCGCGCCCTGCCCGGCAAGCTCTTTGGCGATGTGGTGCGGGTCAGGCAGATACTGCTGAATCTGCTTTCCAATGCGGTAAAATACACCAATAAGGGCCGCATCACCTTTACTGTGGGTGGTCACCGGAACGGGCCGGAAGCTATTGTTCTTACCGTTACTGTTTCCGATACCGGTATCGGTATTAAGCAAAAAGATATGGATGAACTTTTTAGCAAATTCACCCGGTTTGACAGCCAGACGAACATTGGCATAGAAGGCACCGGACTCGGTTTGGCTATCACCCGGAGTCTCTGCCAGGCCATGGGCGGCGATATAACGGTGGAATCGAACTACGGGGAAGGGAGTACCTTTACGGTAAGTATCCCGCAGGAAGTAAGGGACCCTGCCCCCTTTAGGGGGCTCAAAGATATCGACCATAAACCTGCGGGCATAAAATTCACCGCCCCGGAAGCCCGTGTTTTGGCGGTTGATGACATGCACATAAATCTTATCGTGCTGGAACGCCTTCTTTCGCCATTCAAGCTGCATTTTAGTTTCTGTTTGAGCGGGGAGGAAGCGGTTAAACTGGTGCAGCAAAACCATTACGACCTTGTCTTTATGGATCACATGATGCCCGGGATGGATGGCATAGAGACGGTGGCGGCAATCCGGTCCCTGGAATCCCCGGTCAAAGAGATCCCCATTGTGGCCCTTACCGCCAATACGGTTTTAGGGGCAAAAGAAATGTTTTTGCAGAACGGCTTTGATGATTTCATTTCCAAGCCCATTGATATTTCCCGGCTCAACGGGATCCTGGGAAAATGGATTCCGGCGTCTTTAAAGCGTGGTACGGATGCCGCAGCTGCGGCCCGGGAAGAAAATCCCCTGCCGGAGGCGGAAAGCCCCAAACTGATTATCGACGGCCTTGATACTGCCAGGGGGCTTACCATGACCGGCGGCACCGAAGAGGGTTACCGGAATGTATTGCGGGCCTTCCTTAAAGAAGCCGAAGAACAAATGCCCCTGTTTGAGCAGGTTCCCGGGGAAGCGGTCCTGCCCCTCTTTACCATCAAGGTCCATGCGATGAAAGGCGCAACAGCCACTATCGGGGCAATGGATGTGTCAACCAGTGCGGCGGAACTTGAAGCGGCAGGGAAGGCGGGAGACCTGGACACTATCAGGGATCGGCTGGGAATTTATTACAAAAAACTAAAGGATATAATGGAACGGATAGGGCTGGCGCTGGATGCCGGACCCGATGGGGCCCTGCAGACGGATTCCGCCGGCCGGTGAGCAGCTGGGAGGTATGGGGTATATCCTATATTATTTACAAATGAAGGGCATTTTAAAAAAATCCAAAAAGAATTTCGTTGCGCCGGTCATTATCGCTATTACCTTTGTTGTCGCGGCCCGGCTCTTAGCGGCCTTGGTTTTACCGGTCCTGTTTTTGCCCCTGCTTTTAGGAGGCTGCGGGAACAGGCTGCCGGCTTCTGCGGGAAACCCCGGAACCGGTTCGGGGATTGCCCCCTCAGAAATTCCGCTCATTTATGTCAGTAACGATGTGCATTTTTTTGCCAGAAGCATCCATGACCAGAACATTGCGGAACGGGATGGAAAAAATGTAGAAATGGTCGATTCCATCCTGCAGGCTATCGCTTATTCCATTGCGCCAAAGCACGCCATTATGATCTTCAACGGGGACCTGAGCTTTAACGGAGAGCGGGAAAGCCACCAGGAACTGGCGAACCGCCTGAGGGCGCTGGAATACCAGGGGCTCAAAGTCTATGTAACCCCGGGGAATCACGATATCGAAAATCCCGCCGCCCGCAGCCTGCTTAAGGGTAAGGTTTCTCCGGTCAAATCGGTAAGCCCCCGGGAATTCCGCAAGATATACCGGGATTTTGGTTACGGGGAAGCCATTTCCCGGGATAAGGAAACCCTCAGTTATGTGGCGCAGCCCGCGCCAAAACTGCGGCTTTTGATGCTGGACAGCAATAAATATACCCGGAACCGGGCATTGGGATTTTCCGAAATGGACGGAGCCATCCCGGATTCAACCAGGGAATGGATACGCAAAACCGCCCTGGCGGCGCAGCAGGACGGAGCCCTTCTGGTTGCCGCCATGCACCACAGTCTGATGGACCATCACCCCATGGTCAATGAAGGTTTTACCGTGGATGACGCAGAAACCCTGCGGGAGCTCTTTGCGGAGCTGGGGATCAATTTTATCCTCAGCGGCCACATCCATGCCCAGGAGATCAGTATGCGGGAAACTTCCCGGGGCCCGGTTTACGACATCGCCACCAGCGCCCTTTCGGTATACCCCCATCAGATTGGGGAACTGGAATTTTTCCCGGCGGAACCTTCCGCCAAAGCTGAAAACCAAGGTTCCCCGGAAACCGATCCCACCGGCGGACGGTGGCAATACAGGGTAAAGCCGGTGGATGTGGAAGGCTGGGCGCTGGCTAACGACATACCGGACGAGCGGCTCCTCAACTTTAAATCTTATTCGGAAGAGTTTTTCAGGCGCAGCTCAGAGGAGATGGTAAAACGGCGGCTGGCATGGGAATTCTATCTTACCATTCATGAATATAACGCCATAAGCGATCTGATGACCACTTTAAACGCACGGTACTTTGCGGGAACCGAATACCTCAACGCCCTGGACCTGCCCCAGTCGGAGGGTTACCGGCTGCTGGAAGAATACCGGTTTGAATTTCTGTATAATTACGCCCAAACCATTATGGATGACAGCCCCCCAAGCAATATTGAATTGTCGATCCCGGTCCCGATGCAAAACTTAAACCCCATCGCCAAATAGATCCGGCTGAACCGGCGGCTTTTTATCTTCAAATTCATGCATGTATTTAAAAAGCTCATCGTTGTTGCAGACAATATTATGCTTCGCGCAAACATCGTAAAACATTTTGGAGAGTTCATGATCATTATCGCTTATAACCTGATAACTGTTTCCGTATTTTTTCTGATACCGCTGCTTAAGGCCGGGAAAATGTTCATCGAGCTTTTGGTAGAAATACTCCCGATCCCCTTCCCGCAAAGTCAGGCCGATGCTAAAAAAGATGATGCCGTAGACCTTTGCCTCAACGCAGCAGCGCAGCAGGCCCCGCAGATTTTCCGCAGTATCGTTAATAAAGGGAAGCAGGGGACAGAGCCACACGATGGTCTGAATGCCCTTATCCCGCAGTATCTTTAATACCTCAAACCGTTCCTTGGTGGTACACACATGGGGCTCAAGAATCTTACACAGGTCTTCATCGCAGGTGGTAAGGGTCATCTCCACCACACACTTTGCCTTTTCATGTATCTTTTCCAGCAAATCCAGGTCCCGCAGGATCAAATTGGATTTTGTCTGAATCGCCAGACCGCAATCGTATTTCCCGATGATTTCCAGACAGGCCCTGATATTGGCAAGATTCTGCGGCAGGGGAATATAGGGGTCACTCATGGCCCCGGTCCCGATCATGCACTTTTTCCGCTTGCGCTTTAACGCATCCTCCAGGAGCCGGGGGGCGTTTATCTTTATCTCCACATCCTCAAAATCGTGCTGCATATCGTAACATCTGCTCCGGGCATCGCAGTATATACAGCCGTGGATACAACCCCGGCTTATGTTCATGCCGTTGGCGGAGGATAGCAGGCCCTTGGTTTCTTTTAGGTGCATTGTTTACCAAAAATAGCCCTATTTCGATAAAATGTCATCCTGAAACGGTTCAGGAAGTCTAACTCCTTAAAATATACCTATTTCAAGGAGTTCAACTCCGTGTAATATATATTTTTTAAGGAATTTAACTCCGTGTACTTGATAAACTACGAGGAATATGGTATATTATTAGCATGGATTCCCTTATCGCCAGAGAATACGAAGATTTAAGCTCATTGATGCTGCCCAGACGGGTATTGGTTATTTATGGGCCCCGCCGGGTTGGAAAGACCACCCTGATAAACCGGTATCTGGACAGCCTGGGGGCGAATGTGCGGGTTCTGCGAACCTCGGGGGATAACCTCTCGGAGCTTAACCTCCTGTCCAGCCAGGAATCAAAGCTGCTGCTTGACTGGTCCTCCGGTTATGATACGGTGTTTATCGATGAGGCCCAGCGTATTCCCAATATCGGGTTGGGGCTTAAAATCCTCATCGACGCCCGGCCCGAATTGACCATTATCGCCACCGGCTCTTCCAGTTTTGATCTGGCGAATAAGCTGGGCGAGCCGCTCACCGGCAGGCAGGTCCCGGTTAAATTGTATCCCCTCTCGATTGGCGAGTTACACAAGGACCTGAATGATTTTGAAATCAAACGGAACCTTGAAGATTTTTTGATCTTCGGTATGTACCCGGAGGTCAGGACCGCTGTTTCTTCCGCCCAAAAACGGCTCATCTTAAATGAGTTGACAGAGGGGTATTTGCTAAAGGATATTCTGGAACTGGAACGCATTAAAAAACCCAAGGTATTGAGCAATTTGCTTTCCCTTATTAGTTTACAGGTAGGCAGTGAGGTGAGCTTAACCGAACTTTCCAATAAACTTGGTATTGATATGAAAACCGTGGAGCGCTATCTGGACCTTCTGGAAAAAAGTTTTGTGCTCTACAATCTGCGGGGATTCAGCCGGAACCTGCGTAACGAGGTTACCCGGACCAGCAAGTATTATTTCTACGATACCGGTGTCCGTAACGCCCTTATTCAAAACCACAATCCCCCAGCCTTACGCAGCGACATCGGGGCGCTCTGGGAAAATTTTATGATCATTGAGCGGCTTAAGGCCCGTTCCTACAACAACATCTATGCACATGACTATTTCTGGCGCACCTGGGAGCAAAAGGAGATCGATCTTATTGAGGACTATGAAGGCCGCCTCCATGCCTATGAATTTAAATGGTCACCAAAGAAAACTCCCAAGGCGCCAAAAATCTTTCAGGAAACCTATGCCGATGCAAGTTACACGGTGGTGACGCCGGAAAATTTTTTAGAGTACCTCAGGGTTGATTTTTCGACAGGGTACACAGGTACTTTGGCATAAGTTCATGGACACCGAGATGCTTTTTAAAGGTGCGGAGTCCCGGTTTACCCATGTCGTAGCCATTGTTAATATATTCCACCCCTGCTGCGGGTAAATAATCTTTTGCCGCCATGTAGTAAAGATACACGTTAAAATTGGTAACATTGGCCTTGGCAAAATATATGTATGCGGTTTTCGCAGTATTGCTGCAGGTCTTGCCGTTCATCACTATAGCGGGTAAATCCATTATTTCCCAGATGGCATAACCGGCAGGCTTATCGTCAATGTACAGGGCGATCCCGTCATAAATACTGTTGTCAAAAATTTCCGCCATGTTTTTAAGAGAATCCTTTAAACAGCCGGCAAAGGCCCGGCAGGAATCGCAGTCCTGATGGGCGCACCACTCATCCTCAACGGCAAAACAGAGGGGAAAATTTTCTTTGGTTAAGGGCCGGATAGCAACGTTGGGGGTATTAAAACAACGTTTAAGGCTATTCCGCTTATTCAGGTTGACCCCGCCGTTCCACTCGACAAGGTCCGCAGTGCGGTACACATATTCGCTGCAATCTTCGCTGTATTCGGCGCCAACATCCCAGGCTTCAAGCTGCCGCAGTTCCGCAAGCAGGCGCTCATCCACCGCCCAGAGCTGCAATACCGGTCGTCCCGTTTCAGGAGAAGCAGTATCGGATAGCCCCGCCTCGGCGGCCAGGGTATAAAGCGTCTCAAGCAGCTGTGCCAGGGAAGCGCCGCCCCTGCCGTCTCCGTCCACCGTAATACTGCGCGGCGGCTGGATGATAAAATAAACCTGGCCGGATTTGTAAAACCAGACGCTGCACAGGAAGCCTTCAATAACTTTGTAAACCGCATCAAAGCCGAAGGCCCAAATCGAAGAAACCGTGGCGGTAAGCTCGTGGAACTGCCTGCCCCCAGTATCGAATTGCCTAAAAACAGAAAAACTGCCGGTTCCCATGGGGAGAAAGCCCTGGTGTAAAAAGAAGTCGCGGGTTTTGGATTGCCGTCCCGCTGAAACCGGGCGGCCCTCGTCTGCCTTACAGGATGAACCGGTCACCCTATGCCCCTCTTTTTACAAAAATGCAAAGGTATTTTCGCCAAAGTTCATGCGCCCCCAGGTGCCTCTTGAAACGCCGCAAGCCTTCCTTGCCCATATCCTCGTTTATGTTCAAAAATTCGATTTCTGCCAGCAGTTTTTCCTTTGCCAGCGTGTAGATAAGGTACACAAAAAAATTCCGGATAGTGCCCTTGCCAAAATGAAGGTAGGCCCGGCCTTCGTTCCGCTTCTCCCAGATGATGAACCCCGCAAGTATCCCGTCAACATAGCCGAAAAGCCCCTCATAAAAATCGTCATCGTAAATATCTGCCATAATTTCCAGGGCCTTAAGCTCGCAGCCCGCAAAGGCGCTGCAAACCGCACAATCCTGATGGGTACACCATTCCTTTTCGATGTCAAGGCAGAGCCGGCGGTTGTCATTGGTCATGGGTGTAAAAGAAATCCCCTCCCGGCCGATAAATTTATTCAGGTGGGTGCTTTTCTTGTGGTTAATACCGCCGGATAAATTAACAATATCCTGCGGCCGGTAAGCGTATTCGCTGTGGTCGTCGCTATACTCAGCCTTTACCTCATACCCCTCAATGCCCTTGAATTCCTCAAGGAAGGCTTCCTCCACCGCATAGACCCGCAGCTCAGGAAAGCCCGCCCCGACGGCAATGCCGTAGAGGATATCGATCACCCGCTTCAAAGGCGTTGATGCGCTTTCCCCATCGCCATTGACAGTAATACTACTCCGGTCAACAGCATTACCGCATCCATCAACAGTATTATTGCGGGGCCGGTTGATCTCGAAATAAGGTTCCATCCCTTCAAAAAAGAATACCGTTACCAGATGGCCTTCAATCAGCTTGTAAACTTCGTTAAAGGACCGGGACCAGATTGTGGAAACCGTAGGGGTTAGTTCCGAAAGACGGCCCGCGCCCTTAAAATCCCTGAACAGCGGATAAGAATCCCGGCCCGCAGGAAGGAAGCCCTGCCGCAAAAGAAAATTCCGTACCCCGGCATCCCGTGCACTTAGTAACCGTTCAGTCAATGGCTGCACACCCCTTCTTCCGGAGGGGAACTTCGGCCTTCGGCCCCGGCATTTGTATAGGTGCAGATATACTTGGGCCACCGTTCATGGACGCTCAGGTGACTCTTGAAAAGCCGCAGCCCCATACTTCCCATGTCTTCATTAAGATTCATATATTCCACGCCGGTAAGACAGGTTTTGTACATCATGTAAATAAGGTACACAAAGTAGCCTTCCATTACCGCCTTGCCAAAATACAGCTGGCTTAAGCTTTCACTCATCTTCTCGCAGATGATATACCCGGAAGGTTCATCATCCTGGTAAAGAAAAAGGCCCTTGTGAATCCGGTCGTCAAACAGATCGATCATGATTTCCAGGGCCTTCTTCTCGCAGCCGCCGAATGAGGCGCAGTAAGTACAGTCCTTCCCCCGGCACCACTGCTCTTCAACTTCCAGACAGATGTGCACATTCTCATTGGTCATGGGACGCAGGGTAATATCGGTACGGTCAAAACAGCGTTTAAGCCGCTTGCGTTTGTAGAAATTTGCCGCTCCGGAAAGCTCAAGCAGGTCCTGCACCCGGTAGACATATTCGTCATCGGAATCCCGGCGTTCAGTTACAATATGGTAACCCGGAACATGCCGGTATTCCGCAAGGTACGTTTCGTCAATAAATTTTATCTGCAAAAAAGGCAGCCCCGCCTCCCGGGACATTTCCCAGAGGATGTCGATAAGCGGCTTAAGCGAATGGGCGGCGGCGGGTACCGCAAAACCCTCCGGAGGCCGGTGCAGGGTAAAGTAAACAGGCTTTCCCTCGTAAAAATAGACTCCGCAAAGATACCCGCCGATGATTTTATAGAGCCCGTGATAAACAAAGGACCAGGAGGCGATGATGGCGGCGCTCATCTCCTGCAGGCCGCTGGATTGCTCGTATTGCCTGAATATGGGGAAGCTGTCCCTATCCGCCGGACGGAAACCCTGCTGCTGAAAATAGCGATATGCCCTGCCCTCTGCAGGGGGAAGGGAAACCCGCTCTTCAGAGGATAAGATTTCGGAAGGGAAGGTCTCCCTCTGTTCGGCGCAGCATGTTATGCAGTTCACCCGGATATCTTACTATAAAAGGCAGCTTTTGGGGAAGGCTTGCTATAACAGATCTCCCACCAGCTGCCGTTCCACCAGGGTAAGCCGGGGGTCCCCGGTCAGTGCCACCAGGACGCTTTCGTTCAGGTAGGCCAGAAGCGGCGGCTCATCCCGGTCGCTGAGTTCCCGGATAGCAAAGGGGACCAACGCCACCACGGAACGCCGGCCTTCGGGGAAGGAAAGGCTTATCTCCTTTCAACCATAGCCGGAGCTTCGCGTTTTCCAGCTCCGTCCTGCGTTCCCCGGCCTGTTGCCGGGCCCTTTCCAGCGTAGAATAAGTCTTATGTGCGGTGCCCCGTTTTTTTATTTTATTTTCAATAATTCCTCTTCCGTTAAAAATCCTTCCGCCGCTCCTTTTTCACCTATTTTATAGGATGCAAATATTATTGCCTTTTCTATTGCGTAATAGGCGTCTTTTGTTTTATTATAAAAATATATAAACGCCGAAAATAATGCGTCCCCTGCCCCTATTGTATTTATTATTTCTCTGGTTCTTACCGCCGGATAATGTTTTATTTGATTATTTTCTCGTGTATATATTAACACACCATTTTCTCCAAACCCTATTACAATAATATCATAAACCACATGAACATCAGTCGCTATGGTTTTTCCATGCCTTTTTATTGCGAAGCATCTGGTTTAATACCCCGGAGCTTGCTCCGGTTTAAATTACGAGTATAATGAGAGGATGAGCCAGAGAATACATAAACCAAGGAAAGTGGGTATAATAATGTATCATATAGTATGTCCAGCAAAATATAGAAGAGCGGTAATAACAGAAGATGTAGATAAGAAGTTGAAAGAAATATGCCTTGAGATAGAGAAACGATATGAGATAAAATTCTTAGA
>BNVE01000009.1 GCA_025997875.1 Spirochaetia bacterium
AAGTTTCCTTGTTTTCTATCAGTAATACTGAGGGCGCCGGTACTATGGATGGCGGTGGAGTTTCTTTGGGGGCTTCGGGAATCCAGGGTTCGATGTTATCAATTTTTTGAATGGTCACCAGGGGCAGATTGATAATGGCGCCCGCTGCGTTCAGTAATGGTACGGACTCGTGGGCTTTAAAGAGGATGCAAAACTTTCCCGCAAGGTAGGTTTCCGGAATAGTGCGGTCGAGAAACGAAAGGTCCGGGATGGCGATTCCCTGACGTTCCGCACGGGCAAAAACCGCCTTATAGGAATTGATAAGGGCTTCCAGTTTTTTTGAATCATTGTACAGGGAAACCGACAAGGCGCGGAGGGTAAGGTTTACCGGTTTGGCAAGGGTCCTGAAAAGCAGGGCCATATCCTGAATTGATTCCGCAGTAATTCCCCTGGCGGCGTCGGATGCGCTTATGTCTTTTGCGAGGAAACTGAAAAAAGCGCCGGCGGCATTGAGGGCAGCTTCGCGCGCCGCCTCCTGCGCAGCCTGTGCGGCAGTTTTTGGTGAAGCCCTTCCGGTAAGCCGATACAGTTTTTCCATATCCGGGCAGATAAGAGCGGAGAGCAGCTCCCCTTTTCGGTGACGAACCCAGACCAGGGAGAGGAGCTGTTGGGCTTCAAGGGATTCGGCGGCATCGAGGAAAGATTCCTTTTCGTCAGGGGAAGCCTTGTCAAAATGGGGGAAGACCTTTGCAGCGGGGATACGCAGTACGCGGTTTTCTGCGGAACAATTTTCATTGTCAGGAGGGGAACCCGGTTGAGGAATAATTTTTGCCGCGGCGGAAGCGGGGTAACGTTCCATAAAAACATTGATGATGTGGTCTTCCCAGGGGCTCATGCTTTATTTTGCTCCCCCCCTGCGCTCTTTTTTACCACTTCGTGGAAATCCCAGACCCGGGCGGAATAGCCGTGGCGTACAACCAGGTTTGTGCGATCCACCAGAGGGGCAATGGCTTCAATTTTTTCCGGGGGGACCGCGCTGATAAGCTGGATGTTAAGGTCCTTGTAAAAGTTGAGTATCTTGATGATCCGTTCGTCGTCCATGCGGTTAAAGGCCTCGTCAAACATCACCAGCCGTATGGTTTCTTCGGGGCGGTCTTTGAAGAAGCGGTAGAAACTTGCGGCGATGGCAACGTAGTAGGGGGTCTGGGTTTCGCCTCCCGACTTTTCACGGATCACCCTGGAGAGGGAGCTGTCCATGGGCTTGCCGGTACTTTGATCGATGGTATCGGTGGCGCGGATTTTGATGTCGTACTGGAAGTAGGTGCGGTAATCACAGATGCTCCGCATCTCCGGGGAATCAAGATCGGTGGTGAGGATCTTTTCAAAAAGCCCTTCCACGGCCCGGTGCTCATCAGGATCGTTGATTTGGGAAAAAAGGCTGTCTTCCATGGTGGGGATGGCTGCGGTTTTCTTGATGATTTCGATTTGGCCCTTACGGTCGCTTTTTTCTTCCAGGGAAAAGCGGTACTGGTCCCGGCCGAAAGACAGGGCCTTAAGGATTTCGTTTATTTCTTTAAAACTTTCCCGGGCTATTTCGATATTCTCGTTCAGGTTGGAGATGAAGTGTTCCTTGAATTCCTTTTCCGCATCCCGTTTGGCCCTTTCGATCTTTTCCCGGTATTCAGGCAGTTCGGAGGTTTCAAGGCGCCTTAACAGTTTTTCTGCTTCATCGTTTTCCGCCGGGTCCAGGGGAAGGTAGGTATGAAAATCCCTGTCGTAGTTGTGGACCAGATCGGCGTATTCGGCCCGGCGGTTCTTGACACCGGTTTGATAGCCCTTCAAAGTTGATTCGTATTTGTTTGAAAGTTCAGCCGCATTTTCTTTGCTCAGCTGTTTTTCGGCATAATCTTCACATTCGCCAATTTCGAGGGGATGGCCTTCGCCGAAAAGCTGTATGGCGCGTTCACGTTCTTCGATGGCGATAATGATACTTTCGATTGAAGCGCGGCAGTCGATACAGATTTGATTTTCGCTGCCCTGCTCCTTGTAGTAATTCTGTAGTTCCCCGTCGCTTTCCCGCAGGCGTTTTGCAAGGCTGTCCCGTTTTTCCAGGAGTTCCCTGAAACTTTTGGTGTCAATGGCGGAAAGTTCCTTTTCAGCTTCCGTTAAATCCCTGTGCATTTTTTCAACGGCGGCTACCGAGGGGAGCAGGTAACTTAAGTCGATAAGGGTACGGCCTGCCCTGCGGAAGATATCCTCTTTTTGAGCGGCATTTTGTTCCTTTGCAGCTTCTTCTTCATGAACTTTTTGAAGCCGCAGTTTTTCTGCTGTCAGGAATTCTTTGCGTTCCCGCTGGGCCGCCTTGCCCAGGTAATGGCGGCTGTAGATATTCTGATCGATGCGGGATGCGGTAAAACCGGAGTAGCGCATGCACTCTTTGGTTACCGCAGAGCCAAAGTTTTTAAGGCTCCTGATGTCGGCGCAGATGACATTCCCCAGGACATAATCGATGTAATGTTGGGCATAGATCGACTGGGTTTCCACCAGGGACGCGAGGGAATTTTTCTGCGCCGGGCTTCGTTCAACCGCAGCTGCCGGATGCGATGCATCCCGCATTTTTTCCAGGTTGGGAAGAAAAGCCCCGGATATATGACGGGGAAGGCGGTCGTAAATTTCCAGGGCTTTCTGGAAATCCCTGGGGTCCACCAGAATGGCAAAACGGCGGGTATTGAGCCAGCCTTCAATCGCGTCGGCCCAAGCGGGGTCGGTAATCTCGGCCACATCCGCAAGAATGGCGGCGCTGATCCCTTCTTTTTCCAGGGCGGCCTTAAGGGCGGTGGGCGCTTCGGGGTACCTCAGCAGGCCCCGCTCAAGTTCGGCCAGTTCCGCCGAGGCCTCGCGCAGGGCAAGTGTGGCTTCTTCTTTCTGCGTACGGGCGGCGTCTTTTTCCGAACGGGCCTTGCCCTCTTCGGCCTCGATCTTTTGGCTGTCCTCTGCGGGGTTCTCGCTCAGTTTGCGGCCCAGCATGACTTCGCACTGGGCTTTTAGGGTATGGTAACGTTCGGCCTTGGGCTCTTCGGTTTCAAGGTCTTTTTTAAGCCGGTTAATGCGGTCTTCAATCTGCATGTAAAGGATATGGGCATCGTTGGCGGCAAGGCTGGCGTCGGTTTTCCGCAGTTCGTTTTCCCACTCAAAACGGTTCCCGTTCAGTTCTGCTATTTTCTGTTCCAGGGATTTCAGTTTTTCTTCGGCCGCAGTAAGTCTGCGTTCTTCCTTTTGATTTCTCTGGACTTCCTCGTCCCGGCGGATGCGGAGCATAAGGTATTCCTGTTTCAGGATGAGCCCTTCATACATGCGCCATTCCCCGGCCTTGGCGCTGATCTTTTTAAGCGCCTCTATACGCTGAACCGCCCCTTTGGCTTCCCGTTCCGCCTCTTTGTAACTTTCCAGGTTGTTCTTCATGTCCTGAATTTCAACGGGCTTTTCTTCCAGAATATAATCGCACACAAAACGATCAACCGAGATCATGGGGGTAAAACTTACCGAGCGGGTAAAGGCTTCCAGGTAGGGGCTGTATTCGATATTGCGCCGCCATACCCCAATCGCCGCGGTGAATTCCCGCAGGTAGAGTTTTTTTGATTCATAGGTTTCCATGGTTTTGCCGGAACTTGCCGCCGATCCTGTCCAGCTGTCCTTAAGCTGGCGGAAATTGAGGGGCTGTTCCTGATCGGTGCGTACTTTTAATGCGGCAACGCCCAGGCTTCCCATCCAGAAATGTTCATTGTAATTTCCATCGGTGAAGGCTTCAACGCAGACTCCGGCGGATAAGACTTCATCCCCATGGGAAGCTTCGCCGGCTGTTCCGGTGCGGGAGAATTCCAGCATCACATGGGCCACCGTATCGCCCCGGAGGTACTCAGTAGTATCACTGCCAAGTTTGCAGCGCACATAGCCCAAAAGGTCCCGGCCGCTTCTGCGTTCCCCTGCGGCGGCGTTGAACTTTGCCTTGCGGAGGTCCGCCGCCATGGCGTACTGAATGGCGTCCAGTATGGTTGTTTTGCCTGAACCGTTGTCCCCCGCAAAAAGACAGCGGTTTCCTATGGCGATAAGGGTGTCGTCAAAGTTATGCCAGTTCACCAGGCGTACACGTTCAAGGGTTATCATTTTTTCCGTCCTCTTTTTTCGGCGCCGCATCTGCCGGATGCGCAATCTGCGCCATGAGCTCGTCAATGCCGTCCCGGTCAATTCCCATGGCGAGGCTGGGGTAGAGGATCATCGTACCTTCGGGGTCTGCAAAGTCGGATGTGTCAAAGGCTATTACTTTATAGGATTGGAGCCGGCGGAAGATTTCCTTTTGATGGGTTTTCATGAGTTTCTTGTCCGTCATGGCGTTGTAGCGGTCAACAAAATCGCCGATGCTGACCGTGGGAAAGGCGGTGAGGAAAAGTTCCGCCCGTTTCTCTTCGTAGAGAAGCCGGGCAACAAGGAGGGCGCAGGTTTCTTCCCGGCCCAGACGCAGCCGGATGTCGCCGCCTCCGCGAAAACTTACCACCCCCAGGCTTTCGTCCCGCACCAGATAGGCGTCCATACAGGAAAACCATGCGTCAAAAAGCGAACCGTTGCGGATGGTAAAATCGTAGAGTTCCCGTTCTTTTTCGATGCCCCGGATGATAAACGTTTTTGCAAGGAGGGTACGTACCGCAGTTTTAAACATATCAAAATCAGCGGCGGTTAATTCGGTGATGAGGGACAAACCCTGAAGATCCTGTGTCATTGAGCGTTCATCCTTTTTTCCTTAACAGAAGATCCGGCACCCCATACCCTGCGGCGTCAATGGTTTCGTATTCAGGCTTTTCTTCAATGTTGTAATCAAAGGTCTGCCGCGAATCGGCGTAAAGTACCGAATAGATAAAACGGATAAACGAAGCTTCATCCTGTACCAGGTCCCCGGAAGCAAGGAGCCGTTCCCGGCCGCCCTGTTCATCAAGCCAGGCGCTTACCCGTTTAACGCCGAGCTGGTTGAGCAGCCGGTCCATGAAAAGCGCATCCGCCCTGTCGAGGGCAGCCCGGTCCGCCGGCGCTGCGGCCCGGTTAAAATCGGGGGCTTCTTTTTTCTGCCTCCGGTAAAGGGACTCGGGCGCAAAAGTTCTGATCCGGTGCAGCCGGTGGGCCAGCCGGTGATAGAGGCCCCTGTTCCCGCCATGGATTTCCTTGACCAGGGCGCCGATTTTTCCCGCAATGGTGGAATCAGGTTCCAGCAGCACCTTTATCCGCTCGGTGCTGGATCGCGCATAAAGACTGTTCCGGTGATCGATTTCGCGCAGCAGGGGATCTACCGCATTTAAGGTGTAGCGGATTTCTTCGAGCATATCCCCAAGCTGCCGTTTACATTCCGCCTGGGTTTGGGCCTTCATCACCGCAAGTTTCCGGGCGCTTGCGTCCAGCCAGGCCTCGTTACGCAGAAGGTCCCCCACCTGCTCCAGGATCTTCGGCCGGTAGCGGGAAAGGTTATCCGAAGTTTTCAGCCGCTTGTAAGCGGCGTCAAGAACCTGGGGGGCATATTCATCGTATTGCAGGCGAAGTATGCCGGCAATGCCGAATGCCGCAGCATCAGTACCAATCCTGTCGTAGTATCCCTTAATGCTCTGCGAAAGTACTTTGAGGGAATCAAGCAGGGCCAGGGTTTGGCTATAGGCATTCCGCACCGCATAGTGGCCGTTGTCGGTAACCGCGTCGGTGCAGAGCAGGGAATAGATGGCAACCACATGGCTTTCGTATTCGGTTTTAAGGCCCTCATCAACCTTTGCAAGGGCCTCCAGAAAAGGCCGCCCGTGGGGAGTAATGTTGATAACCTTGGTGTAGTCCGCCAGGGTCTCCTCACTGAGCCAGCCTGCGGTGATGAGCCTGCGGAGAAAACGGCTTGCCAGGGCACGGTCGTTCAGAAAATTTTGAACAGGGGGAAACAGCTTTACTGATCCCTTGTTTTCCGGTTCACCCTCTTCATTTTCAAAGTCCAGTTCCGGGGTCAGGGGGTCGGCTTCGTTTTCAATAAGCCCGCCGGGGGCTCCGTCACCCCCTGCCTCGGCTTCCTCCTCGGCGGACGTTTCCTCCGCCAGGGTATTCCGGTGGAGGCCCAGATAATCAATGAATGAACGCACCACCTGTTCGCGCTCAATGCCCCGGGCATTTTCCTGAAAGAGGCGGTAATAGATAAGCAAAAGATTTGCATAATGCTCACGGTTTACCCGCGCCAGGGGAGAAAAGAAATTTTCAGGCAGGGTGGCAAAGACCCCGGCGTCAGTGGGCATCAATATCCCTTACATGATCAGGCCCTCAGGTCTGTCACCGTGTCTGCCGACCAGTTTCTGGTCTACGGGGTCTACCATGAGGTCCATGTTTTCCAGGGGGATGGCCCCGAGGAGCACCTCCGTTGCGTTGGGGAGTACCCAGGGCTGACAGGTCATGAAGCGATCCTTCCACCGTACCTCTACGGTCTCGGCTATCCTGCAGATTTCCTTCCCGCCATTTGCCAGGGTTGCTTCGTGCAGACCCACTACCATAAGCCCCAGTTGTTCGCGGACCTCTTCATTGATAACCAGGGTTGCCGCCCCGGTGTCCACCAGCGCCCGCAGGGTTGTTTCCCGGATTTCAGGCTCCTTGATAAACCCGCACTCGACTCTAATTCTATCACCCTCGTTTTTCAGAGTGATTTCTTCAAAGGTTGATCCCACCATTCCACCTCTCTTCATTAAAATGAGTATACCATACCGGGGCTGTCCCGGCAAACTGCCTAAGAACATCCCCTATATATAAAGGGCACTGAGCAGCGGTTTTGGATCGAAAAAGCAGGATAAATTTTGAAAAAAGTGAAAAAGCCTTTCCCTATTACAGCCGGAGCCCATCCTTGTAGGGCCCCAGGGCGCTGTTAAACTGCACCCCTAATCCTTCGATATTTTTAGTATTATCTTGTAACCGCCGCCCGATACCGTGGTTGTATAGGTAAGAATCTCAAAAATCCCTTCTGTGCCGTTGCCGTTTTCCTCCTTGCGGCAACGGCATTTTTTTGATTTATACCCCATATTGCCTAAAAGCACCCCCCTCTATATAATTGAGGCGGTTCCAAAATGTCAGATTTTGGAACTGCAACCTTAGATTTAAGGGGAAAAGCGGACTTTAGACCGCTTTTCCAAGAGCCGGTTCCAAAACTAACCGAGTTTTGGAACCGGCTCAATTCTCAAACTAACCCAATTAGCGTTAAGGAGCCATCATGGGCGATCACAATGAGGGGGGCCCTGATCAGCGTGCCCTCAATAAAAAGGGCCTGTACCGGAAAGAAGATGAACACGATTCCTGCGGCATCGGCTTTGTGGCGGATATCAAGGGCCGGGCATCCCATGACATATTGAAACGGGGCCTTGAGGTCCTGGAACGGATGGAACACCGGGGCGCGGAAAGCGCCGACAACAAAACCGGGGACGGTTCCGGGGTGCTCCTGCAAATTCCCCATGAATTTTATAAAAAAATCATCCCCGGCCTTCCCGAACCCGGTTCCTACGGCACGGGCCTGGCCTTTTTCCCAAAAGACAATCAGCAGATTATCACCGCCGCCATCGAAGACACCGCCAAAGCCCTGGGCCTTTCGGTCCTTGCCCTGCGGGATGTGCCCACCGCAAACGGCGCAATCGGCTCCATTGCCAAAACTGCGGAGCCGGTGGTCAAACAGCTGGTCCTGGTTCCCCAAAAGAGCAAGGCTGAAAAGGCCGTCCAGGGGAGCAAAACATCAGATACGGCCCAAAATGCGGGGGACGAAGTATCGGAGCTTGAATTGCAGCTCTACATTTTCCGCAAAAAGCTTGAAAAGACATTGCGGGCCAATGAAACCCTGCAAAAAGCCGGGGCCGCCATCCATACCACCGGCGCCGAGTGCTACTTTCCTTCCCTTTCTTCCCGGATCATCGTTTATAAGGGTATGTTGATGCCCACCCAACTCAAGGATTATTACCCTGAGCTCAAGGATGAGGGCCTCAAGACTGCGGTTGCGCTTGTACATTCCCGCTTTTCTACCAATACCTTCCCCAACTGGCCCCTGGCCCAGCCTTTCCGTATGGTAGCCCATAACGGAGAGATTAACACCGTCAAGGGCAACCGCTTCTGGATGGCCGCCCGGGAAGCCCTCTTTGCCCATCCCCGTTTTGGCGACGCCTTAAAGGACATCCTCCCGGTGATCGAACCGGACCGCAGTGATTCCGCCAGTTTCGACAATGTGCTGGAACTGCTGGTCATGTCCGGCCGCAGCCTGCCCCATGCTCTGATGATGTTGATCCCCGAATCCTGGAACGGCAAGAACCCCATCCCCCAGGAACTGATGGACTTTTACGAATACCACGCCTGTATAATGGAGCCCTGGGACGGCCCGGCATCCATTGTTTTCTGCGACGGCCGCTATGTGGGGGGCACCCTGGACCGGAACGGCCTGCGGCCCTCCCGCTACACCATTACCAAGGACGGCCTTATTGTGATGGGCTCCGAAACCGGGGTCCAGGCCTTTAAACCCGCAGAAGTGGCCTACAAGGGCCGGCTCATGCCGGGGAAACTCCTCCTGGTGGACCTGCAGGAGGGCCGTATCATCCCCGATGGAGAGGCCAAGCGGGACGTGTACCTGCACAAGCCCTATTCCGAATGGATATCCCGTCAGGTGGTTACTCTGAAACAGGAACTGGATGCCGAAAACGCCGTCCCGGCCGGTACATTCGCCGGCGCTATATTTGGGGACCCCCAGATCCGGAACGAAGGGGACGTTCTCTTTCTGGAACGGGCCTTCGGTTACACCCGTGAGGACCGGGACAACCTTTTGGCGGCAATGGCCCGGACCGGGGCGGAGCCTACCAGTTCCATGGGCACCGATACCCCCATTGCGGTGTTTTCCGACAAGAGCCAGCGGGTTTACGCCTATTTTAAGCAGGTTTTCGCCCAGGTCACCAATCCCCCCATCGACTCCATCCGGGAAGACCTGGTAATGACCCTGACCAGTTTTGTGGGCCCCCAGGAGAATCTTTTAACCGAAACAGAGGAACATTGCCGCCGTATCAAGGTGATGAATCCCGTTCTTACCCCTGCGGATCTCGACGCTTTGAAAGAACTGAAACCTGAAACCTTTAAGTCCCGGACTTTGGACGCGACTTTTTATCAAGGCGGGAAGGATGCTGCGGGTCAAAAGCCCTCTGCGTTGGAAAAATCCCTGGATTTGTTGATAGCCGAGGCCGTAAAAGCGGCAAATGAGGAAATTTCGCTCCTGATTTTATCGGATCGCTCCGCTCTGTCCCCGGAAAGCGGGCGGGTCGCCATTCCGGCGCTTTTGGCGGCGGGGGCGGTGCACCACGGGCTCATCAAAAAGGGCCTGCGGATGAAGCTTTCCATCATTATTGAATCCGCGGAGCCCCGTGAGCTTATGCACTTTGCCCTGCTCTTTGGGTTTGGTTCCGATCTTATCGTGCCCTACGGGGCACTGGCCTCCATTGCGGCGATTTGCCGGGGGGCTGACGGGGAAAAGATTGGGGATTTTGCCCATGCCAGGAAGAACTACCTCAAGGGCATCCAGAAGGCCGTCCTCAAGGTGATGTCCAAAATGGGGACCAGTACCCTCCGCTCCTACCGGGGGGCTCAGATTTTTGAGGCCCTGGGGCTGGGGCCTGAGGTGATAGAAAAATGTTTCCGGGGAACCACCAGCCGCATTGCCGGCACGGGCTTTGCGGAACTGGAAGCGGAAATTCTGGACCATTACAGACAGGCCAAAGAAGCTTATGCCATGGCCGAGGAGGCCCCCGCTGTTTCGGACTACCTGCTGGACGGGGCGGGACAGTACCGGTGGCGCAAGTACGGCGAAAAACATGCCTGGAACCCCGACACGATCCATCTGCTCCAGTGGGCGACCCGCACCGGGGACTACAACAAGTTCAAGCAGTTTTCCGCCGCAGCCAATACTTTGAATCAAAACCCCCATGTGATCCGGGGCCTTTTGGATTTTGCACAGCCGGGAACGGTTAAGGGTAGCCCTTCCGCGGCGATTCCTCTGGATCAGGTGGAAAGTGTGGAAGCCATCATGAAGCGTTTCACCACCGGGGCCATGTCCTTCGGCTCCATCGGTAAGGAAGCCCACGAAACCATTGCGGCGGCGATGAACTCCATCAAAAGCCGGTCAAATTCCGGGGAAGGCGGGGAGGACCCGGAACGTTACCCTGTCCGGCCCGACGGGACCTGGATCCGCAGCGCCATCAAACAGGTGGCTTCCGGCCGCTTCGGGGTTACCAGCGAATATTTGGCCAACGCTTCGGAACTCCAAATCAAGATTGCCCAGGGGGCCAAGCCCGGCGAGGGCGGCCAACTCCCCGGCGACAAGGTTGCGGGCCCCATTGCCCGGACCCGGCATTCCACCACCGGGGTCACTTTGATCAGCCCGCCCCCCCATCATGATATCTATTCTATAGAAGATTTGGCGGAGTTGATCTTCGATTTGAAGAATGCCAACCCTGCCGCCCGGATCAGCGTCAAGCTGGTATCCGAAAGCGGGGTGGGGACCATTGCCGCCGGGGTTGCCAAGGCCCATGCGGACAATATCCTGATCTCAGGCTACGACGGCGGTACCGGAGCCAGTCCCCAGTCCAGCATCCGCCATGCGGGTATTCCCTGGGAGTTGGGGCTTGCGGAGACTCATCAGGTGCTGGTGCGGAATGGCCTCCGGAGCCGGGTGCGGCTGCAAACAGACGGCCAACTCAAGACCGGCCGGGACATCGTTATCGCCGGAATGCTGGGGGCCGAGGAATTCGGCTTCGGCACTTCGACACTCATTGTTTTGGGCTGTGTGATGATGCGGAAGTGCCACGAAAATACCTGCCCCATGGGAGTAGCCACCCAGGACCCGGAACTGCGGAAGCGCTTTGCCGGAAGGAGCGAATACCTGCTCAACTTTTTCCGCTTTGTCGCTGAGGAAACACGGGAAATTATGGCCTCCCTTGGGTTTAAGTACTTTGACGATCTTGTGGGCCGGGCGGATCTGCTGACCCAGCGGAAAAGCGGCAAGCCCAAATCCGCCGGGGTGGACCTTTCCGGCCTGCTCTACAAGGCGGAAGGTCCCGCGGACATCCCCGGCGGGACCGAGCGGCACTGCGTTGAGGATCAGATCCACAAGATCGATAGCGTCCTGGACCGCCAGCTTGTGGATAAATGTCTGGTCGCTTTGGATCGGAAGACCCCAACTACCTTTAGGCTGCCCATCAAGAACACCGACCGGGCAGTGGGGGCCATGCTTTCCTACGAAGTGAGCAAGCGCTTTGGGGGAGAGGGCCTGCCGGAGAATTTCGTCACCGTGGACTTTGCGGGTTCCGCGGGGCAGAGCTTCGGCGCATTTCTTGCCAAGGGCATCACCTTCCGGGTTGCGGGGGATACCAACGACTACCTGGGCAAGGGTCTTTCCGGCGGCCGCATCGTGGTAACACCCCCAGAGGGGTCAAACTTTAAGACCAATGAAAACATCATCGTGGGGAATACGGTGCTTTACGGCGCAACCGCCGGGGAACTTTACGCCGCCGGGGTTGCCGGGGAGCGCTTCTGCGTACGGAACTCCGGGGCCGTGGCGGTGGTGGAAGGTACCGGGGACCACTGCGCCGAGTACATGACCGGCGGGCGGATCGTGGTGCTGGGCGCCGTGGGCCGGAACTTTGCCGCCGGTATGTCCGGGGGTATCGCCTACGTGCTCAATGTAAACAGTAACTTCGAGTATTTCCTCAATCCGGGGATGGTGGAACTTTCGGGGCTCAATAACGATGCGGATGAATACTTCGTCAAAGATATGATCCGCAAGCACATCTATTGGACCGGCTCGGAATACGCCAAATCCATACTGGACGGATGGGCGGAAAACCGGCCCAAGTTCATCAAGGTGCTTCCGGTGGAATACCGGAAGGCCCTGGAACAGATGATGCTGGCGGATCTGGACGCAAAGATCTACGAGATCAGGCGGCGTGAAGACATTTCGGTGGGAGTATAAAATGGGTGATCCAAAGGGATTTTTAAAGGTACAGCGGAGGAGCGCCGGGTACCGGCCCGTTGAGGAACGGATTAACGATTACAGCGAGGTTGAAGTACAGCTTTCCGATGAGGAACGGCGGCTTCAGGCCAGCCGCTGCATGGACTGCGGGGTGCCTTTCTGTCATTGGGCCTGTCCGATTAGCAATGTGATGCCCGAATGGCAGGACCGGCTCTACCGTAACGACTGGGTCGGCGCATGGGCCGCCTTGCAGGATACCAACCCCTTTCCGGAATTTACCGGCCGGGTCTGCCCCGCCCTCTGCGAGGCATCCTGCGTGTTGGGAGCCACCGACGAGCCCGTGACGATCCGGCAGAACGAGCTTGCGGTGATCGAAAAGGCCTTTAGCCTGGGGGTGGTGGTTCCCCGGCCGCCCAAACACCGGAACGGCAAGAAAGTCGCCGTAGTTGGCGCGGGCCCTGCGGGGCTTTCTGCGGCCTGGTACCTGAACCGGGCGGGCTTCACCGTCACCGTTTATGAGGGTGACCGGAAAGTCGGCGGCTACCTTCGCTACGGTATCCCTGACTTCAAACTGGACAAGAGTTTTATCGACCGGCGGGTCAAAATTATGGAAGCCGAAGGGGTGATCTTTAAGACCAGGACCCGTGTCGGTTCCGCCCAATATGGGTTCGGTACTCTGGGGAAAGACGGGGAGTTTATCGATCCAAAAGAACTGGAATCTTCCAATGATCTGGTCCTCCTTACCATCGGCGCACGGGAAGCCCGGGACCTTAAAGCGCCGGGCCGGGAGAACGCCGGTATCGTCCAGGCCCTGGATTTTCTTGCCCTGCAGAACCGCAGTTTAGGGGGCGAGAACAACGAGGGGCTTGAACCCATCACCGCCTGGGGCAAGCGGGTGGTGGTTATCGGCGGAGGGGACACGGGCTCGGACTGCGTGGGCACCGCCAACCGTCAGGGGGCAAAGCATGTCACCCAAATCGAGGTGCTGCCCCGCCCCCCGGAACACCGGCCCGATGAGGAGCCCTGGCCCCTCTGGCCCAAGGTACTCAAAACTTCCAGCTCCCATCTGGAAGGGGGGGAGCGGCTCTGGTCGGTGAACACCAAGGCTTTTAACGGAAGGGACGGCAAAGTCGATTCGATCCATGCCTGCAAAGTGGATTGGGTGAATCAGGACGGCCGTTGGAACATGAGCGAAGTTTCCGGATCGGATTTTGAGATCGGCGCGGACCTGGTGCTGCTGGCCATGGGCTTTACCCATGTGGTGCAGCAGGGCGTTGTGGAGGATCTGGGGCTCGTAACCGACGAGCGGGGCAATATCCGCACACGGGGCAGCTTCCATACAAGCAACCCCAAGGTCTGGGCCGCCGGAGATGCCAAGACCGGCGCAAGCCTGGTGGTCCGCGCCATTGCCGAGGGACGGGCCGCGGCGGAGGCGATTATCAGAACTTTGTAGAATGGAGATCAGGTGGATAAATTCTAAAATAAAGGGAGTGTCTTTATGAGAAGTATAGCAGAATCTTTATATGCAACTGATTCTATTCTATATTAATAAAAAAAATGCCAATGATTATGTTGAGCCAATCTATATAGATATTCGTTATACCCTTGGTTCTGTGGTAGAACGCACCTTTATAATACAGAAAATCGAGGATACTTTGATTGAATATTACAAAATGTGCGATCTTGTCGCTGGTGTTTCTACAGCAGGTATCCCATTCGCAGCTATTGTTGCTAATAATCTTTGTTTGCCAATGTGTTATGTACGTCAAAAATCAAAAGCAAATGGTATGGGTAAAAGAATAGAAGGGAGAATTAATAAGCATCAAAAAACGGTAATCATAGAAGATGTTGTTTATAGTGGAAGTAATGTCCTTAATGTTTTTTCCGCTCTTCGAAAAGAAGAGCTAGACATACTTGGAGTTATAAGTATATTTTCATATGATATAGATGATTGCATTAGAGACTTTAAAGACAATATGATACATCACCAGAGTTTGACAAATTTTGATGAGGTTATTAGTTTAGGTTTTGAAAAAGGGATTATCAATAATGAAGAATACAAACAGTTACTCCATTATAAGGAAAATCTATCAAAGCAAGCATTGTATTCAAATGTTACATGGTAGTGATTTATATGAAAGATGAATAAAATGAAGATTATTACTCAAAATGAAATGGGATGCGCGAAAACATTTTATACTGGATTTGATCCCAGAATAATTCAGTATAAAAATAATAAAGAAGCATTGAAGATAAAAATTGAACGAGAAATGAAATGTTTGCTTTTGACTAAAAATAACATAATATGTGCTGCTTCGCATTTGACAACTCCTTTTGCATTTGATTTTTTTTCTTTAAATCCAATTCTTCTTAACTCTGGTGTAGTAATTCCTTCATTACGCTCAGACTTTGATGATTTTCATGATCTAATCAACAGTGAAAAAAGTCGCTCTCCCAAAAGAAAAGATATATCAAATTTTTATATGGATAATATACAGCATGTAATACGCTGGGGATTGAATGATATGTCTAACCAATTTCGGTCTTGGTATTTATGTGAATTATCAACTCCAACTTCTGTTCTCCGGACTAACTTGAAATCAGTTGATGATTTACAAATACATTATTTGATAGAAAAAATATCAGAACAAGATATTTTTTCCAGAGGAATGATAGACAAATGTAGTTTAAATTTTACAAAAAAAGACAGAAAAACTTTGCGTGATTTTAGAGAATTAATATACCATTTAACAGGGGCACATTCTTTGAATTGTGAGAGTGCTATTCCACAGGAGGAATACATCGATTATAGCAATGTTAACATAAAAAAAATGAATATTTCTCTGTCACCTTGCACTATTTTTATTAAACTATTTCTTGAAGAAATACTTAAATATAATTTTGAGAATGTTCACAGGGCAGCGATAATTGATTTATTGACATTTGAAGATATTTTTAAAATCAGAAGTATTATTAATGGGTCAAAGTTTATAGAAAAATATAATCAGCTCATTAAAACTTCAACTGAACTGTTAGGAAGAAATGAGCAAGAGGGTTCATTAACAAGTGATATGAATAAAATTATACAAGTGAGTGATGATATTAAAAATAATTTTTTGCGCGAAATTGAAAAAGAAATGCATGTCGTAAAAAGAAAAAACAAAAATAAAAATGCAGGTGCGATATTGTACAATACAACTGTAATATTGTCATCATTAGTATCGTTGGTTTTTCCGCCAATAGGAGCCCTTTCTTTGTTTTTCACTGTTAAAGATTCTATTCCTATTTTTTCAAATATATATGGAATAAAGAAATCTATAAAATCTGGTAACATTTTAAATAATAAATCTGATCAAGAGCAACTTTTGAAATATTTGAAAAGATTCAATATAGAAAATGGGACTGAAATGTATGATACTGTAAGGTTGATGAATGAGATAGTAAGTGCTCGTTTAAAGGATAGTATATAACTAAAAAAATCATCTTGAAAAATAGGAAAAAAAAGAATAACATTCTTGAATGGCTATGAAAATATTCCAGAATAATAGATAATACGCTTTATTTTTATATATGTACCCGCCTAACAAGGACTGCACACTAGCATTGCGTAGTGTGCAGTGGATTTTCAGATTGCCCGTGCCGGATACCGCTTACGCGCTATTTGACACAGGAAGCGCGCATTCAGGGGCACACAACACGAAAACCGACGTAGTCCCACGTGCTGCCGGGGCCGCCTTCGATGGTACTTGGGTTACGGTCGGACACCTGGCAGAAGGACACAGCTAAGTCCCAACTACCGCCCCGTCGAACCCGTCGCGTGCCCGAATAAATGTCCCAGCACCATTCATACACATTCCCGTTCATGTCATATAGATTGGCACTGTTTGCGGCTCTCGTCTTTACCTCATGGGTTGCGGCGCCTGAATTGACGTAATACCATGCATACGGACCCAATTCTCCTTCTATTCCAGGTTCTATTCCAGCTTTAGCACAAGCTTTTCAACAAAAAACCTGTTGCGAAGCGGCGTGCCATGGACCTCCCCCGTGAACCATCCCTCGCGCAAGCGAGTTTTTAGCGGATTCTTGCTTTTACCCGTTGTTTTGGCGTTCAAAGGATATGCGTTTTGCTATATAAGTTTATCTTGTTCATACTTCAAAAGCCGTTCCTCATAGCCGTCTATTTTTTTATCCAGCCGGGCGAGGGTGTCTAAAATCTCCTGTGAACGCTTGGCAAGTACCTCACGCTGTTCAACGAGCAGGGCTTTTCGTGCCGGAATGGTGGAAGCCCCCTGTTGAAACAATGCCACATATTCCGTTAATGCCTCTACGGAAATACCGGCATTACGCATACATTTTATGAAGTAAACCCAATTACACTCTTCTTCGCCGTAATCACGGAAACCGCCGCTGTTGCGTTTAACCGGCGGCAATCGCCCTATCCACTCATAATATCGCATCGTATCAATAGACAGGTCATATTTTTTGCCGACCTCTGCAATGGTCATAGTTTTCCCTATCTCACAATTCCAAGTCTGCGAAGCCAAGCGGTTACGTCCCGTTCTGATCTTGCAACGGTATTTCTTGAAACAGTAAATCCGTCTTTTATTATTGCTTGCGGCTCCAATTTTGTAATTATTTCAATGGTGTTGGCCCATCCGCTGCCGCCGTGAACACAAAAAGGAATGATTGTTTTCCCTGAAAGGTTGTATTCTTCCAAAAAACTTGACACCGCTAAAGGCAACGTATACCACCATATTGGATAGCCTAAGAAAATAGTATCATACTCCGCCATGTTTCTGACCTGTGTTGAAAGAACAGGGCGGGTGTTGGCTTCCTGTTCCCGTTTGACATAATCAAGCAACTCCTTATGCGTTTTGGGATAGGGGCTTTGCGTTTGAATCGGGAATAAATCCCCGCCGCGTGTCCGTTGGATTATCTCGGCAACCATTTGTACATTCCCAACTTTCCTGCCGCTGACGATTTGGACGCTCGCGCCTGAAACCGCATCTGTACCGTCCGTGTTTTCAGCATTGCTAAAATACACGATAAGGATTTTCCCTACGGTATTCTGTCCCTGTGCAAACACCGTGCTGCCGGCGAAAAACACCAATGTCGCCGCTATCATAAAACCCTTCACCATCGTGAAAGAACATTGTCTAACCATGTAAACCTCCATATTTATAATATACAGTCTGGAGTTCACTCCAGGTCAAGTGTTTTTTGCGCTTTTTTTCAAAAAATTCGGGGCATTTCCAATTTCGTATAACTTCTGAATATGTTTAAAAAATTTTGCACGCAAGCCCGACGGTTCCCATTCGTGTTTTGAATTCCAGAGCAGGAAAATGTTGGTCTGGTTTTCCTTTGAGGATTTCAATTTGATTTGGCGTACCCGGCTATGGTCATAGCCAGGGGTGGGACCGACCAGCGCTACCCCTAAATTTGCGGCAACCATGTTTGCACAGGATGCGTTATCGTAAACTTGATACCGGATATTCGGCTTATAGCCCGCAGCCTGGAATAAATTCATTACCAAAAGATGAAAACCGGTGGATTCATGAAAGAAAATAAAATCCTCGTTTTTTAGATCACCCAATTCAAGTTCATCCTTCCCGGCCATGGGATGATTGCTGTTGAGTAGTATTGCTAACTCCTCAGTGTACAGTGATAAATGTTGAATATATTTTGATATTTCCTGATCCGGTAAAATGCGTCCAAAAATGAAATCATATTCCTCATTGGCAATACCTTTTAACAGTTCCAGATTGGGCCCCTGATTAATTTGGATAATGGTATTTGGGTTTTCTTCAATAAAGGGTTGAATGACAGAGGGCAGCAAGGAACTGCTTAAGGAGTAGGTAGAGGCAATACGCAGGACTTGTTTTTCAGACAATGCAAGATTATTGATTTCGGTCACTGCTGTATTTATTTCCTGAATGACAACCGATACATGTTCAAGTAATATTTTGCCATAGGGGGTCAGTTGTAACCGGTGTCCGCCTTTTGTGAACAAAGGAACTCCAAGCTCCGCTTCCAAATTCGATATTGCCATGCTTATTGCGGGTTGCGATATATGTAATATTTCAGAGGATTCGGTGACATGACCAATTTCCGCAACTGTTTTAAAGTATTGTACTTGCTGTAAATTCATCAGTTTTCCCCCTTCCATATATCAATATTTCTTATCAATCGATAAAAAATATTGATTAGCAGTATTTTAAGCCCCCCCGTATAATCTTAACAAGAATGTTACCCGATATATTGAATTTTTGAAAGTGTTGTTTATGGGGATAGAAATGACGATTATTCCCGGTATGTTAATCATTTGTACCTTTATGTTTCGTTTGTTCATCCTGGCCGCAGGTTAAAAAATAAAATGGAGGATTAGGACCATGGAACTGAATTTGGGCATTGAGACAAGAGACGAGTACTTGTATCTGGAACTGATGAAGGGGGCAATGACGCTGGTCAAGGACGTTATGCTGGTGAAGCCCGGAGAAAATGTTGTCATCACCGGGGATACTTCTTCGGACCGCCGGGTGGTGGATGCGGTCTCCCAGGCGGTTTACGCGATTGGTGGCATACCCACCGTCATCAACTATGCCACCGCGCCGAATGCGTGTATGGAACCGCCTGCTCCGATTGGGGCGGCGGTGGGAAAAGCGGATGTTTGGATCGAGTTGGCATATTCCTACATCATGCACTCAAAGGCGTTCCGCGATTCCATGGATTTTGGAACACGCTATATCTGTTTGACCGGCATGGATGTGGAGATGATTGTAAAAACCGTTTCCCGCGTGGATTACGATGCCATGATCGAGCTTGGCGAATATATGAAGGATACCCTTGAAAAAGCGGATGAGGTTATTGTTACTGCGCAGAATGGTACCAGCCTTAAGGCGTACAACCGGGGAAGGAAGGTGCGCCACTCGGGCCAAAAGGCTACCCGCAAGGGATATCCCATCATGCTGGGCGGACAAATAAGCTGGTGTCCGGTGGAAGAAACCATCGAAGGAACTTTGGTATTTGACGGAGCCCTGTGGCCCCCTTTGGAAATCGGCAAATTAAAGGCCCCCGTCAAGCTTGAGTTTAAGGAAGGACGGGTAAAGGATATTTCCGGCGGAGCAGACGCAGCGGTGTTCCGCGCATGGATCGACGGATTCGGTGACGAAAACATGTACCGCCTGGCCCACTATTCCCTGGGCTTTAATCCGGGGGTGCGCGCCATTACCGGACGCATTGTAGAGGATGAACGGGTATTCGGCTGCATGGAATTCGGCATCGGCAGCCAGGGCAAGGCGATCATGGGCGCATTCTGGACAGCGGCTTCCCACACCGACGGAACGGTGCTGCGGCCAAGCATCATTCTTGACGGAAAAGTGTTTGAACAGGACGGCGTTTATATGGATGAAACAGCCCGGAGTTTGTGCAAAAAGCTGGGTGTATCGGGTTATTGAGTTTTATATTTTTCTCTTTTTTGAGGGAAATAAATAAATGAAGGGGGATATTAAAATGTCACAGGAGAATCAATTCAAGGGTGGAGATGCGGATGTTGATGAATTCCTAAAGGAACAATGTGCAAAACCCCATCCTCAAACATTGAAAGAGGTGGGCACGCTTTTTGTTATACTGATTACGGGCATTCTTGGCGCCATTATCGGTATGGAGCTCATGGTTAACCTTGGTATTTCCGCCAATACATCCATCATCGGCGCCCTGATTGCGGTGATGATCGGCTTAATTCCCATCAAGGCGTTTAATCATTTTCAGAACATACACCGGCAAAACCTGATAGAGACTTCTATCTCCGCTTCTACCTTTACGGCGGGCAATGTTTTCATGCTGGCTTTGGGAACGATTTGGTTTTTGGGAGAGAAGGATCTGATCCTCCCCATGATAATCGGCTGCTCAATCGGCGTTATCATAGACATTGCGGTCATGTACTGGTTATTTGACACCCCCGCTTTTCCTGCCAACGGCACATGGCCGGCCGGTGTGGCCACCGCCGAGACCATCATTTCTGTGGCGCGCCGCGGAAAGCGATCCCTGCTGTTGGTGGTGACCTCCGTGGCAGGGGCCGTGGGACAGTACTTTAGAATCCCCATGGATATTTTCGGCGTGTGCTGGATCGGCAATATCTGGGCGCTTTTGATGTTTGGTATCGGCTTGCTCCTCGCCGGCTATTCCACAAAAATATTCGGATTCAAAATAGGAGACCTCTATGTTCCCCACGGCATCATGATCGGCGCAGGTGTTGTAGCCCTGATCCAGCTTGGCATTTTGCTCATAAAGAAAAGTAAAAAAGAAGATGCCGGTGAACAGGCCGCCGATAAGGAAGTCTATGTTCCAACCAAAAGCTCCAAAGAAACAGGAGTGGCATTGCAGAGGGGAGCCGTTCTTTTTCTCGCCGGGGCGATCATCATGGCCATTGTAGCCGGTGTATATTCATCCATGAGTATTCCCATGTTTATTTTATGGATTTTATTCACCGGGCTTACTTCGGTTATAGCAGAACTGTTGATCGGGACGGCGGCAATGCATGCGGGCTGGTTTCCCGCCATGGCAACATCCCTGATTTTCCTGGTTCTGGGTATGCTGCTTCGCTTCCCGCCGGTAGCACTGGCCCTCCTGGTGGGGTATAAGGTTTGTACCGGTCCCGCATTTGCCGATATGGGTTATGATCTGAAAACCGGATGGATCCTGCGCAGGCGGGGTACAAATAAAGTCTTTGAGCTTGAGGGGAGAAGGCAGCAATTCCACGCGGAATTTTTGGGTGTGGTGATTGGTATCATCGTGGCGATTTTATCCTACCAGCGGTATTTTAACGAGGGGCTCATCCCGCCCGCAGCAAAAGTATTTGCCGCTACCATTCAGGCCGGGACATCCCCTGAAATTCTTAAGAACCTGCTTATCTTTGCGGCAGTCGGCGGAGTTATACAGGCCGTTGGCGGCACAAAGCGTCAAATCGGCGTCCTCTTCGCCACCGGCTTATTGATCGGAAGTCCCTTTGGCGGTATCGCGGCATTGACAGCCATTGCGGCGCGGGTAATTCTTAAGAAGATATTCGGTGAGAAAATCGAGAACACCCTTGCTATTTCCGCCGCAGGGTTCATTGTCGGATCATCGGTATTCAGCTTTGTAAATGGTACTATCGGTACAATAAAGAAACGGATATCCTGATAAGTAATTGGAGGCAATTACTATGTCTACATTGGCAGATTTAACCGGGTTCCGCTTCTATGATTATTTTCAGCAAATCTGCGCCATTCCCCGGGAAAGCGGCAATGAGAAAGGGATCAGCGATTATCTTGTCCGCTTTGCCGCGGAGCGGGGCCTTGTTTGCAGGCAGGATGAGGCCCTGAATATTGTTATTAAGAAAAAGGCGTCCCCCGGTTATGCGGGGGAGCCGCCGCTTATCCTGCAGGCCCACATGGATATGGTCTGTGAAAAAACCGCGGACAGTAAACATGATTTTCTCCATGATCCGATTCTCCCGCAGGAAGAAGACGGGTATATCACCGCCGACCTGACTACCCTTGGCGCGGATAACGCTGTGGGCATGTCCTATATTTTGGCGATTCTGGAGGATGCGAACATGCCCCATCCCCCCATAGAAGCGGTAATTACCACCAACGAAGAGGTCGGCATGAAGGGCATGTCGGCTCTGGATGCCTCCGATCTTGAAGGGACGCGGATGATCAACCTTGATGCCGACGAAGAGGGGAAGCTGTTTACCAGCTGCGCCGGGGGAACGCGGATTTATGTGGAGCTGCCAATGGCCTATGCTCCGGTATCCACGGATAGAAGCCCCTATACCCTGCGTGTACAGGGGCTGGCCGGAGGTCATTCCGGCATAGACATAAACCGGAATCGGGCAAACGCCATCGTTCTATTGGCGCGGGCCATTGATCTGCTGGGTAAAAAATTCGAACTGCCGGTCGGCGATTTATTTTGTGGCGGCAAGATGAACGTGATCCCCCATGACGCTTCCGCTGTGCTTTGGCCTAAAGAAGCGGATGCGGAAAAAATGATTTTGGAGACGGCCCGTATCAACGGAATTTTTTCGGCGGAGTACCGCATGTCCGAGCCTGACCTGAGTTTGACCCTCCAAAAATCTTCGCCCAATTGCGGGCAGGTTCTTTCAACACAAACCCTACGTCATTTGCTGGCCGCTATTTTCCTGCTGCCCAACGGCGTATTGGGCTTTAGCCAGTATATGAAGGATGTGTTGGATATATCCTGTAATTTGGGCGCACTGGAAATGAAAGGCGAAAATGCCGTGCTTTCGCTTTTTCTCCGCAGTAATACTAATTCCAAAATGGACGACATCCTTTCCCGGATAAAATATTTTGGAGAAACACCGGGGGCAGCTATAAACGTAGCGGGCAGTTATCCCGCCTGGGAATTCCGTAAAGACTCCCCTTTACGGGAGCTTTGTACAAAGGCCTATTTAAAACTCAACGGCAAAGCGCCTGAGGCGGCGTCCATACACGGCGGTCTGGAATGCGCCCTTATGACATTGAAAAAGCCGGACCTGGATATGGTTTCCTTTGGCCCCACCATCCTTGAAGCCCATACCAGTAATGAACGGGTCGAAATCGCATCGTTCATTAACACCTGGAATTTGCTGGTAAGGATACTGGAGAATAAGGAAAAATAATACTATTTTTTCTTGACATAGACCATGGCCGGCCTTAATATTTACAGCATGAATACCCTAGCGAATGAACTTAATACCCTGTTGGATGGAACCGTTGTCGGACGGCTCCTGTCGGATCTTGGCCGCCGCCTCTATTTCCCCAAGGGGATTATTGCACAGGGCGCGGAGGCCAAGAAGTTTGCCCCGGCCAAAAACGGCACCATCGGCATGGCCTTTCATAACGGGGAGCCCCTGATCCTGTCGGCCATTGCCGAAGGTATGCCTACCCTGAGCGCCAAGGAAGCGGTTACCTATGCCCCCACCGCGGGGATTGAGGAAGTCCGCAAGGCATGGAAAGAGGCGATAGCCCAAAAAAATCCTTCCATAAAGCCGGACAGCATAAGCCTTCCGGCGGTGGTTCCCGGGCTTTCCGCCGGAATATCCTATACGGCGGATCTCTTTTTCGGTCCCGGCGCCACCCTTATTGCCAGCGATCCCTGCTGGGACAATTACAGCCTTATCTTTGAGGACCGCCGGGACGCCAAAATCCGGCTGGTTCCCTTCCTGGGAAACGGTCCGGGGCTGGATCTTGACGCCATCGGCAAGGCGGTTCGGGAGGAAGCCAAGACCGGGTCGGTGCGGATCATCCTCAACTTCCCCAATAACCCTGCGGGTTATTCCCCCACCAGGGCCGAAGCGGACACACTGGTGAACCTCATCCGGGAAACCGCCGAAGGAGGCGCGGATGTGATGGTGATCTGCGACGACGCCTATTTCGGGCTTTTCTTTGAGGACGATATCTACAGGGAATCCCTCTTTGGCCGGCTTTCGGTCCTCCACGAGCGGGTCTTGGCGATCAAGATCGACGGCCCCACCAAGGAAGATTTTGCCTGGGGGCTGCGGACGGCCTTTGTCACCTTCGGTTGCCCCGGTTTAAAGCCGGAACACTATGACGCCCTGGGTAAAAAACTCATGGGGACCATCCGTTCATCCGTGTCCTGCTCCAATACCCCGGCCCAGTACCTGCTCATCAAATCCCTGGCCGATCCCCGCTCCGCCGGTGAAAAGAAGGCAAACTTTGAGCTGCTCCGGGGACGCTACCGGGCGGTTAAGGATTTCCTTCAAAAAAACCCGAATCACCCCAAACTGACCCCCATGCCCTTTAATTCCGGGTATTTCATGAGTTTCCGCTGCAAGGGTATAGACGCGGAGGCCCTGCGGAAGCGGCTCCTTTCGGATTGCGCCATAGGAACCATAGCGCTTGGGGCGGAAATATTCAGGGTGGCCTTTTCTCCCCTGGAGGAAGAGCAAATACCGGAGATATTCGGTACCATCTACAAAACAGCGGCGGAGATGTAAAACAATACACGGTTTACTATTACGGGTTTTCTTTTGAAAACCCGTATTTTTATCATCATTATTGGAGGAGCAAGGTATGGCTAATTACAATCCCTATGACAACATGTTGTCGGTACTGGAATCGGCAGCCCAGAAACTGGGGCTGGAAAGAAAGGACTATGAGGCGCTCAAGTATCCGGAGCGTGAACTCAAGGTGTCCATCCCCGTTAAAATGGATAACGGCGAATTGCAGGTGTTTGAGGGTTACCGGGTGCAGCATTCCAGTTCCCGGGGTCCCTGCAAGGGCGGTATCCGCTATCATCCCCATGTTGATATTGATGAAGTAAAGGCCCTGGCCGCCTGGATGACCTTCAAATGCGCGGTGGTGAATATTCCCTACGGCGGCGCCAAGGGCGCGGTAAAGGTTGATCCTGCAAAACTCTCCAAGGGCGAACTGGAACGGATGACCCGGCGTTTTACCACGGCGATTATGCCCATCATCGGCCCGGAAAAGGACATCCCCGCCCCTGACGTGAACACCAATGCGGAGATCATGGGCTGGATCATGGATACCTACAGTATGCTCCACGGCTATGCCATCCCCGGGGTTGTTACCGGGAAGTCCGTGGATATCGGCGGTTCCCTGGGCCGCCCCGAAGCAACCGGCCGCGGGGTGAGCATCGTCACCCGTGAGGCCCTGAAACACTTCAAGACGGAAGGCAAGGTGCGGATCGCCGTACAGGGCATGGGCAATGTGGGCAGCATCAGCGCAAAACTGCTCCACGAGATGGGTCATAACATAGTGGCGGTAAGCGATGTGTCCGGGGGATACTACAATCCCGATGGCCTCGATATCCCGGCCATTATAAAATACAGCGCCGACCATAAGCTGTCCCTGGAGGGCTATACTGCGCCGGGTGTAAAAAAAATCACCAACGCGGAACTGTTGGCCTGCGAATGTGACGTACTCATCCCCTGCGCGCTGCAAAACCAGATTACCGCGGAAAATGCCGGGGCCGTGAAGGCAAAGCTGGTGGTGGAAGGCGCCAACGGGCCTGTCACGGTGGAAGCCGATGAAATTTTGGCCAAACGGGGCATCCCGAGCATTCCGGACATTCTGGCAAACGCCGGGGGCGTGGTGGTCTCCTACTTCGAGTGGGTTCAGAACATTCAGGAACTTACCTGGGAAGAGGATCAGATCAACGCAACCCTGGAAAAGATCATGGTCCGCAGCTTCAAAGATGTGGAGGCAATCGTGAACGAAAAATCCGTTTCCTTCCGCATTGCCGCCTATATGGTGGCTATTTCCAAGCTGGTCAGGGCGAAGAAGATTCGCGGGGTATTCCCCTAATCTTTTCGGGGGGCATTTGCCCCCCGGTTTTTTTATTTTGGCCCTTTTTCTTGACGGGGGTTACGGATTAAACGAAGATATTGTCATGGAGTTGATGTAATTCGACTTAAAAAAAATTCTGGAGGTTTCTATGTCAGATGCAAAAAAGAAATTAAAAATCGGATTGGCAACAAAGATATTGTTGGCCATGGTGCTTGGCGCCGGTCTTGGGTTTATTTTTAAGGGCAGCCAGGGTGCATGGGGGCAGGTAACGGGCCCTATTGGTGAGGTCTTTATTCGTCTTTTGAAGATGACGATCCTTCCGCTTATCTTCTTTTCCATTGTTTCCGGGGTGTCCGGTGTCGCCGATCTGCGGAGTCTTAAAAAAATCGGGGGAACCTTTGTGGTTTTCTGGGCCATGGCTTCTGTCCTGGCCGCTCTCTGCGGTATTGCCTGGGCGTATATTATTAAGCCCGGGATTGGGATAGATTTATCCGGGGGTGGGGAGTACTCCACAGCGGGGGTCAGCATTATTGAAAGTCTGATCCGTTGGATCCCCGACAATGTGGGAACATCCTTTGCCCAGTTTAACATCCTGCAGGTAATTGTTTTTGCCCTTTTCATGGGTATCGCCATCGCCCTGCTTCACGATACGGTCAAAGCCAAGGAAGGGCTGGTCAAATTTTTCATCGGCGGTAATACGGTGATGATCCGGATCGTCGAGATTGTCATGGGCTTTGCCCCCCTCGGCGTTTTTTGTCTTATGGCGGATGTAACCGGTACCCTTGGACAGGATGTAATAGTGGGGCTCGGCAAGATGCTGCTCACCCAGTATGCCTCCTATGCTACGCTGCTGATTGTGGTCTTCCCCCTGCTCCTCAAGCTTATTGCCAAGGTAAACCCGCTAAAGCATTACCAGAACATTTATCCCGCCATGCTGCTGGCCTTTTCCACCTGTAGTTCCAGCGCTACCCTTCCCTTAACCATGAAATGCACCAAGGAACGGGCCGGTGTTCCCAACGAAACTGTGGACCTTCTGGCGCCCCCTGCTGCGACGATCAACATGCAGGCCTGCTGTGCGGAAATGCCCATTTACGCTATTTTTGCCGCACAGTTGTTCGGTATTCACCTGGGAGCCGGTCAGTTAGTGGTTATTATCCTGCTGGGGGTTATCATGGCTGCGGGTGTGGCCGGTGTTCCCGGCGGCGGTATCATGATGTCCGCGATCATGATGCAGACCATGGGGCTGCCCCTGACCATCGTACCCTGGATTGCCGGTATTTATCGTTTGATCGATATGCCCAATACCATGTTGAACATTACCGGTGACACCGTTGGTATGGTAACCACCGCCGCCGTGATGGGTGACCTGGACAGGGAAACCTTCAACGCAAAGAAGGGCGCAATAACCTAAGTCTGGGGCGTCTTTCTGAAACAGGTGGGGAGTTCCTTCAAAACTGATGTTTTGAAGAAACTCCCCTTTTTTTCGTTACTTGGACGAATAGTCATGGATTGTCAAAATAGACAGAAATATCTTTGGGTGTTGGGCTCAGGCCCAGCACGAGCCCCAGTTTGATCCGGGCCTTTTGGCCGTTCAGCTCCCCTGCGGAGACCGCCCCCGCGGCCAGCACCTGAACGATCCCGCCTTCATAGGCATAGACCGGCGCCACCCGTCCGCCGAGGCAGCGGGTCGCTATGACGACGGGTATTCCGGCCTTTACCGCATTTTTGATGCCCTCCAGGGCTTTGGGCGGAACATTGCCCCGGCCCAACCCTTCCACAACGATCCCCTTTGCCTTTTTTTGGATCAGACAGTTAAAGAAAAAATCATCAATGCCGGTGTGGGTTTTTATCAGGTGAATATCGTTTTCGATCCGGGGGGGATGTATTTTCAGGGGCTTCAGGTTGACGCGCCTGAAAATGACCCGGTCCTCGTCCACATAGCCCAGGGGCCCCCAAAATGGCGAGTCGAAGGTGGCCACATTACCGGAATGGGTCTTGGTCACCTCCCGCGCGGCCTGTATTTGTTCGTTTAATACCACAAATACGCCCATGTCCGCCGCTTCGCCCGCCGAGGCGGTGCGTACCGCGGAAAGGATATTGATGGGGCCGTCGGCGCTTACTTCCTCGGCGTTCCGCATGGCGGCGGTACAACAGACCGGTTTTTTGGTTTTCAGGTAAAGGTCCAGAAAATAGGCGGTTTCTTCCAGGGTGTCGGTGCCGTGGGTTACCACCGCGCCCAATATATCCTCCGCTTCCAGGGCCTCATCAATCTGATCCCCCAGCTTTTTCATCAGCTCAAAGGTCATGTGCCCGCTTGGAATATTGGCGAACTCCCGCACATCCACATCACAGACCGCAGCCAGGGGCGGTACGGATTTTATCAGATCCTGACCGGTAACCACGGGAACCGATCCCCCCTTTTCGCTGTCGTTTGCCATGGCGATTGTCCCGCCGGTTGTAAAAATGATGACCCTTCCTTCATGTTCCTTTGTTACTGCCATTTTATACTCCTGACGAAATTTTAAGCGACCCCGGTAAGCCTGTCAAATTTTTGCGTTTTTTTTAGTTTTTTCTTATCTTTTTATCGAATTTATTTTACTTTTTTCCAATTTGGTCTTACAATGGAGCTTAACATCTAAAGTCAAAGTTTAGGAGGAGTGAATTATGAGCGAACAGAAAAAGAAAGGCGGCTTGTTGGGTTGGTATTTCAACTTCAACCTGTTGTACCGGATTCTTATCGGCCTGGTGCTTGGCATCATTTTGGGGTTGGTTTTAAGGGAGAAAATTCTCTGGATTGCGCCCTTTGGGGATATCTTTGTGCGGCTGCTTAAGATGATCATGATGCCCATCATCCTGTCCACCCTTATTGTGGGCGCGTCTTCGGTCAGCCCCGCGAGCCTTGGAAAGGTAGGGATACGGGTTATCATTTTCTACCTTGCTACCTCTGCGTTTGCGGTGGTTATCGGGCTGCTTATGGGTACGATTTTCCAGCCTTCGGCGGATCTGTCCAGTATCGAACAATTGGCAGCCAATGCGGCGGCAAGGACAGCCGAGAACGTTAAAGTAAGCACAATCATATTGAACATTGTCCCCACCAGCATTGCCTCGGCCATTGTGAGCGAAAACGTCCTGGCGGTGATCTTCTTCGCCCTGGTCTTCGGCCTGGGAATTTCCTATGCTAAAGGTTCCGACGATCCGCGGCTCAAACATGCCGGGGAAGTGGTGTTTTCCTTCTGGGAAGGGGTTGCGGAAGTCATTACCATGGTCATCAAGTGGATTATGGAATATGCCCCCATCGGCGTTCTGGCCCTGGTTTCGGTGGTTTTTGCCACCAACGGTCCCAAGGTTATCGGGTCCCTCGGCGTGGTAACGGCGGCCTGTTTCACCGGCTATGCCATCCATGTTGTTTTTGTATACTTCGCTCTGGTCAAGTTCTACGGCAGGCTGCCCCTTGGCCGGTACTTAAAGGATGCCAAGGACCCCTTTATTACCGCCTTTGTCACCAGGAGTTCCAACGGAACCCTGCCCGTCACCATGAAGTCGGCTGCCAATCTCGGCGTTTCCAAGGAAGTGTATTCCTTCTCCCTGCCCCTGGGCGCAACCATCAACATGGACGGAACCGCCATTTATCAGGGGGTTTGCGCCACCTTCATCGCCCTTTCAGTAGGAAGGGGAATGTTTTCTCTCCAGGAGATGGGGGTTATCGTACTGACCGCGACCCTTGCCTCAATCGGTACGGCGGGCGTTCCCGGCGCGGGGGCCATCATGCTCCTCATGGTGCTGGACGCAGTTGGTCTGCCGGTTACTGCCGGTTCTCTGGTTGCGGGCGCTTATGCCATGATTCTGGGTATTGACGCAATCCTCGACATGGGCCGGACGGCGCTTAACGTATCAGGCGACCTTGCCTGTACTGCCTGCGTTTCCAAAAAAATGGGCCTTATGGATATGTCCAAGTGGGAGAAGAAGAGCGCGTGAAGCCTGTGATCGGGGTGATTGGGGGGGTGGGTCCCTACGCGGGTTTGGATTTTGTCAGAAACATTTTTGACAATACCCACGCGGTGACCGATCAGGAGCATCTGAACACGGTGCTGGTATCCTGTCCCTCCCTGATCCCCGACCGGACTGATTTTTTGTTGAACAAGCATGATGAAAAGGACAATCCCGCCTATGGTATGTTTGCCTGTGCAAAGATGCTGTACGATGCGGGTGCCCGTTTTGTCACCGTTGCCTGCAATACCGCCCACGCGGCTCCCATCTTTGGGCCCTACAGCGCCATGGTTGGGGAGAAGCTTCCGGGGCTCGTCATCGTTAATATGCTTGAAACCTGCGCCTCCCATGTAAGGGAGGCCCTTGGTTTTACCCGCATCGGACTTTTGGCCACCAGGGGAACCCACGCCAGCGGCGTGTACCGTGAATACTTTAAGGCTGCGGAGGGCATTACCCTGCTGGAACCCGATACCGAAGGACAGGAAGCGGTTCACGATCTTATCTATAATAAAGAATACGGCATCAAGGCCCATTCTTCGCCGGTAAGCCCAAGGGCGAAGGAAACTTTGTCGAAGGCCATCCTCACCCTGGCCGGCCGGGGCGCAGAGGCGGTTGTACTCGGCTGTACCGAGCTGCCCCTGGCGGTAGAAAAGGCTGATTTCCCCCTGCCCCTGCTTAATCCGGCCCTGATTACCGCCCGGCGGCTCATTACGCTGGCTGCACCGGAAAAACTGGCAGGATAATTAAATACCTCGGGAAAGCTCCGTAATGGCTTCAAGCGGCAGTCCGGTTATTTGTTGTACAAGCTCCATCGACATTCCCTTACTCAAGGCATTCCGGGCGACTTGTTCAATGCTCTGTTCACGACCGTCTTCATGACCGTCTTCATACCAGACCTGCTTTGCTACATCGAAGTCCCATCCGGTTAATACCATGTTAAATACCTCCGTGCTGTGTTTTTCCAAAAACTCTTTCATACTGAATTTTACCCGTAATTGCAATACAAAACTATTGCTGTGGCTGATCCGAAAAAACTAGCATAATAATAATATCTGTGTTATGATATAGATACATTTTGTTTTTATACTAAGGAGAAAAAAATGCAAAGAAAAGTGTTGATTGGTTTACTGGTTGGAATTCTTGCGGTTTCCTCCGCCTTCGCGGGCGGCGGTCAACAAAAGGCCGCTGCAGGCAGAAGCGCGGATGCGGGAAAGCTCGTTATCTATTCACCCAATACCGAGGATATGGTGACTAAAATTATCCCCCTGTTTGAATCGCAGACGGGCGTCAAGGTTGAGATCATCTCTGCGGGAACCGGTGAATTGCTCAAAAGGATTGAATCGGAGAAGAACAGCCCCTATGCGGATGTTATGTGGGGTGGCGGCAATGCGGTCCTCAGCGCCCAGATCGATCTTTTTGAACCATACGTATCAAAGTATAATGGGGACGTTATAACGCAATACCAGAACATCGGCGGGAAACTTACCCTCTATTGTCTGGACGGCAGTAATCTTCTGGTGAATACCAATTTAACCAGGGGCATTACCGTTGAAAGCTACGCCGATCTGCTTAACCCCGCCCTCAAGGGCAAGCTCATCATGGGTGATCCCACCAGTTCCAGCTCCGCCTTTGCGCAGCTCACCAACATACTCCTTGCGGTAGGCGGGGACTACACCTCGGCCAAGGGCTGGGATTATGTGAAAAGCCTGCTTATCAATCTTGACGGCAAGATCGCCCAGAGTTCCTCCGCGGTACACCGCGGCGCTGCCCAGGGCGAATATGCGGTTGCTTTAACCTATGAAGATCCTTCGGTCAGTTATGTGCGGGACGGCGCTCCGGTAAAGGTCGTATACCCCAAGGAAGGCGCGGTATTTTTGGGAGCCGCCACGGCGATTGTGAAGGGCGCAAAAAATCTTGACAACGCCAAGAAGTTTATTGATTTCATCCTCAGCCCGGCTGCGCAGGCTGTCTATGGCAACGAATTGACCGCAAGGCCGGTGCGTTCAGACGCGGTGACAGGTACCCACATGGTCCCCATGAAGGATATAAAACTTCTTGTTGAAGACGGGGCCTATGTTACTGCCCACCGCAGCGAAATCATTGAGCGTTACCGGACCATACTTACTTCAGTTCAATAAACTTTTTTGAAGGGCGCTCAGGCGCTTCCTGATGCCGGGCCGGAAAAAACCGGGCCGGCATTATTTTAATTTAACTGTGCGGAGGTTTCCCTCGTGAGCGTAAAAATTCAGTTTCAGAATGTGACAAAAAAATACGGGGAAACAACGGTTATTCCGGATCTTTCCCTGGAAGTAAAAGAAGGGGAGTTCTTTACCCTTCTGGGGCCTTCGGGGTGCGGTAAAACAACCTTACTGCGGATGGTTGCGGGATTCAATTCCATAGAAGCGGGGACCATCAGTTTTAACGATAAGGTAATAAACAATTTATCGCCGGGAAAGCGGAATATCGGCATGGTCTTTCAGAACTACGCCATCTTTCCCCACATGAATGTAAAACAAAATGTTGCCTTTGGCCTTACCAACCGGGCTATCCCAAAAGATGAAATTGAAAAGCGTGTTGAAAAAATACTTGATACCGTAAAAATTACAGAATACAAGGACCGCATGCCCGAAAGCCTTTCCGGCGGGCAGCAACAGCGGGTCGCCCTTGCGCGGGCCATTGTCATTGAGCCTGACGTGCTTCTCATGGACGAACCCCTCTCCAACCTGGACGCCAAACTGCGGGTGGATATGCGGAACGCCATTAAGGAAATACAGAACGCCATTCAAATTACTACGATTTATGTTACCCACGATCAGGAGGAGGCCATGGCGGTTTCCGACCGGATCGCCATTATGAACAAGGGTGTTATTCAGCATATCGGGAGCCCCCGTGAAATTTACCGCCGCCCCGCGAATCTTTTTGTGGCAACCTTTATCGGGCATACCAATGTGCTGGAGGGAACCCTTAAACGGGAGGGGAATACGGCGTGGCTGTCCATCGGAAGCTACGCCGAAGATTTTGAGGGCTCCCTTGCCGGAGGGGACGGAGAAGCGCCGGTCAAAGTGTCGGTGCGTCCCGAAGAATTCTACATCGCCGAAGGGAAGGCCGACAGCGGACTCAAGGGGAAGATACTCAACGCCATGTTCCTTGGCCTGAACACCCATTACTTTATTGCCCTGGAAAGCGGGCAGCATGTTGAAATTGTTGAACAATCCGCATCGGAAAAAATCTATAAAAACGGTGAAGATGTTTTTCTTAAAATACACCGGGACAGGATCAATATATTTGATGCAGGCGGCGAGCGTAACTTAACTGCGGGCGGAAACAAATGAACGAACCCCGCAAGAAAGACGCCTGGACAATAATCACCGGCGCAGTATTTTTAATCTATATTGTGTTTCTTTTGTATCCCCTGATCACCCTGTTTGCGAAAAGCCTGATCGGCCCTGAGGGTTTTTCCCTTGGGTCTTTTCAAAAGTTTTTTTCATCAAAATACTATTACGGAACGATTGTAAACAGCCTGAGGGTTACCTTTAGTGTTACCCTTTTAACCGTTGTACTGGCGGTTCCCCTTGCCTATGTGATGAACACCGTTAAGATACGTTTTGCCGCGGCCATTCAGATTCTTATATTGATCTCCTCCACCAGCGCGCCCTTTATCGGCGCCTATTCCTGGATATTGCTTTTAGGCAGAAGCGGGATCATCACGGTTTTTTTCAGGGATGTTTTCGGCATTGCCACGCCGGACATTTACGGCTTTAACGGAATACTGCTGGTGCTGACCCTGCAGCTGACCCCGCTTATTTTTATGTATGTTTCCGGGGCGCTTAAGACCGTGGACAGTTCCTTAATCGAAGCCTCCGAAAGCATGAACTGTACGGGGGTAAAAAAAATGATCCGGATCACCGCCCCCCTCATTTTACCTACGATTCTTGCGGGGAGTCTTTTGGTGTTTATGCGCGCCCTGGCGGATTTCGGAACCCCCATGCTGATAGGGGAAGGCTACCGCACAATTCCGGTGCTCATCTTTAATGAGTTTATCAGTGAGATGGGAGACGACGACAGTTTTGCTGCGGCGATCAGTATTATGGTCGTGGTATTCGCCACTTCCATATTTTTGGTGCAGAAATTTGTCGCAGAAAAAAAATCCTATACCACCACTTCCTTGCGGCCCATTCAGCCGAAAAAAGAAAAGGGGCTGCGGAATATTCTGGCCCATGCCTTTATATATATTTATGTAATCCTGGCTATTATGCCCCAGGCTTATGTGGCCTATACTTCTTTTCTAAAAACCAGGGGAAAGATGTTTGTCCCCGGTTATTCCCTTGACAGTTATATTACGGCCTTTTCAAAAATAGGGGACGCCATCACCAATACCTTTGTGCTGGCCCTTTCGGCCCTCGCAATCATCGTGGTCATTGCGTCCCTGGTGGCCTATGTTACGGTCCGCAGGCCCAGCGCCCTGACCAATATTCTTGATATTGCTACGATGTTCCCCTATATCGTGCCCGGTTCAATTCTTGGTATCGCCCTGCTGATGACCTTTAACAAGCAGCCCATGTATTTAAGCGGCACCGCGTTTATTTTGGTCCTGGCCTTTACGATCCGCCGCCTTCCCTATACCATCCGTTCCAGCAGCGCCATTCTGCATCAGATTAGTGTTAGTACGGAAGAAGCGGCCATAAGTCTGGGGGCTTCCAAATTCAAAACCTTTACCCGCATCACCGTTCCCGCGATGCTCCCCGGCGTGTTCTCCGGGGCCATACTCAGCTGGGTATCCATACTGACGGAACTGAGCACTTCGATCCTTTTGTATACCACCGCAACCCGTACCATGACGATTGCGATTTATACTGAAGTTCTCCGGGGCAACTACGGAACCGCCGCCGCCCTCTCCTCAATCCTTTCGCTGATAACCGTTATTTCACTTTTGATCTTCTTTAAAGTGACGGGGAAACGGGAACTGAATATGTAGGTCCGATGTCAGGATAAACGCATAGACTTTGAAATCAGTGTCTGATGATACAAAGTGTTTATCCTGACTTTCGGCTATTAGCGCCTTGACACCCTTTCCGGTCCCTGCTATCGTTTCTGTATCATTTTTCAACAGGAGATTCATTTATGATAAAAAAGATAGTTTTAGTACTTATTCTGTGCCTGTTCGCTGCGGCGGCCTGGGCGCAGGAACCGGCGGCGTTTCATCACCTGTATGTGGGAGTAAACGGCGGCTGGGCTTATAACACCCTGTATACATCCAACAACGACGCTTACTATAGCTTTACCGAGCACCGCGCCGGGAATGGATTCTCCGTGAGCATACCGGTGCGGTATCAATTTGTTCCCTGGTTTGGGCTGCAGGTTGAACCCACTTTTATCCAGAAGAATTACTCTGTCCACCGGACGGGTTATTACAGCCCCATTTACAATGAATGGACCAACAGCTTTGTGGATTTCCCTATCCTGGCGAATCTGTCGGCGGGGATCCCCCGGCTGCCGGCGCTGCGGGTTTTTGTAAACGCCGGAGGCTGGCTTGGGGTATGGGCGGATAGTCATATCAAAGGACAAGGTCGGCTCTCAAATCCGAATTTCGCTAGCTATGTGCATTCGGCAAAACTGGAGCAATATTACCAATACGATGAAAAGGTTGAATTTGACAGCCGCCGGGACAACCGTTTTGACGGGGGATTAATCATTGGCGTCGGTTTTCAGTATAGCCTGAAAGCCTGCACCTTCAATGTGGAATGCCGGTACAATTACAGCCTGACGGATTTACAGAAAAACTACATGAACGAGATGGTGCCGAAGATGAACGATACCCTGGTGGTACAGGCGGGGGTAGCCTTTAACTCCGCAATATTTGACATCTTCAAAAGGGGAAGAAAATGATGAAAGATAAACGAAATGTATCAAAACTGACGGTACTTCTTTTTGGAATAGCTGTGTTTCTGTCATCCTGCCGGCCGGTCATTCACCTGGACCGCCCCGGGGATTATGACATGGCCATGGGAATGTTCGGGAAAGTGAATTTTTTTCTGGAGTTCAAAAGTTTCTGGTCCGGCATGAATCACAACTACCTGTATTGGGATATCGATTCAACCGACTGGGATAGGGTATACGATACTTACTGGCCGAAATTTGAAGCCCTGGGTGTAATGGATACCAATGATCCCGGCTCTGCAAAAGCAATGGGCGAAGCTAAAGGCTATATTAAGGAGATGACAAGGAATTTGTCGGATGGTCATTTGGCCATAACTTTTTGGGATGGCGACACAATTCAACCCGGAGACGAAAGGGTCAAGCTCCGTCCGGATTATAACGAACATGACCTGGTATTTTTCAATTACCTTTGGTCCATACCTGGCGAAGTATCCGGAAAAAAATATAAAAACTGGTTTGAAGATGTTATAAAACCCAGGTTGGACCCGAGCTCGGCTGAATATTTTCCGACAAGTGGCAATAGCGCTGCTGATGTTAAGGATGGCTTTAATGCCGCGACCGGGCATTGTCTCATAGGCGGCGGGCCGGATTACATACTCTATTTTTACTTTAACGAATTTTCCCTTAGTCAACATTTTTTTGACGGGACTTCGCCCTACCACTTGGTAATAAACCAATTTATGACCGAATTAACGGAAGATCCCCATGTTAAGGGTGTTATTTTTGATTTGCGGGGGAACACCGGCGGCTCTATCCCTGATATCGGCATGATTCTTGCCCCCCTTATTGACAAACCCCTTAATATAGGAGAAATACGGACAAAGAACGGTCCCGGGCGCCTTGATTATACCCCCTGGGCACCCTTTACTATTTGGCCCGTCGATGAAAAATACAGGGCCAGGAATCCAAACATACCGGTTGTCGCCCTGGTAAATGAATTTTCAATCTCCTGCGGGGAGCTTACCCCCCTGGCAATCAAGGAAATGCCTAACGGCCATGTCATGGGCAAGCGGACCTTCGGCGCTACCGGCCCGCGTATAGGCGATGATAATCCCTTACTGATGAGCGGAGGTCCCTTTAAAGGCGGCTATCTGGTTAAGCAGGCTTCCTTTGCAGCCTGGGCAACCCGGGGCGCCAGTGGCGAAAACTACGAAGGCATAGGGGTAGCCCCGGACGAAACCCTGACCTTTGGGGAGGCCGAATGGGCTATGTTTAATGATGCCGCCAACCCAAGAGATCTATGGTTTGAGCGGGCGGTTGAATATATAAAATCAAAGCAGTGATATCAGAGGGCTGGTCCGGAAACGGGCAGCCCTTTTGTAAATAGTGAGGAAAGTCAATACGGCAAAAGGACATTACATTGCAATTTTGTTTGTTTTTTATTATTATGCGGATAGAGGTTGTTTATACTCTATGAAACGAACACCCGATCCTCATACTGTAAAAGCCCTTGCCATCGACCTTGACGGCACCGTCCTGGCGCCCGGGGCGGTTTTAACAGAACGTACCATCCGGGCGGTTAATGCCTGCCGGGAAAAGGGCTTGGCCGTCATTATTGCCACCGGGCGGGCCATTGAGGCTGCGGAACGGTTCCGCCTTCCCCTGGGGGCCGAGGGACCCATGGTGTACTTTAACGGCGCGGTGGTGGCGGATATGCCCGGGGCGAAGATACTTAGCGCCACCCTGCTGGACCTTGAGGCGGTGAATTTTTGTATCGACCTTTCCCGTAGCGCCGGAGTGTATTACCAGGTCTTTCTGCCGGGAACCGCCGAGCATCCCCGACAGCGGCTCATGGCGGAACGGCAGGCCCCGGAAACCGAGATGTATTTTAAGCATACGGGGATACAGGCGGAAATTGGGGACTTAAAAGAGGCCCTGGCCGTGCCGGGCCTTGTGGGCTGCATCAAGAGCATGTTCCTGGCTGAGCCTGAAGTACAGGACGCCATCCGGCCCAAAATTGAAGAACGGTTCGGCAAAGATCTGTACATAGCCCGGACCCTGCGGACCTTTCTGGAAATCATGAACCCTAAGGTCTCCAAAGGGGAGGGGCTCAAGATCGCCCTGGAGCGCCGTGGTTTGGAGCCGGCCCGAGTGATAGCCTTTGGGGACGAGGAAAACGATCTCCCCATGTTCGGCGTAACCGGCTTTGCCATAGCCCCCGCCAACGCTAAAGAATCGGTAAAATCCCGGGCGGACCTTGTCATAGGCCCCAATACGGAAGACGGGGTGGCGGCGTTTCTCGAAGAAACTTTTCTTTAGTATTACTGTTTTTAGCTGTTCCCCGCTATTGCTTTTTCTTTTTTCGCGCCGATGATTTGCAGGATGAACATAAACGCTATCAGGCCGATTCCCACAACATCGGTGATAAATCCGGGATCGATAAGGCCCAAACCTCCCACAAGCGCCATGATCCGCTCAATGGGGGACATGCGTTTAAACATATAACCCTCAAGACCGCTTGCAACGCCCCACATCCCGATAAGTGAAGAGATTATGATCTGTACCACCTTGAGCACGTTGGCGGGGTCCCCCGGGTTGGGAAAAATGAAAAGCATGGCGGGGCTCAGGACAAAAATGTAGGGAATGATGAAGGCCGTAATTGCCAGCCGCGTGGCGGTGATGCCGGTCTTTATGGGATTCGCCTTTGCGATGGCGGCGCCCGCATAGGCCGCAAGGGCCACCGGCGGGGTTATATCCGCCACAATGCCGAAGTAAAACACGAACATGTGCGCCGCAAGAACCGGCACTTTTATCCCCGGGGATATTTCCATGGCCATTACGATGGGCGCGGTGATGGTTGCCATGATCACATAGTTTGCGGTGGTGGGAATACCCATACCCAGAATGATGCAGGAAACCATGGTGAAAAACAAAGCCAAAAACAGATTGTTCCGGGAAAGGCCGACCAGCACTGAAATTAAGATTTGTCCCAGGCCGGTGAGGGAGACTATCCCCACCACAATTCCCGCCATGGCGCAGGCCATTGCCACACCGATGGTATTTCTTGAGCCTGCGGCAAGGGCATCCGCAAAGCTTGCCGGTGTAAAGCGGGTTTCTTTCTTAAACAGGGTCACAATAAGGATCGTTAAAATGGCAACGCAGGCGGAGTAGGCGGGGGTAAAACCGATTTGCATAAAAACTACCAGCGCCAGTATGGGTAAAAACAAATATCCCTTTGCAATAAACAGGGGCAGGAATTTCGGGATCGATTCTTTGGGCAGCCCCTTAAGGCTGAGTTTTTTTGCTTCAAAATGGATCATCAGGAAAATGCCGGTAAAGTAGAGGATGGCCGGTAAAATGGCGGCCACCGCAATGCGGGAATAGGGCAGACCGGTAAACTCGCTCATCAAAAAGGCCGCCGCGCCCATGATGGGCGGCATTATCTGCCCCCCGGTGGAGGCCGCCGCTTCAACCGCCGCAGCAAATTCGCTCTTGTAGCCGGTTTTCTTCATCACCGGAATGGTAACGCTGCCTGAGCCCACGGTGTTTGCCACGGAGCTTCCCGAATACATTCCCTCAAGGGCGCTTGCGATAACCGCTACCTTCGCCGGTCCCCCGGAGGCAAAGCCCGCTACCGAGTTTGCAAGGTCGATGAAGAAGGATGCTACGCCGGATTTTTCCAAAAATGCCGCCAGAAAGATAAACAGCACGATGAAGGTAGAACAGACCCCGATGGGGGTGCCGATGATGCCGTCGGTGGTGTAGAAAAGCTGGTGGACGATGCGTTTAAGGCTGTATCCCGCCGCAAAGGCATAGGTGATAAATCCGGCTGCCACCACCAGAATCGGAATACCCACCACCCTGCGGCACAGTTCGGCGAGGAGGATGATACCGGTAACGCCGATGATCACATCCTGGGGTTTCAATGCCACGGCGCGGTTCACAATAACTTTAAAATTAAACACGTAATAGAGAAAACAGGCCGCGCCCAGTACGCCTAACACAAGATCGTACCACGCAATATAGTTTTTCCGTTTGGTATGCGTCCCGCGTATGGGATATAAAATATATCCGATAAAGATGAGCAGTGCCAGGAATGAGCATCTCCGCACCTGTTCCGGCAGGGCCGCAAAAAGGGTAACCCAAAACACATAGGAAGCGAAAAGCAGCAAGAGTCCCTTGACGATAATACCCGGAACGCCGGTAAACTGGCGTACATTCGATTCCTTGTCAAATTGTTTGGTAAGCTCGTCGATTTCTTTCGCTGTTAATACTTTCTCATCCAACATATTATCCTCTCAACACGAAACGTAACGTGGGCATTCCTGCCGCATAAATCCCGCAAACTTATTTCTTCATCCCCGAAGAAAAATATATGATCAGAAACAGTACCCACAATAAAATTCAATTCCTTAAAGGATTGGGTAAAACCGCTTATCACCAGCGCATCGCCCCGGCGGGTCAAGGTTTGGCCCTCCGGTAAATCGGTCTGCATGCCGGCGCCAAAATTATAAAACAGTGTAGAAACCGGTATTATAAGCGATTTATCGATACAGAATGTGTCCCGCACCGGGGTTTGATTCACACTATGTATAAATTCTACCGCAAATTCATCGCCCTTATGAACATTCTTTTGCCAAAAAATATGCCCCGAATCGGAATCAATAATCACAAGCCGGGGCGGAAGAACAAAAAACACCGTGATGACAGCCGCCGCAACAATTCCGACGGCTGTCATCACGAAAGGCTTAGGATGCCGCAATCAATTCCCTTCGCGCTATTTCAGGGCGCCGGTTTCCTTAAAGTATTTTTCCGCGCCGGGGTGGAAGGGTACCGAGATGCCGGAGACCGCATAGCCGCTCTCAAGCTCCGCGCCCTTTATATGGGCCGCCGTAATTTCGGCCTTGTTTTCGAACAGCGTCTTCGTAAGCGCATAAATCGTATCCGCATCTACCTTTGGGCTGGCAATCAGCGTAGCCTTAATGGTAAGGGTCTGCACATCAGTGGGGTTACCGCGGTAGCTGTTTCCGGGCACGGCCAGCTTCGTGTAGAAGGGGTACTGCTTGATGATGGCATCCGCATGGGCATCGTCAATTTCCAGGAGCGTTATGGTCTTGTTAATGGCAAGGTCCATCACCGCCGTTGTGGGGGCCCCGGCCACGCAGAAAAAGGCGTCGATTTTGCCATCCCGAAGCGCATCTGCGGAGGCGCCGAAGCTCAAGTTCTGCCGGTTAAAATCGTTCGGCCCTATGCCGTAGCCCGCAAGAATCTGGTTGGCGTTGAATTCCACGCCGCTTCCCGCATCCCCTACGGAAACATTCTTCCCCTTAAGGTCGGCAATCGTTTTGATGCCCTTGCTTGGGTCCGCCACAACCTGACAGGCTTCCGCATAGAGGGCCGCTACGGCCTGAAAATCGGTGATTTTTTGGCCGTTAAAGAGGTCAATCCCCTTGTATGCATAGTCCATCACGTCGTTCTGCACCAGGGCAATCTCCACCTCACCCGCCTGGATAAGCTGAATGTTCGCCTTTGAGGCCCCGGTTGACTGAATAATGACCGATATGCCGGTCTTATTCTGCACAATCTGCCCAAAAGCAGAGCCGTAGGCGTAGTAGGTTCCGGTGTTTCCGCCGGTCGCAAGCCTGAGCCGCTCAGCTTTTTTCTCGCCACTCCCGGCTTTTTGACCGCCGCCGCTGGCAAGAGCCATTACCAGCGGCACAACCAAAAGCGCCGCTACCATAGCAGTTTTCTTCATCATCTTTCCTCCTAATAATAGTAACTGGTTAGTTACACCATTTCGTATATTTATACAGGATAGTGAAATTTTATGCAAGTGAGGGCAGGGAAGGATGGTCTCTTTTAGCCGGATAATTCTTTATTTCCCCGCTTCCTTCGCCTGTTTTTTCCCCCGTCTCCCGGGTGCGCCCGTTCCTCCCTCTGTTCCGCCTCCTCCCAGGCTTCCGATGCCCCTGATTTTTTCTATTTCGTCCCGGATAGCCGCCGCCTGCTCGAATTCCAGGTTTTTGGCGTGTTCCATCATTTCCCCTTCCAGGGCCCGGATAAGCTGCTGCCGCTGATTGGGGACCAGCACATTGTAGGACCGCTTGAGGACCTCAATGGAGGTGGCGGCGGCGTCCTGGTCCTCCTCGGCGTGGCGGGTCAGGATATCGGCGATGGCCTTCTTCACCGTGGTGGGGGTAATGCCGTGGGCCCTGTTGTAATCCATCTGGACTTTGCGCCGCCGGTCCGTCTCGGCAATGGCCTGCCGCATGGCGTCGCTTTCCCGGTCCGCGTACATGATCACCTTCCCTGCGGCGTTCCGGGCCGCCCGGCCGATGATCTGCACCAGGCTCGTGAGGGATCGCAAAAAGCCGATCTTGTCGGCGTCCAGGATCGCTATGAAGGAAACCTCCGGTAAATCTATCCCTTCCCGTAACAGGTTGATCCCCACCAGGATGTCAAATTCCCCCTGCCGCAGCTGGGTGAGGATTTCTACCCGCTCGATGGTTTCAACTTCGCTGTGGATGTACCGCACTTTAAGGCCCAGGCCGGAAAGGTAGTCGGTGAGGTCCTCGGCCATCTTTTTGGTCAGGGTCAATATCAGGGACCGTTCCCCCTTGGCGATCCGGACGCGGACTTCGCCGTATATGTCCTCCATCTGGCCCTCGCTGGGGCGGACCTCAATTTCCGGGTCCAGGAGCCCCGTGGGGCGGATCATCTGCTGGACGATCTGGCTGGACTGTTCGGTCTCGGTTTTTTGGGGGGTGGCGGAAACAAAGATGGTCTTGTCCAGCCGCCCCACAAACTCATCGTAGCGCAGGGGCCGGTTGTCCAGGGCGCAGGGCAGGCGGAAGCCGTAGTCCACGAGGCTCGTCTTGCGGCTGCGGTCGCCCGCGTACATGGCCCCAATCTGGGGCAGGGTAACGTGGCTTTCGTCGATAAAGGTTAGGTGGGTTTTGGGCAAATAGTCGATCAGGGTGTCCGGGGCTTCCCCGGGCTTGCGGCCCGCCAGCGGCGCGGAATAGTTCTCGATACCGGGGCAGTAGCCCATCTCGGTGAGCATCTCGATATCGTACTCCACCCGTGTCTTAAGCCGCTCCGCCTCCAACAGCTTCCCGGTGCTTTTAAGGAATTCCAGCCGGTCCGCCAATTCCTGCTTGATACTGTCCAGCGCGTTGCGGATCATGTCTGCGGGCATGACGAACTGCTTGGCGGGGTAGATCAGGGCCCGGTCCAGCTCTTCAATAACGGCCCCGGAAATGGGATCGAAGCGGCGGATACGCTCCACCTTGTCCCAGTCCAGGTCCACCCGGTAAGCCTCTTCCAGGTAGGCGGGGTAAATTTCCAGGGTGTCCCCCCGGCGGCGGAAGTTCCCCCGTTCCAGCACCGCATCGTTCCGCTCGTACTGGAGCTCGATAAAGCGGCGCATCAGGGCGTCTACGTCCAGGGTATCCCCCACAGTAAAGGTGGCGGTCATCTTCTTGTAGACCTCCGGGGTAGCCAAGCCGTAGATGCAGGACACCGTTGCCACGATGATCACGTCCTCCCGCTCCATCAGGCTCCGGGTCGCGGAAAGCCGCATCCGCTCGATCTCATCGTTTATTGAAGCGTCTTTTTCTATATAAAGGTCCCGGCTGGCCACATAGGCCTCAGGCTGGTAGTAGTCGTAGTAGGAGACGAAGTACTCCACCGCGTTGTGGGGAAAAAATCCCTTGAATTCCCGGAAAAGCTGGGCCGCCAGGGTCTTGTTATGGCTCACGATCAGGGTGGGCATCTGGACCGCCTCGATGATCTTCGCCATGGTAAAGGTCTTTCCGGAGCCGGTAACCCCCTGCAGGGTCTGGTACTTGGCGCCGTTCTTGATGCCCCCCGCCAGGGCCGCAATGGCCTCCCCCTGGTCTCCGGCGGGTTGGAAGGGGGATACTACTTCAAATGAATGCATAGAACCAGTATAGCACCTCTACCGCTTGTGGGGCTATGAGGGGGAAAGCCTTCCCCCTGGGGCGCACGTTGTTACGCCCCACCCCCTTCGCCAAGCCGCCCTACGGACGGCAGAGGTTTGCAAGCCTCAAAGCCCCGCCGTCAGAGAATGCTTGCAAAACAACAAGATGAACGAGTATCCTTTCGATACAAAAATGATGCCAAGTTTTACCACTTTATTTACCAGCAATCGTAACGTTCATCGGCCATACCCGCCAGAGGTGTTTCACTGCAAACCAAGACTACTATCCTTACTTTTTTACCAATTTTTATTTGACTTCCTTTTTTCGCGATTTAGATATTGATGCTTTTAAAGCAATGCCGGTAGGAGTATCACAAGATGCAATCTCTAAAGGAATTCCTTTCCCGATAATTTGACCACCTTTCTCACCGGCGCCCGGTCCCATATCTATAATATAATCCGCATGCCTGATTACCTCAACGTTATGCTCAACTACAATGATAGAATGACCTTGTTCCAATAGTTCATCAAACAAATCTATAATTTTCTGCAAATCTTTATAGTGTAATCCGGCAGATGGTTCATCAAAGATATAAAGTGAATTGGGACATTTTCCTGACATCAAATCAACTGCGAGCTTTAATCGCTGGCCTTCACCACCGGACAATTCCGACAAACTCTGTCCCAGTTGTAAATAATCAAGCCCAACGTCAATAAGAGCATTTAACTGATGTGAAAGTATCTTATCATCTTTAAAAAAATCAAAAGCCTCCAGAATGTCCATATTCAAAATATCAGATACATTATTACTGTTATAGGTTATCTCAAGGAGTTCCGCCTTAAATCGTTTCCCGCCGCAGGATGGACATACAATATGTGACTCTTCAATAAAAGAACCCGCAGGAGAAATATACCCATACCCACCACATACAGGGCACGCGCCCTTGGAAGTATTAAAGCTAAAAAACCCGGCATCAAATTGCCTTTCCGTTGCCATATCTGTCGCTGCAAATATATTCCGTATCCTTGAATACATATCGGTATATGTTGCCACTACCGACCGGGAACTTCGGGGAATAGGAGCCTGTGTACAAGCTATAATTTGATTGATTTTTTCTCTCCCGATAAGTCGAGCCTGTTTAGATGAACGGGTTTTTGAAGACTTGGTTGTGGTTTCCAAACAGAGTGTATCAAAAACCAATGAGCTTTTCCCTGATCCACTGATACCGGTAATCGCTACTAAACAATGTAAAGGCAAATCAACGGAAATATTTTTTAGATTATTAGAACAAGCCCCCTTAATCCCCAGAACATCTTTTTTATCAGGCGGCCGCTTTGTCCTTCGTTCAAGCGACAATTTACCTTCCAGTAACTGTCGCGTGACCGATTTTGGGCAGGATTTTATATCCGCCATCTTTCCCTGATAAGTAACAAGCCCCCCTCGATGAGACGGCCCCGGACCAAATTCTATAATATAATCAGCTTTGCAGATAATTACCGGATTATGCTCAACCGCAATCACCGAATTGCCCTTTCCTGTGTGTTGTAACTGAGAAAGAATAGAGAGAAGATTAGGAATTTCCTGACTATGCAGACCTGTAGAGGGTTCGTCCAAAATATAGAGAATCCCCGTCAATCTGGATGCAAGCATAGCTGCCATTGTAATACGGTGCATTTCACCACCGGACAAGGAGGCTGTTCTTCTTTCAGGAGTTAGATATCCTATACCAAGTTTTACCATACTACCAAGGATTTCAAGTGCTTTCTTGCGGAGAACAGCAATTAGCTCATCCCGAAAATCACCGAAGGACAAGGTGGAAAAAAAAGTATGCAATTCTGATATACTCTTTTGCTGTATATCGCAAATTGTATTTCCTAAAACAAGTACCCCCTGCGCCTCTTTTGAAATCCCCATTCCGTTACAGTCTTCACAGTCTGTTTCAGAAAGAAATGATGAAAGCTGCTGGCGAAGCTTATCGCTGGTAGTTTCCTTATGCAGTTTAAGAATATCGGGAACCAAACCAGGGAATTCTATTTTACTTTTTTTTGTTTTTTTAACGCCGTAGAGTAAAGCGACTTTCAATTCGTTACTGAATTTTCTGATTGGCGTGTGCATATCAGCCCCAAACAAAGCCAATAAATTTTCAAAAAATTTATATTTTGTACTTCCTTTAGTCGGAACGCCATATTTTAGACCTCCCTCAGCGAGAGATAATTCTTGATCAGGATATAGTAAAGTTTCATCAACGGTAATACTCTTCCCTGTTCCGCCACAGGATTGGCACATTCCATTTGGCGATTGATTAGAAAAAAAAGATGGCGAATAGTATGGAACAGGCTGCTTGCACACGGGACATTTCTTTATAATAGGTAAATTAATCTGTTGCCATCCTTTTTCATGACACTTTGCACAGGGTATTTCACCACAGTTTGCAAAAATAGAAAATATATACGGATTCAGGTGAGAAATCGTCCCAACGGTACTCATGGGGTTTCGAATGTATCTATTTTGTTGTATAGCAATCGTTGGCGGCAACCCAAGCACTAAATCGACCTGGGGAGAACAGGTCTTTGAAAGATAATAGGCTTCTCCAGCATCCAATGCTTCCAGAAACTGCCGTCGGCCTTCCGCATACAAGGTTTCGAAGGCAAAGGATGATTTTCCGGATCCCGACACCCCGGTAACAACAGTGAACTGCCCATAAGGTATCTCGACATCAACATTCTTCAGATTTCCTTCTCTGCAGCCGATAACTTGTATTTTATCCATAGTAATCACTCCTTGTCAGAAACGTAATTGCAGTTCTGCAACACTGTTTTATTTATGCTGTTTTGTTCCAGACTTGGTTTTCCCATAAATACCCTGCCGCCGTAACAAAAACGATTGCTATGTAACGAATCAAGCACCGTATCAGTACGCGATACCCATTGTAATAAACCTTGGTGTTTTTTCTCTGTATAATAATAGTGGTTAATATCCATTTCCAGGTTTTCACTTTCAAGATGATATGCTTCTATCAATTCGTTGTAGATTTTTGTTCCCGGAATCGCATGAAATATAGATATTGTATATGAATAAATTTTTGACAGGTGCTTTTTCAAAAAAACCAGGGTCAATTCACGGTCAGATTCCTCTTCTCCGGGAAATCCGTACATGATGTAAACATGCAATTTAATACCGGCACTGTACGCCGATGCCAAAAAGGCTGAATAATCCTCAACATGATGCCCTTTATTCATCCTGTCTAAAACTGTTTGTGATGCGGATTCCATTCCAATTCGTAACATCCTACAGCCGTTAGCAAAAAGTTTTTTAAAAAACTCTGATGTCATGTCTTTTTCTATCCTTGCGTTAATACCCCAGCAGAATTTTCCCGCTATTTCTTCCGCTATTGTCATAAGCAATACCGGTGGCAACGCCGCATCAGTAAAGTATACATGCGTAATGCCATATTCACCGCACTGTTGTTTTAGTGAACGTATAATATCCTGTATTCGTTTCTGTGTAAAAGTATACGGAGGCATCTGACTATCGCCTGAACAAAAAGTGCATTTTCCATAATAACAGCGTGTTCTAAATGAAAATGGAATCACCCGCATTTCTTTCTCCGCGCAATAATCATCCCATTGTACTCCTGAAAAATCCGGCAAGAAATTATATTTTGAATTGTCACTATATAGTATCCTTCTGTCGTGATTATCATCCTTAATAATGTCAAAAAGCAGTTTTTCTCCGGTTCCGACAATAATTTTATCAATGAATAAAAAATTATTTAATAGAATCACCGGAGATATTTCATAACTTTCAAAATACGCTCCACCTAATATGATTTGCTTGTTTGGGTAGAATTTTCTAATGAGATTTGCTATGAAAAATGCAGAAGGCAACTGAGAAGTATAAGAAATCGACAATCCAATATACCGAATAAAATCTTCGGAAATTGACTGCCAAAAAGGCTGTCTCATAAATAGTGGAGACACCCATTCCAAATCCACAACAGCCTGTTTCAATTGATCCGCTGAATTGATGCTATATGGAAATTGAATATCGTCTGTTGAAAACCGTATTTTTTTTTGAATATTTGTGAGAATCTGTGCAGCCAGTATCATATCTCTTAATTTATCGTCAAATATCATCATGTTTTCTTGAATCATTTTAAGACAACTGTCAATGGTATCTGCACTTGTCCCGCTAAGACTGCCACATTGCCGGATACAATCTGTATCTAAAGCATTTTTAAAAAAAGCAATAGAGATATCATATACTTGGACAGGAATGTTACTTTGCTTTAATGAACCCGCCAATACATAAGGACCAAGCATCGGCATGGTAGGATCAGCAACCGGCGGTATTAACAGTATCAATCCTTTTTTATTGCTTCTTTGTATCATTATTTAATTAAGCTCAACCAAGCTAAGCTCATCGCATACATGAATAAATTCCTGTACTGTTGCAAGCGATATATCAATATCAGTATTCTGGTTCTGAAGAAATTTACAGATATCCTCTATCGATCTATGCCCATCAATAGCAGACCATATTAAGTATGAATCCGTATTGAGAGACAGAATCGGAGTTCTATTTGTAAAGACAAGAGCCCCAAATTGTTCTTGACGGACTCTAACGCCTGGCCTAACAACAGGAATCTGTCCCATTATTCCTCCCCCTGACGCTTTGGACACATAGAATCATATGTTTGTTTCCAGTTGCCGTCCTTCATTGCGGAAGCCCGGCAGCCGCCATGACAGTTGTCAAATAGATTGCAGTATACACAGGCCTGCGGTACATGCTCGTTATGTATATAAGCCTGATACACACTGGAATTCTTCTTTATTTCAATGATTGGCTTTTCCAAAATATTCCCCCCAAGAGGGATCCGTGTCAGTCCGCATACCATCATATTCCCATTCACATCCACATAAAAACGGTCATAGCCGTATGAACACGTGTTTGCTAAATGCTGTAAATGGCCGGGTATCGCATAGAAAGGTACGGCTTCAGCAAATTCAATATGGGGTTTATCATTTTCGGACATAAACCGATTGGCAAATTCCATAGCGTTGACCATATCCTCACGGGTTATCTCCAGTTCATAAGCACTTTTTCCGATACCCACCGGGACAAACCGGGTAATCGTCATAAATTGTAATCCCATATCCTTGAAAACATACGCCGTTTTTTCGAGAGAAGAACGATTATATTTATTCAAGACAAAATTACTGGCTACAGGAACCTTACCAATTTTAAGATATGTTTCAATCGCGTGCATAGATTGAGAATAGCTACCGGGAACCTTGGTCAGATGTTCATGCGTTGCCTCGTCTCCATGTATAGAGATACTTACACTCATCACGTTTGAATTTGATATTTTTTGAACCGCTTCATCGTTCATAAGCGAACCATTTGAAAGAATCATGACATTAGGGAAGAGTTTAACCGCTTTTTCGAGGATAGTAAAAAATTCCGGGTGCATAAGCGGTTCACCGCCAGTCAACGTCAATTGCATTATGCCCTGACCGGCTAATGTATCAAGCATTTCATAAATATGCTGGTTATAGCAGGGCTTTTGAGAATTGTAACAAAATCGGCACATAAGATTGCAGGCTTCAGTCAGTTCAACCTGTATCAAAAGAGGTTCCATATCAAGAAGATACTCGTAAGCCATTATTGAACTCCGGAATAGATTAAAATACCTTTACTGTTTTTTTGGAGACAACCTCCCCCACAAGAAGCCAGATCAGGGCAATTGACACACGAGCTTTTGGGCATCGTTTTTTTCCAGGATTTCTGCATAAATTGATCCCAAACAGAAGAAAACAACTCTTCTTTGCAGTCCCCAATAACGGGAACATCCAATACAGGACAGGGAGTAACTAACCCGTCAGGAGTAATCCGCGCCGTTAACATACCGGCAGAACAGGCAATATTACACCTGCGGATATAGTCATGTAACTCGGGGACACCACATTTGCAAGGCGGAAAAGGCTGAGGAAACGCGGTTCGTTGAAAAACGCCGAAAGAATCCTGGTACATTTTTACTGTTCGAATCAGTTCGATCATTTCCGTGTCATTAATAGCCAAATCCGCTTTATCTGTTAACACTCTTGATAACAAAACTGTACCGATATGCAGCGACGCAAGCAAATCCAGAATAGCCGGCAATTCTCCTCTATTCTTTCGTGAAACGGTAATGTTTACCGTAACATATACTCCTGCCGCAGTTAATTTTCTTATTCCTGAAATTGTTTCCTGAAATGCCCCCTGCCGCCCGACTATAGCATCATGTGATACAGAGCCTGCGCCATGTAGAGAAGTACAAATTGCCGGAAAAAGATGCGCTATCCTGTCTATAGATGAATCTGATACTATCGTACAGTTTGTATTACAATGAATATCAAATCCCAATCCACGGGCAAATTCCGCTACGGTGAAAAAATCATCTCTCATAAATGGCTCTCCACCATTAAAGTTAATCGAGAATACACCATAATGGTAAATATCCACAAGCAACTCTTTCAAGCGCCCGGTGGGAAGCAAGGTTGACGATTCAATGCTCCGGCGATTATAACAAAAATCACACCTATTATTGCAAGAATAGGTAAGTTCTACCTGTATAACCGCCGGGTGCATTTTCTGCTATCTACATGCACAACACTGGCACGGTGTGCACTTGGCGACAATCCGGAGACCTTTATGCCCTGACCGCATATATACCAAGACATCAGGATCTACAATTGAACGGGCTTGATTTTTGAAACCACCCGGTGGGATGGCGAAGGGCTGTTTGTACGGGTTGAACACTTCAATCCGCGGACTTAAAACCGGTTTCATATCTTTCTATCCTCCATAGTTATAACATATTAACCTATCTATAAAATACTGTAATAGACTTTTTTTGTCAATATCAAAAAAAAGTTTTTATCTAATTCCTTGTATTATAATAAGTTATAAGACCATATGTTAAATTTCCATATTTATTTCCTTTCTATGTCAAAAAACAAGCAAGTTGGGCGAGAATGTCTTTTGCTCTGTACCATGTCTATTGTTTTCTCTCAACCTTCTCCTAATTAATACCTTATTGTTATAATCATATACTGACAAATTTCATATCTTCATCTAAAATGAATACCAGATTGGCTAATCGTAACTGATGGCTTTTTTTTAGAGATATTAAATTCTTCTTCAAATACATGTTTATATTTTAGAAAGGTATTATTATCAACTTTTGGTCCAAATCGTATTTTAGTTGAATTATTAATGTCAAATAACTTATCCCTGGTTTCAATGAAAATACCCATACTTAATACATCCTTTTGTTTTTTAATATACTTTTTGCCGTTTTCAATTGTAGTTGTGTAAATGTATCGATACTCTTTTTCATGTTCATAGTCTTTTTCTTTTACAATATGTGCTATTGTTGTAAATAGTCGTTCAAGCATATCTATAAATTTAGTATCTTTATAATATTTTGGTTGTATCGCCTTTAAGCATGTTGATATTTCCGTTAATTTTTCCTTGTCATAGTAAATTCCATATAATCCTAATTGATTAAAACTGATTTTTTCTTTTTCCCCAGGATTATCCTTTAGAGTATTATTACCTTTATCATTCCGTTGTAAGGATGCTGTTTTTCTTGCATCCGTATTCGTTCCCCCTCCCGGCTTGCTTGGTTCAAGTGTAACACCGATCGATACACCTTTACCATTTTCTGCATAACTACTATTCCACATAGAAAGCTTATCGCCACCGTCAGAAAAGCAAGCAATAAATGCAATGGTATTATCCGCAATGCTATCTTTTAAGACATCTATTGTATGCTGTATATCTTTTCTATTCACCATAGTTGATAGATGTTTAAACAACACTTTTCCTTCGTCCGGATCATTTTGGTACACGGCAGGATTTAATCGTAGGCATGGATTCTCATACATTTTTTCCAATATTGAAAGCTTCGTATAATGATAAAAAACTTTTATTTCCTTTACACGGCAGTCTTCTCGAAATTCATAGACTGCCTTGATTAACTTCTTGTGACAATTTGATTTATATCCTTTTTTCATACAGTAACCTACAATACGAACAAAGACATTTGGCATTAATTCAAAATCCTCTTTAAGTTTATCAAGGGTCCATAAAAAATCAAGCCCCTTATCTTCCACTATAGAATTAATCTCTAATATTGTATCTGTAATATATTCATTGTTTTCCTCTGTATACTCATAATACTTAACTACATCGGCAAATTTTTTAGCATATTCGCCAGTTTTTCCATATGAAATACACCGGTTATAAAAAGCATCAGCATACTTATTATTAATTTTTATCGCACGAGTAAAATCTTTTATCGCTTCATTGTAGTACTTTTTACCTTTTTTGTCATATAAAAGGCCTCGGTTATTATAGGCAACGGCATACTTATTATTAATTTTTATCGCACGAGTAAAATCTTTTATCGCTTCATTGTAGTACTTTTTACCTTTTTTGTCATATAAAAGGCCTCGGTTATTATAGGCAACAGCATACTTAGGCTTAATGTCTATCACACTAGTAAAATCTTCTATCGCTTTATCATATTTACCTTTATTGTCATATGCAAAACCTCGGTTAAAAAAAGCAACGGCGTAATCTATCTTAATTTTTATCGCCCTATTAAAATCTTTTATCGCGTTATCGTGTTCACCTTTTTTGTCATAGGTAAGACCTCGTTCAAGAAATCCATGGGCATATTTTCCATTATAAAAAAGCCCCTTGTTATAATATTCCAGTGCTTTATCGTATTCTTTATCCTCATCGTATGTAACTCCAAGCGCTACTAATGCTTCCGGTTTGTCTGGGTATAATTGTAAAACTTTTTCGATACAGTTTTTACTTTCTTTATACCTTTCTAACTTCTGAAGGCATTGTCCTTTTTTCAGATAGGCTTCAGCTATTTTCTCTTTAGTATGATTATCCATATTTTTAATTATCGCATCCGCTTCTTTTATTATTTCTAATATATCTTTTTCAGAAATATCTACATCTTTAATAAGATAATCAATATCAAGCTCATAGTTACTCATTAAAACCCCCATGTTTTTTAGCCCAAAATAGCCAGGTTTTTAACTGGAAATTTCGCTTGCCAAAGCTCCTCTGTCTCACCAAGTTCATCATATAAACATGAGTATTTTTGTATTATTTCTTCATCGGTATTGCAAATTTGAGCCATATATTATATATGCTAATCTTTCTATTAAAGGGAAAAGATTGGCTCATACAAATGGGCAAAGATACGCTTGAGGAATTTGGAATAACGTTTACTGATAAACAAATCGAGATGCGCGGTCCGGGTGATGCGACTACAGTGGTTAATGTTCAAGATGG
>BNVE01000010.1 GCA_025997875.1 Spirochaetia bacterium
GGCGAGCTGCTAACGGACCCATGGTCCGACATCAGTATGCCGGAGGTCCAGGTTACCGCCACGGAAAAGAGGATGAGGCAGAGGTAGACCGGGTTCCAGCACATATAGAAAAACAGGGAGGCCGCAAGCAATAACAGCTGGGACAGGGCGTTTTTCCGTACCCGCGCCGTGAGGGCAAAATACAATACCGCAATCACCGGGAAAAACACCAGAAACTGCCAAGAGTTAAAATTCATTATCCTTTCCTAAAATTTACCTAAAAATGAGAGCTAAGAGCTATGATATCTAATCAAAACTAAAGCGTCAAGCTCGTACAATGAGAAAATTTAAGCACGATGCTCCTGTTTTTGGATAAACAGGAGCGATTAGAATATAAATATGGCTTTGCAAGAGATTTTCAGGATCAACATGAAAAAATACCGTAAATTGGCAAAATTCACCCAGGAAAAACTCGCGGAACTCTGCGATACCGACCCCTGCTACATCGGACAATTAGAAAACGGGCGCAGAGCCCCATCAATGCTATATATAGAAAGAATCGCCGCCGCCCTCAAAGTTGCGCCCTATCTCCTCTTTTATGATGAATCCGACCCCTCCCTTGCCGGGGGTCAACTGCTTGATAAACAGAAAGAGGCCTTTACCCGGGCCCTTGTAGCGGGTGTTTCCGAGCGGATTCACAGCCTCACCGACGAGTACCTCTAAGGCGCCTATTGGCGCCGGGCGGCTGCCGGGGCGCTGCGGGTCTTCATTTTTGCCTTGTCAAAGCCATCATTGTAGTATATGATATGTTCTTATATACAGAAACGCCCGGAAAGAGCGGCGGCGATATTGAATGCAAGGACAGGACATTAGTATGGAAATGACGGCGGACATGTTGGGCAGGATCAAGGCAGCGATCACCCATGCCATGGAAGGCGGGTTTTACGGGAAGCGTTTTGCGGAGATTAGCCCCGGGGATATAAAGAACCGGGAGGATTTTGAAAAGCTCCCCTTTACCGAGAAGGAGGACCTTCGGGACGCCTATCCCCTGGGTCTTCTGGCGGTTGATGAGGAACGGATAGTTCGTATCCATTCGTCCTCGGGCACCACGGGCGCCCCGGTGATCATCCCCTATACCCAAAAGGATGTGAACGACTGGGCGATCATGTTCAAGCGCTGTTACGAGACCGCGGGGATAACCAAAAAAGACCGGGTTCACATTACCCCCGGTTACGGGCTCTGGACCGCGGGGATCGGCTTTCAGTTGGGGGCGGAACTTTTGGGGGCCATGACCATCCCCATGGGGCCGGGGAACACCGACAAACAGATCAAAATGATGGAGGACCTGGGCTCCACGGTCCTCTGCGCCACCTCCTCATACGCCCTGCTTCTGGCGGAAGAAATTGAGAAGCGGGGGATAAAGGACAAAATCCGCCTGACCAAGGGGGTTATCGGATCGGAGCGCTGGGGCGAAAAGATGCGGAAGCGGATCGCCGCGGAGCTGGGGGTGGAGCTTTACGATATCTACGGCCTTACGGAAATTTACGGCCCCGGCATCGGCATAAGCTGCAAGTACGAATGCGGTATGCACATGTGGACCGACTACCTCTTTTACGAGATCATCAACCCCCGTTCCGGGGAGCCGGTGGCGCCCGGGGAAATCGGGGAGCTGGTGATCACCACCCTCTGCAAGGAAGGGGCCCCCCTTATCCGCTACCGCACCCACGACCTTACCCGGGAAATTCCGGGGGTCTGCGAATGCGGCAGCCCCTATCCCCGGATCGATACCCTCATCGGCCGCTCCGACGACATGGTCAAGGTAAAGGGAACCATGATCTACCCCAGCCGGGTGGACGAGCTTCTTTCCTCCATACCCGATGTTTCAAGCGAGTACCAGATCCAGATCGATCACCTTAACGGCCGGGATATCCTCAACCTCTTTTTTGAAACCGCCCTGACGGACAAAACAGCCATGAAGGCCCTGGAAAAAACCGTGGAGGAGGTCTTTAAGGCGAAGATAGGTCTGAGCCCCAAGCCCATGGCGGTGGGCATGGGGGAACTGCCCCGGAGCGAAAAGAAGTCCACCCGGATCTTCGACAACCGGTATTAGGGTCCTCTACACCTTGCCATTGATGAGGCCGGGGACGGACAAGCCGCCTGCGATAAATTTGCCGCCAATCCCGTAAACCCTAAATAAAATACATGTAGGATTCATCGGGATCAATGGTGCCCAGTGCGTTGGAAAGGACCTTGCGGTCAATAACGGCAGCGATCCTTTCGTTAAGCCGGTCAAAAACCGTAGTCCTGATACAGCGCTGGAGTTTTGTTTCGGTGGTGTTCGGAATGGGGGGATCGACTACCAGCATATCACCTTCCAGTACCCGCAGGGCGTCCCCCAGAACAATATCTTCGGGCCGCCGGGCAAGGGCATAGCCGCCGGAGGCGCCCTTTACGGAACGGATAAAACCGGAGCGCCGCAGAATTACTGCTACCTGTTCAAGGTAACGGATGGAAATCCCCTGACGATCCGCCACACTGGCCAGGGATACATGGGATTCGCTTGAATGTTCCGCAAGGTCAATCAGGAGCCTGACCCCGTAACGTCCCCGGGTGGAAATTTTCATATGGCGTACTCCATCTGGTCCATGGACTCAAAGGCGGCCATCAGGTCCTTTAAGGTGATTGAATCAACACAGTTGGTTATTTCTTCATAGAGCTCGCTCCAGGTATGCCGGGAAATGCAGGTTCCCCGGGCCGGGCAGTCGGTGGAGCTAACGCAGTCCACCGGTTCAAGGGACCCTTCCACAGCCCGCAGGATATCCCCCACGGTGATCTTGTCGGTTTCCCGGCCCGGCAGATAGCCCCCCTGGGGTCCCCGGATTCCCTGCACGATCCCCGCCTTTCTTAGGGGGATAAAAAGCTGTTCCAGATATCCGTCGCTTATGCCGGTGTTTTCCGCAATGGACCGGGTGCTGGAATATTCCCCTTCGGGAAGCATCGCCATATAGAGAAGCGCCTCCAGTGAGTAGCGGCCTTTGGTAGAAATCCTCATGGTTTTTTCTCCTTTTTACCTTGCTCAATCTTACAGCGCGCAAACGCCGTATCCAGATCGGCGATAATATCATTGGCATCTTCAATACCCACGGAAAGCCTCATCAGCTTGTCGTTGACCCCGGCGGAAAGCCGCATGGCTTCCGGTATGGCGCTGTGGGTCTGCACCAGGGGATAGGTGATAAGGGACTGGACCCCGCCCAGGCTTTCCGCAAAGAGGATCACCGTAACACTGTGCAGTATTACTGCTACATCGGCGGGATCCTTAAGGTAAAAGGAGATCATTCCCCCGGAGCCCCTTGTCTGTGAACAGGAAAGCTGATGCTGGGGATGATCCTCAAAACCGGGGTAGAAAACCTTTTCCACCCGGTCCTGGGTACGCAGCCATTCTGCGACGGAAAGGGCATTTTTGTTATGCCGCTCCATCCGCACCGCAAGGGTCTGGATTCCCCGGATCAGCAGCCACGCGTCAAAGGGCGCAAGGGAAGCCCCTTCACTTTTCTGCACATTCCTTAAGGGCTCATCAATTTCATCCCTGGAGTGGACGATAAAGCCCGCAAGGGTATCGTTATGGCCCGCCAGGTACTTAGTTCCGCTGTGGACTACGATATCCGCCCCCAAGTCCAGGGGATTCTGAAAGTAGGGGGAGAGGAAGGTATTGTCAACGATGAGGAGCCCCCCCCGCCGGTGCATCAGCTCCGCGGAACGGCGGATATCGGTGACCTTCATCATGGGATTTGAGGGGGTCTCGATAAAGAGGGCCTTTGTTTCAGGCCGGATAGCCTCCTGCACCTTGTTAAAATTACTGGTATCTATCCATGAAAAAGAAAAGCCGTATTTGGCATAGTATTCGTTGAAGAGTCGGTAGGTGCCTCCGTAGAGATCCTCCGAGACGATAAGGTGATCCCCGGGTTTGAAAATTTTTATCACCGTGGAGATAGCCCCCATGCCGCTGGCAAAGGCCAGACCGTACTTGCCGTGCTCAATGAGCGCCATGGTCCGCTCAAGTTCGCTTCTGGTAGGATTTATCCCCCGGCTGTAATCAAAGCCCGTGGTCCGCCCCAGGCCGGGATGGCGAAAAGTGGAACTCTGGTAGATAGGGGTGCTTATCGCTCCGGTCACCGGATCAAAGGGGACCGTCCCGTGTACCAAAACGGTATCCATGGAAGGGGTTCTTATTTCTTTTTTACAATGCGCTTCATTTTCCATTTTCGTCTTTCATTCCTTAACTTAAGGCTTGTTCAAAATCGGTGGCAAGGTCCTCCGGATCCTCAAGCCCCGCAGAAATCCTAATCAGGGTATCGGTAATACCCAGCCGCTCCCGTTCCGCAGGGGGAATGGAAGCGTGACTCATCCTTACCGGATAGGAGGCGATGGTTTCCACCCCCCCAAGGCTTACCGCCGCTGCGGCGAGCTCCACCTTGCCCAGAAACCGGATCGCCTGTTCGACAGTCTTTGTCTTGAAGGAGAAAACCGCCCCCGCCCCCGATGACTGGGCGTCGTGTATCTTCCTGCCCGGGTGGTTGTCCAAGCCGGGATAGTAAACCGCTTCCACCCCGGGATGCTTCAAAAGTTTTTCGCACAAATACTGCGCGGTTTTTTCCTGTGCATCAAACCGTACTTTCAAAGTCTTGATACCCCGGAGCACCAGCCAAACATCCCAGGGACCCGGCACCGCACCGAAGCTGTTCTGCACCGCATAGACCCGTTTCCCGAGTTCTTCCGTCCGGGTAACCGCCAGCCCGGAGATCACATCGCTGTGGCCCCCGATAAATTTGGTCGCCGAATGGACCACGATATCCGCCCCCAGCTCGATGGGACGCTGGCGGCAGGGGGTCATAAAGGTGTTGTCCACAATAGTGATAAGCCCCGCCTCTTTTGCAATGGCGATACAGGCGGCCAGGTCGGTTATTTTGAGCAGGGGATTGGAGGGGGTTTCCAGAAACAGGGCCCTGGTATTGGGTTTGATAGCCCTCCGCACCTGTTCCGTGTCGGAGGCGTCCACCGCGGTGAGCTCCAGCCTCCACCGCCGGTAAAAAGTGTTGAGGATCCGCCAACTTCCGCCGTAGATATCCTCCGCAGCCACAATATGGTCCCCGGCGGAAAAAATCCCCAGTGCCGAAGACACCGCCGCGATCCCGCTCCCAAAGGCATAGCCCCTGGCCCCCCCCTCAAGGATCGCAATGGTTTCTTCCAGGGCCTTCCGGGTGGGATTCCCCGACCGGGCATAGTCAAATTCCACCGGTTTAGACAGGTCCCCCTGGTCAAAAGTGGATGTCTGAATGACGGGCACCCCCAGGGCGCCCGAAGCGGGATCGATCTCGTGTCCGTTATGTATAAGCAGCGTACCCTGCCGCAACCCATTCCCCTTGTGCTGCATCCGTCCTCCCGCAATCTCCTAGTTAAATTGTAGGATATAAGGGAGAATTTTGCAAGAGGGGGAGCGCCATCGCGGCATGGGGCCTCTGCTTACAATGGGGAAGCGTGGATCGCCGCTGCTCCCCCTGCGCTCCATGGTCCTCGTGCCAAAAAGGCACTGGCGCCTTTTTGGCCCTGCGGTCCATTACGCTACCCCCGCTTATCTCCTTGGCTGACAGGAGTGTTGCGGCCATGGAGAATTAAAGAAGTTTTGTTCGTTTATTTTTACATAAATTAATTGTGTTTATATCTCAGAAAATGTGTGTGATATGAATTTTTTTGTCCCAAGACGGGGGGCGCCCTTCATGGCACAAGAAATATTTTGATTTTTTTACATAAATTTACTTGACAAAAGAATATAAACAAAATATACTTTTATGAATAAACTATTTTGGATGGTTTTATGAAGTATCTATCATTATTGCTTGTTTCTGTTTTACTGATGGGTTGTATGACTACAACTAATATAGGGGTTTATGACCCTAATGTAGCATTGGATGAACAATGTACATTGCAAATATCTGGGGATTTATTTGTTAAAGAATTCGATGGGCAGGAAGTATCATGGGAAAAAAGTAAATTTGCAAACATAATGTGGGGGACATCGCCAGATAATTTGGTAATAATAGATATACCAGCTGGATCACATAAATTTATTGTAGATTATTTTTATAGTGCAAGCACTACTTCAACCAGTAGTGTAAGCAGTACTTCAACCAGTAGTGTAAGCAGTACTACACTCAGTGTATCAAGAGGGGCTAATGGCTTGAAAGCTGAATATGATTTTTTACCCGGGTATGTATATAGAATGTCTGCTAATCGTACCACCTCGGCGGTATCTGTAGTAATATATGGCAGAGGGAAGAAATAATTTCCCATCTTTCGCCCTCCTCGGGAAAATACGATTCGCTGAAGAGGACAAAAAAACTTCGTTTAACTACGCTATGTGCAATTTTCCCTAACCGTATTGACAGAATATAAAAACCATTATAAAATAAAGAATGGGGGAAATAATGAAAATTGTTTCATGGAATTGTAAAACGATCTCTCCGTATAATAAAGAAGGATTTACAGAAAAGAAAGCAAATTATATTGAAAAATATAATGCTGATATTTATATTATACAAGAATGTACAAATTATGATGTTGAAAGGTTAAAAAACTTAAAAAAGAATTGTGTTTGGTTTGGGGATGATATAGATAGTAAATATGGAATAGGAATATTTTCTGATTGTTTTAATATAGAAATATTACCCGAACACAACCCAGAATTTCGATATGTAGTACCATACAAGGTATTTAATGAAAAGTATAATTTTATTTGTTTTGCAATTTGGACAAAAGATAAAAATATAAATAATAATAAAGTAGAATATACGGAACAGGTATGGAAGGCCATAAATTTTGATAAATATAAAAACTATTTAACTGCTCCTGTTATATTTGTTGGTGACTTTAATAGCAATAATTATTGGGATAAAGAATATACACGTAAAAAAGTTCCTTCACATAATGATATAATAAATAAATTAAAAGAATATAATATCGAAAGCGTTTATCATAAATATTATAATTGTAAAAATGGATCTGAAAAGGAATTATCTAAATACAATAATAGGGTTGTTCAATAACTGAAGTTATTGAACAACCCTATTCCGTTTCCACCAGCATGTCCTCTTTTCCCGAAGACATTGCTTTAAGGATACGCCGCTTTACCGCGCCGGAGTTGCCGGTGAAGTCGGCGATCCGCTTTCGCAGATCCCGGCGTTTGGAGTTGACCCCGTAGGGGCAGGTACAGGCTGCCTTGAGGATGTCCTGCTCGGCGGCGCAGGTGATTATCTGTTGCTCCTCGGTGTATGCCAGGGGGCGGATAAGGCTGACGGGGTACTTGCGGTAGGCGAGAAGCGCCGGCATGGTGGAAAGTTCGCCCTTGTTTGTCATGTTCATAAAAAAAGTTTCGATGATGTCATCAAGATGATGCCCCAGGGCGATTTTGTTGAAGTTATTTTCCACCGCGTATTTCAGTAATTCTGTGCGCCGCTGGGTGGAACACCAGTAGCAGTTCATCTTTTCCCCTTCCTTAAGCCGCCCGATGATGGGCACAAAGAGGTCCGTAAAGGGGATGCCCCATTCATCCAGGCGTTTGGATAAAATTGATTTTTTGCAGCAGGAGCAGAAGTCGCTTGAAATATGGATCGCCGCAAGTTCGTAATTTTTTTTCAGCGCCGGACGCAGGCCGGAAAGGGCCCAGGCGAGAACGGTTGAGTCTTTGCCCCCGGAAGCGGCGATAAGGATCCGGTCGCCTTCGTTGATCAGATTGCGTTCCAGAATAAGCTTGGTACACAGTTTTTGTACGATCTCTGAGGCCCCTGCACGGCGGAGGAAGCGGTTAGCCACGGGCAGGTTCCTGTTCAAACTGTGCATACACATCCCGGATCACCAGGCTTGCCAGGATCATGCCGGCGCCGGCGGTGACTGTGACGGCGCTGCCGTTGATCACCTTTTTGGAGCTGCACCATTCGACGGGGGCGTTGGGGTCGTCCCTGTTGCGGGCAGGGCAGAGGCATTGGGCCTGTCCGCAGGCTGCGCCGGTTCCGGTGTGCAGGGGGAGCTGTTCATCGCTGTAGATAACGGTAAAGTGTTCTTTAAAGCCCCGTTTGCGTAAACCCTGCCGTACGAGCCGTGCCAGGGGGCAGCCTTCGGTTTTCCAGATGTCGGCGGTTTTAAGCCGGGTGGGGTCAAGCTTCTGGGCCATCCCCATGCAGGAAAAAATTTTCGTCCCCGCAGCGCAGGTGATCTCAATCAGATCGAGTTTGTGGCCCAGACTGTCGATGGCGTCGATGACATAATCCGCCTGGGCAATGTTGAAGAGCTCCGCGGTCTGCCGGGAAAAAACTTTTCCCCAGGGGGTGATTTTGCAGTTGGGGTTTATCTCAAGGAGCCTGTCTTTAAGGGTCTCTGTTTTGGAGAGACCCACGGTGCGGCTGGTGGCCTGGACCTGGCGGTTGATATTGGTGATGCATACCGTATCGGAGTCGACAATGTCCACCGCGCCGACGCCGGATCGTACCAGGGCCTCGGCGCACCAGCTCCCCACACCGCCGATGCCGAAGACGATGACCCGCTTTTCCGCAAGGGCCGCCGCAGCTTCCATGCCGGTAAGCAGGGTAAGCCGCTGAAAACGGGGGTCCACGGTAAACGCAGCGGGGGACACGGCCATGTTAACCCCGTTCCTTTTGGGCCAGATACCGTTCTTCTTCACTAAAAATACATCCGCAGTATTTCTGCATGTATAAACCAAGCTCCCGGGCCCTGGCCTGTCCCGCGCGGAAGAGGGGCCGGAAGTCCCGGTACAAAAATTTCACCCCGTAATTCTGTCCCAGCTCTTCACCAATCTGACGGATAATATCGTGGTTCTGATAGGGGCTGATAAGAAGGGTGGTGCTGAAATAATCGTAACCCTCTTCCGCTGCCCGGGCAGCGGTTTTTTCAAGCCGCAGCCTATAACAGTAAGCGCAGCGCGGCTGATGCAAAGCCTGCGGCCTATCGTCCGCCGGACTTTCTTCTGCAATGCCATACAAGCCCCGCAGGAATAAGCGGAGGCCGTATTCATCATCACTGATAAGCTCAAGCCCCGCGTCTGCGGCAAACCGGACAAGGGTGTCCCGGCGTTCCCGGTATTCCGTAAAGGGATGGATGTTGGGGTTGTACCAAAACAGCGCCGGTTTTATCCCCTCTTCAGCAAGACTAGCTATGCATTTCACCGAACAGGGGGCGCAGCAGCTGTGGAGCAGGAGCTTTTGCTTTTCAACGCTCATTTGTATTTTTCAAGGGCACGGGCAAACTGATCCCCGCAGGAAGTTGCCTTGTGGCCGCATCGAATCCCCTTAAGCTTCTTGATCAGCTCATCCGCATCCATCCCTTCCGCCAGGGTCGAGATAGACTTGAGGTTGCCGTCGCAGCCGTCATCAAAAGAAACTGAATAAACCCTGTTGTCCTTGATATCAAAATGAATTTTGGTCGAGCAGGTTCCCTGGGTTTTGTATTCGTACATAACTTACTCCTCTAAAAAGGCGGCTTGCCGCCACGTTAATCGGAAGGGAAGCGAAGCTTCCCCATACTCCTCTAAAAGGTTTATTATGAGAAATAAGAGCGGATAGTTTCGATCATCCCCGGATCGCCGAAGGCTCCCGATTTGGTGACGATGAAGGAGCTTCCCCCTTTCCCTTCCGCCCGGGCCAGGACGATCCCCGGCCTTATTTCCTCTATAGGTATAATATAATCAAATTTCAGAATTTCCATAATACCTAAAAGGGTATCTCCCCCAAAGATAACCAGATGCAGGGGCCCGGTCCGTTTAAGTATGTTTTTAAGGAACTTCCCCAAAAGCCCCGCCACTCCGGCAGTCCCGGTGGCCCGGCCGTTTTGATTTTTTTGTTCCGCCCATTTATCCTGGCTCTGTACCGCTGCATTGGCCCGTTCGGTAATCTGCCCCATGGCCATGGCGGTTCCCAATATGCATACCCCATGCTGCTTCAGGGTTTTAGCGCAGTTATCCTCAAGGGCCGCCGCTTCTTCCCCGGTAAACCATTCCTCGCGGAGGAGCTTTTCACCATCGACGGTAATACCCGGGAACCCGCTTTCCAGGGCGGCCTTTACCTGGGAGAGGGAGACCGGATGGCGGCTCCCGGAGAGGATCAGGACAGGGAACCGGGGAATATTCTCTTTGCCGGAACCGGCTTGTGCTGCCATCAATCCCCCCGGCGCTACCCGGGCGGGGAAGGGGAGTTCCTCCATAAGGAATTCGGCAAAGCCCGCGCAGCCTGCGGTAACGGAGAGGGATCCCTGTTCTTTGAGGGCATGGGCAATGTCCCGCAGCTCGCCGGCATTTTCGCAGTCATAGACCAGAATTTCCCTTCTTTTGGATTCCAGATTTGGGGCAGGGGGAGAACCCTTTGCCGGGATAAGCCGGACCGGGATATCCGATTCCTCACCGATGATGTCGGGGATAAAGCTGTGCCGGATCGGGTTGAGGGCGTCAACCGCCATATCGGTTTTGTCGATGGGGATACCCTTCAGGAGCTGATGCCCCCCGGCGGTGGTCCGCCCCAGGCCGGGATAGGCCGGGACAAAGGGCAGCCGCTGAATGTTCCGCGCCATAACAAGGGCTTCAAGTTCGGCGCCGATATTGCCCCGCAGGGTGGAATCGGTTTTTTTGTATATGTATGGGATGTCCCGGTAGCGGTCAAGGCAGGCGGTGATAATCTTTCCCGCCTCCGCAAGGGAACTATGCCGGGTGCCGGTGTTGATCACCAGAACTGCTGCCGATTCCGCCGCTGAATTTTCAGCCTTCCCCTCCGGGGACAGAACCACCCGGGTCGGGATGCCTTTTTTGGCAAACTGGACCCCCGTATCGAGCGCGCCGGTTAAATCATCAGCCAGGATCAACAGGGTAAACATTACCTTATTATTGCATATAGGGGCCTTTCAATGCTATCCTCACCATATAAAAGGAAGTATATGAGCGGTATCATCAGCCGGTTATGCGCCGAAGTTGAACTTCCCCGGATGCTCCGGGTCAAGCAGCTTTTTGACCGGGATTCAATCGAGCCGGAGGATATACCCCGGGCGGTTTTTGCCCAGCTTTCCCGTCCCGAACTGGGGGACCCCATCAAACCGGGTAAACGGATTGCCATTACCTGCGGCAGCCGGGGGGTGGCCAATGTGGCGATTATCACCAGGGCCATTGCGGACTTTGTGAAGTCCAGGGGGGCAAGCCCCTTTGTTGTCCCCGCCATGGGGAGCCACGGGGGCGCCAGTGCGGAGGGGCAGAAGGCCCTTATCGCCGGTTACGGGGTCACCGAAGAATTTGTGGGCTGTCCTATTGTCTCCTCCATGGAGACCGTGGTCATAGGCCAGAGTGAACCGGGTAAGGACGGCCAGCCAAGCTGCGGGGTCCGGATCGACAGGAACGCCGCCGAGTCCGACGGGATCATCGTGGCGGGGCGGATCAAACCCCACACGGATTTTCACGGCCCCTACGAAAGCGGGATCATGAAGATGATGGCAATCGGCCTGGGCAAGCGGGAAGGGGCGGATATCTGCCACCAGAACGGTTTCGGCGAGATGGCCTGCATGGTTCCCGCCTTCGGCAAGACCATCATCAAGAACGCCCCGGTCATTCTGGGCTTTGGTATTCTGGAAAACGCCTACTGTCAGACCTGCAAATTTGCTGCCCTCCGTCCCGATGAAATTGAAGAAAGGGAGCCTGCCCTGCTGGAAGAGGCCCGCAGCCACCTGCCCGTCATTTTGTTTGACAAGACCGATGTGCTGGTGGTGGACCGGATCGGCAAGGATATTTCCGGAGACGGCATGGACCCCAACATCACCGGGGCCAGTCCTTGTTCACCCTGGGTTACCGGAGGCATCAAGGCCATACGGACTGCGGTGCTGGACCTGACACCGGAAACCCACGGTACCGCCATGGGCATAGGGGCGGCCCACACCACCACCCGGCGGCTCTTCGACAAGATCGACTACGAGGCCACCTATGTGAACGCCGTCACCTCCCGGGGGATCGATTTTGTGCGTATCCCCTGTATTCTCGATAACGACCGGGAGGCGATTCAGCTTGCCCTGCGGACCTGTATCGGACATGACAAGGATCATCCCCGGATCATCCGGATTGCCGACAGCCTCCACACCGAAACGATTTGGATCTCCGAAGCAATGGAAGGGGAGGCGAAAGCCAATAAGGGGCTTGAAATTTTGAGCGGACCCCAGGACTGGCCCTTCGACAAGGATGGTAACTTATGGTAACGCTGGGGGAACTTATCGGCGCGGAGGATGGTGTCGCAGGCGGCGGCGGTTCAAGGCCCGTGCTGGGTATCAGCATCGGTGACCCCGCGGGGATAGGCCCGGAGATTTGCGTCAAGGCCCTGGCCCATGCGGCCATTTATGAAAAATCAATTCCCGTGGTTTATGCGGATCGAATTGTATTGGAAGATGCGCTGAAAGTGACGGGCCGCAGTTTTACTATCAACGCGATCAAGAATCCAAAAGATACGGCGGGTACATTGGGAACCATTGATTTTATCGACGCCGGGCTGCTGAAAAAAGGTGACTATGAATACGGGCAGGTAAGCGCAAAATCAGGGGACGCCGCTTTTCAATATGTGGTCTCCGCAATCAAGGACGCCATGTCGGGCGCCACCGCCGGGGTGGTCACGGGGCCCATCAACAAGGAAGCGATCAACATAGCGGGGCATCACTATTCGGGACACACGGAAATTTTTGCCGACTACACCAAGACCAAAAACTACGGCATGCTCCTCTCCGGGGGCGGCCTTAACGTGATCCACGTAACCACCCATGTGTCCATGCGGGACGCCTGCGATCTTATCACTAAGGAGCGGGTCCTTAAAACCATCCGCCTTGCGGACCTTGCATTAAGACTTATGGGCAAGGAAAGCCGCCGCATCGGCGTGGCGGGCTTCAACGCCCACTCCTCCGAGAACGGCCTCTTTGGGGATCAGGAAGCCAAGGCGATTAATCCCGCCATCGAAGAGGCCAAGGCGGAAGGCCTGGACGTAACCGGCCCGGTGCCCCCGGATACGGTGTTCGTCAAAGCCCTGGGGGGCCAGTTCGATGTGGTGGTGGCCATGTACCACGACCAGGGGCACATCCCCCTTAAACTCTGCGGCTTTCGCATGGACCCCAAGACCGGTTTTTTTTCCCAGATGAGCGGCATTAACACCACCATCGGGCTGCCCATCATCCGTACCTCGGTAGACCACGGTACCGCCTTTGACCGGGCCGGTAAGAATCAGGCTAATGAAGAAAGCTTGCTGGATGCGATTGAGCTGGCGGTGACATTTGCGAAAAACCGGGACAAGTTCGTAAAGAAAGTGTGATTAGTATTCTATCCGCGACCCCGATCCCGTTTTGATCACCTCAACCTTACAGGGAATACGGGATCGCATCTCCCCCACATGGGAGATGAGCCCCACCATGCGGCGGTCACGGAGCTCGTCCAGGATGAGCAGGGCCTTGTCCAGACTGCCCTCGTCAAGGCTCCCGAAGCCTTCATCGATGAAGACTGCGTCAAGCCTGACGCCGCCGGAGCGGCTCTGGATGGAATCCGCCAGGCCCAGGGCAAGGCTGATGGATGCCATAAAACTTTCGCCCCCCGATAAGGTGGCGCAGGGCCGGGTTTTCCCCGTGTAGGCGTCGAATACCGTCAGGTCCAGTCCCGTGTAGCTGTGCCCCGCCGAACGGCCCGATTCCCGTTCACTTTCCAGGAGCAGGGAGTAGCGGGACTCGCTCATCTTTTCCAGCCGCTTGGTGGCGAAGGCGGCAACCTCCGCAAGGTAGAGTCCCAGGAGCCAGGAATCGAAGGGCTTCTTTTGGGGATTCTTCCCCGAAAGATCGTTGGACAGGTTCCGCAGGCTGCGGGCCCTTGCGGAAAGCGCCTCGTGCCGTTCGTGGGCTTCCCTCAGGCTGTCACGGTCCTTTTCAAGAGCGGTAAGCTCCGCAAAAGTTTTGTCCCGCTCTGCCTCGGCCTGTTCCCGTTCGGCTTCAAGGGCGTCAAGCCTGCGTCCGGTGTCTTCCAGAGCCGCAGTAACGCTGCGGGCGCCTTGGCCGGCTTCCTGGAGATCGGCGGCCCCGCCGGGTCCGGCGCTTTCGCCTGAGCCCTTGAGTTCTTCCCATATTCCGCCAAGCTGTGCCTCAAGCCCGGCGATCCGGGAACGGACTTCGATTTGAGCTTCCCGCCAGCCCCTGATTTCCCCGTCAAGGGCTTTCTCGGTTTCAGTATCAAGCAGGCTTTTTTCCAGGGCTCTGCTGTCCGCAAAGGGGGAATTTTCCAGTTCCCTTTTCAGCATGGCTTCGGCTTCCTGCTGCTGTGTTGCGGTTTCGTCCCGGCGCTGCGCCCTGGTCTTTTCGCCGGCAATGGCAGCCGCCAGGGCCTGGCCCGCCTGTTCCCGTGCCTTGCGGTATTGGGCAAGCAGGGTTTCCTGTTCGGCGATAAGCCGGTCCAGCGCAGAGAGGGCCTCCGCAGCATTGGTAAAACAATGAGGGGCCTTAGTAACACTGCGGGAATCAGCTCTGGCGCCTTTTGCCGTTGAAGGCGTAATCAATGCCGCCGGCAGGGCGGATTTCAAAAGTCCCAGGTGTTTCCGTTCTTTTTCCGTAATGGCGGCGGCAAGGTTTTTTTCCTTTTCGCCCAGGGCGGCAAGTTCCTTTTCATTTTCAGTAAGCTTGCTTTGCGCTTCCCCCTGTTCCCGGTAGAGCATTTTAATCCGGTTTTCCGCGTCCCGGATTTTTGCCTGCCGGGTCAGCATGTCGTTAAGCTCTGCGGATTTTTTGCTGATCAGGGTATCCAGTTCTTCCGGTTTTGAGGGAACCCTGATATCGGCCCTGGCTTTAAGAATTTCTTCCCCGAATTCTTCCTCAAGGGCGCGTATCTCCGCTTCAAGTTTCTGTACTTCTTTTTTTTGCGCCCCCAGCTCTGCAACGGCGGCGGCATGGTTCCGTTCCGCATCAGCCAGGCTGTTCTCCTGGGCCGCTATCCGTTCATCCTGGTTAAAGTGATGAACCGGGGCGGATGCAGGGTGGGGATGTTCTGTTGAACCGCAGACCGGACAGGGTTCGCCGGCTTTAAGATTTGCCGAAAGATGCCCCGCCTGTTCCGCCCGTTCTCCCGCGGACTTTTTTTTCCGTAAATTTTTCAGTTCCTCTGTGATAACAGGGAGCCGTTTTTCCAGTTCGGCCCGGCGTTTGTCTAGCGCAGCGATACTGTTTTTCCGTTCAAGGGCTTCGTTTTCAAACTTTTCCAGGCGGCCCCTGAATTTGCGGATCTCCATGAGGGTATTTTTCAGGGCCCGTTCCGCTTCCATCCGCTGTTCCAGCGCCGGCCCTTCCGCAGCCAATTCTTCAAGCTTCCGGATTTCTCCTTCCTGTTTTTCCCGTTCCCCCTGCAGGGCGTTATTCTTTTTTTCCAGTTCCCCGATAAGGGCGCTGGCGTTTTCAAGTTCTTTTTTATCGGCGTTTAGTTTTTGTTCCTCTTCCCGCATTTCCATAAGGGCGGGCCGTTTTTCCCGGAGGGATGCATCTTCCCCTTCAATGCGCAGTATTTCTGCGCCCCGGCTTTCCGCCTCCGCAGCGGCCTTTTCTGCGGCGGCCCGTTCTTCTTTGGCCAGCGCAAAAGCTGCGGCAGCGGATTGAAAAGTTTCGATAGCCTGTTCGTTTGCCCTTAAGAATTGTTCCAGGGGCCGGGCAGTTCGGGACAGGGACAGTAAGGTTTCTTTTTCTATTATTGATTTTCCCGCCGCTTCAAATTGCTGTTCTTCTTTACGGCTTTCCTCAAGATGGGCTGCTGTCTCCGCTTCCTTCTGACGCAGAGCGACTATCCGGCGGAGCCTGGCTTCTTCCGCTCCCAGGGCGGCGGTTTTTTCCCGTGCCTTTTGGTAGGAGTCTTCCGCTTCCCGGTGCATTGCCTCATAGGTATCGAAAGAAACTTTACTGTTGATATCCCCCAGAATCCGGGCGGCCTCCCCGGCCTTGGTCTCCGCATCCCGGGCCTTTTCCTGGGCCAGTTCCCGTACCCGTGCAGCCTTTTCTATGGGAAAGAGTTTTCCCAGCACCTTCTGCCGCTCGCTGGTATTCTGCCGCAGGAATTCCGCAAACTCCCCCTGGGGAAGGAGGACGATTTTGAAAAATTCCTCCGCCTCCAGGCCGATAAGCTCCCTGATTTTTTGATCCGCCTCTGTTTTTTTTGAGCTGGGATTGGTTTTTTTCCCCCCGATAATTTCGTAAAGCACCACGGTTTCTTCCGCAATGGTGGCGCCGGTTCCGCGTTTCCGTTTCCTCTCCTGCCTGGGGCTCCGTTCCGCAAGGTACCGATTGTCCCCCAGGGAAAATTCCAGGGAGACCATGCATTCATCGTCCCCGGCGCCGCCATCCATACCATTCGCGCCGCCATCCATACCTTTTGCGCCGCCTGCGTTATGATCGCTGCGCAGGCGGTTTATATGGTTCCCCCGGCTGCCCGGAACTTTTCCGTAGAGGGCAAAGCAGATGGCGTCAAATATGGTGGTTTTTCCCGATCCGGTTTTTCCGGTCACCAGGAAGATATCCTCCAGCCGGGAAAAATCAAGCTCCGCCCTGCCGGCGAAGGGGCCGAAATTTTCCATCACCAGTTTTTCGGGTCTCAAGAGGGGAACCTCCGGTTGAGGTCACAAGTGGGGAACATCCGCTGCTCCGCAGCCCGGTTGAGGTCACCTGTTTGTTCTTCCGCCTCAATTTCCGCAAGGAGCTCCCGGAAAAGCGCAAGCTCTTCCCCGTCAGCCTGCCCGTAAAGGCCGCCGAGGAATTCCTCAAAATCGCCGGCGGTGTCCCGCCGTTCCCCATTGCCGGCGGCGGGGGCCTTTAGGCCGGCATGGTTCGTGAGCAGGCTGGAAAAAGCCTCATCCTGTTTTATCGAAAGGATGTGGGGAAAGCGTTTCCGTAAAAGGGCCAGGGGATTTTCCGTGATGGAGCTGTCCGTAAGGAGAATTTCAAGAAAATCTTTTTCCGCAGCGCAGACATCCCTGTCCTTTACAGAATCCCTGAAAAACCAGTCAAAGGAACCGGAGAGGCGGCTCACCTTCCGCAGGGGCTTGATGGGGAGGGGGGTCACCCGGGCTTGTCCATCCGCAAGCTCCACCGAAAGGAAGGACTTCTCCGTCCCTGCTCCTGCCGGAACAGAGGCCTCTGCAAAGGAGTAGGCCAGGGGGCTCCCGGAATACCAGCCGTTTTTTCCGGCCTGTTGAAGACGGTGGAGATGCCCCAGGGCGATATAATCAAAGGCGCCAAAAAGCCCGATGTCCACCCGCTCGGCGCTGCCCAAAAAGATCCGTTCCGAATCCGACTCCATTCCTCCGGCGGTAAAGAGATGGGCCGCCAGAACCGTATAGGTAAGGCCATTACTGACACATTGTTTGCGGGCCTGTTCAAGCCGTGCCGCAGCGGCGGCTGCCAGTTTCGATTGTGATCGCAGAGGTTCTGTTTCACTGCTACTGTTTTCCGCAGTAATACTGTCTTCATTCAGGCTGCCGGGGTTAAGGAAGGGGAGCAGAAAAAAGGCGCAGCTTTCGCCGCCGCCCCTGGCGCCGCCCGCAGTATCCCTGACGATAACCGGCTTGTCGCAGTCCCCGGCGTCGGTGACAAAACGGATCCCCAGCTCCGCGAAAAGCTCCCGCCCAAAACCGAGCCGGGTTGGGGAATCGTGGTTGCCGGGGATAATAAGGATTTCCAGATCGGTCCTCTGTGCCTTCAGCCTTGCAAGAAAGGAACCGAACAGTTTTACCGCATCCGGAGAGGGAATGGACCGGTCGTACACATCGCCGGCAATGATCAGGGCGCGGTATGACCGGTCCTCAAGAATTCGGGCAAGCCCTTCCAGCATAAACCGCTGATCTTCAATCAGGGATTGTTCATGAAAAATTTTTCCCAGATGAAGGTCTGCGGTATGGAGGAATTTTATCATTGAAAGATCAGAAACTGACGCCGAATTGGGCGGCCCTTTCTTTGGCTTCGGGGGTCCAGCCCCTGATATTGCCGATCCTGGTTGAGTCCGAAGGGTGGGTACTCAAGAATTCCGGGGTTCCGCCGCCGCCGGAAAGGGCGCTCATCCGTTCCCAGAAGGGGGCAGCTTCGTCCGGGTTATATCCCGCAATGGCCATAAGGATAAGGCCGATATGGTCCGCTTCGCTTTCGTGACTGCGGCTGAAGGGCAGGGTCCCGAAAAGCTCGGACCCCGCGCCATAGGCGGTCATGGCAAGCTGCTGCGCCTGGGGGCTGCGGTTGGAGGTCATCAGGCTTAAGCCCGTTGCCCCAATCTGCTGGAGCACCCCGGCGCTCATCCGCTGCTGCCCGTGGTTGAGCAGAGCATGGGAAACCTCGTGGCCCATCACCGTGGCAAGCCCCGCCTCGGTGGCGGTCACCGGCAGTATCCCCGTATAGACCACGATCTTTCCCCCGGGCATGCACCAGGCATTGACCGCAGTATCAAGCACCAGCTTGTACTCCCAGCGGTAGTCCTTCAGGTAACTACCCGCCCCTTCGGCTTCGAGCCACTTTTCCGCCGCAGAGCGGATCCTCATGCCGACCCGTTCCACCAGCTGCGCATCGGCGGTCCCGGTAACGACCTGGTTCTCCCGCAGGAATTCATCGTACTGCTGAAAGGAGGAGGGAAACAGCTCGCTGTTATCCACAAAGGCCATGGTGCTCTTCCCCGTCAGGGGGTTGCTGACGCATCCCGAAAAGATCAAAAGGATTATAAAAACAGGTATTAGCTTTTTCATAAGTAACAAGTATGAAGGGAAAAGGGGAAAAAAACAATTCCCCGCCTGCGACACGCGGGACTCGAACCCACTACCCTCAGCTTAGAAGGCTGATGCTCTATCCGGATGAGCTAGTGTCGCTTTACGGACATATTATAGCATACAAGACAGGGTTTTGCTAGGAGCCTTTTTGCAGCCAGGGCGGGAATCCGCCTGCCTGCGTGTGATTGTTATTACTCATCCTTTTTGGTACACTGGACACAGAATTTGGAGGATAGTATGGCTTTTTCATTGAATAGTTACCCCATCATTTACCGGTCGAAGTATTCCGCGAAAAAATGGACAGGCGGGTATGAGGAAAAACCCCACAAAAAACCCGAAGAAGAGGCGGCCCTGAGCGAGGCCGAGCAGAGCGCGCTTTCGGATTCCCGGAATTTATATGCGGATATGCCCCTGGTAAACTATACCACCCAATACGGCCTGGGCTGTTTTGAGGGGATCAAGGCCCTGCCCCAGAAGGACGGGGGGCTGGCGATTTTCCGGCCCGACAGGAACGCCGCCCGGTTTTTTGCTTCCATGAAGGGGCTCTATATGCCCCCCTTCCCGGAGGATGAATTCATCAAGGCCTGTGTGGAGACGGTCAAACGGAATGCCCAGCTGGGTTTCCGGCCTTACTATAAAAAGGAATGGGAGAAGGACTCCTTTATCAGCGCCGATTCGGTGTATATCCGGCCCTTTACCTATGCCGAGGGGGGGGTGGGGGTGAATATCAGTCACGAGCCCTGGGTTGTGGTGATCAATACCCCGGTAAGCGCCTATTTTTCCGGGGGGAATTCCGATGCGGTGGTGGCCGAGCGGATCCGGGCGACCCCAAAGGGTACGGGCTGGATTAAGGCGGCCTCCAATTATACCATAGCCGCCCTGGCCAAGCATGAGGCGGCGGACGCGGGGTACATGGAGTGTGTGTTCCTTGACGCGCGGGAACAGAAATATGTGGAGGAAGGCTCCTCCTGCAATATCTTCTTTTATCTGAAATCCGGCGAGCTGGTTACCCCGGAACTGGGGGACACGATCCTGCCGGGGATCACCCGCGCCAGTATCGTCGAGCTGGCCCGCGACTGGGGCATCAAGGTGGGCGAGCGGAGAATCGCCATTGAGGAAGCCCTGGCTGAAACAAAGGAATGCTTTGTCAGCGGCACCGCCGCAGGGGCTACCCCCCTGGAATCCCTTACCCATAAGGGAAAGAAGGTTGTCTTTAACGGGGGCAAGGTTGGGGAGTTTACCGCCAGGGTGCGGGACACCCTTAAGGGTATCCAGTACGGTACCATTCCGGACACCAAGGGCTGGCTGACCCGGGTTCTGTGAACCCGGGTTTTGCAGACCGGTTCTGAAATTCAAAAAATAAGCTATTTTATGAGGAAAGCAGCGTGTGGTTTCATCATGATGTTTCTCATGCTGTCTTTCCCGGGTTTGAGTTTTGCCCAAAATGCAACGGTGGGTAATGAAGCTGAAGCAAGCGCCGGCGCCGCAGGCCAGATAACCGGGGTGTCCGTATCGGGGCTGAAGAGGACCCGGCCCCAGATTGTCGACCAGGCCCTGCAAAAATTCATCGGCCGGGACGCGGCGGACCTGGACCTGAACGAGGTAAAGGCGGCGCTCCTGGACACGGGAATTTTGGAGCCCCTTTTGGTGGAAATTGTGGACTCCGATGCGGGTAAGATCATCCGGGTGGAGCTTCGGGAAAAGTGGTCCATTTTTCCCGTTCCCATAGTTTTTTTCGGTTCCGGGAGTATGAGCATCGGGGGGGCCTTCTTTGACGCCAACGCACTGGGGCTTAACCACAAAGCTGCGATCGCGGGGATGTACCGGTCCGAAGGCTGGATGATCATGGGGATGTATAATACCACAGCCCGGAAAGGCCGGCCCGGCTGGTCAGGTTCGGTGTTTTATTCCCGGGATGAACGGCGGGACGGGAATCAGAAAGATGAAACCCTGCGGCAATTCAACGTGGACTCTTTTAACGGTTCCGCCGCCGTCCATTTCCGGTTTACCGAAATACTGGGGGGCTCCCTGCGCCTGGGCTATGCCAACCGTATGCTGCGGGACCGGGATGACCCCATCCTGCCCCCCGGATCAGGGGCCCAGCTCCTGCGGATGGGACCGGAATTTTCCGCCCGCAGAAGCAGCTGGGACGGCATCCTCCTCTCCGAGGAGAGCGCATCCCTTGCGTATAACTATATGCAGGGCCTCAATTCCCCTTCCTTCAATTCCCTGCACTTCCGTTTAATCTATCAGAAATCCATCCTCCCCGGTTTCCGTACCGATATCCGCAGCGGCCTTTTATACGAGCCGGAGGTTCCCGTACTGTTTGAATCGTCCCCGGGGGAATCATTGGTCAACATCCTCTCCAAATCCTTTTCCGCCCAACATTACGCGGGGTTATCCCTGGGCCTGGAAAGGTACCTTTATCAATTTTCCTTTGGTACCCTTTCGCTGCTCGCATCCGTCCAGATGGTCTATTCCCAGGGCTCAATCCTGAAAAATCAGTTTGATTACGGCATCGCCTCTTCAGTCTCTTTTTACATGAATAAACTCGCCATCCCCGCCGTAGGGGTCGGTGTGGCCTACAATATCGACAAAGATTATTTTCAATTTTCTTTTAGTATGGGTATGAGCCTTTAGCCCGGATGCGGACGGATACGCGAGGCATTCACGGCGTTCGTGACCCTGTAGAATCCGACTCCGGAGCCTGCGCTTCGCTTGTCTCCTACGTCGGGGAATTCCAGATGTCACTCACACCATGAATACCCCGCGCATCCGTCCGCATCCGGCCATTTATGGGGGAGCGTTTTGTTGGGGGCTTTATATTTTGTTTCCCTTCCAGTCTGTTCTGATGCCCAGATAGCCCATAAGGGTCATCAGGGTGAAATAGACCGGGGTAAAGAGGAGTTCCGGTATCCAGAGGAAACGGGGCCGGGGCAGGGAAGATTTGCCGATGCAGAGGGCGCCTGCGGTATTTTCGAGCATCACGATGAGGACCCCCAGGGGCATGGGCCAGAGGCCGGGGACAAAGGGCAGCAGGGGGATGGCGAGGATGCCGGTGGAAATGACGATCATCAATAAATTGTAGTTAATCCGGGTAAGAATTTCGGGGCTGAAAAGACCGCCGTTGTTCCAGCGGAGGGTTTGGTTGATCAGGCTTTTCCAGGATTTTTCCGCCCCGGTTTTGACATGGGTTCCCAATCCCACGGCGGCGCGGACCTGGTATGTGGTAACGGCCCGGATCCGGGACACCAGGGCGGCGTCCTCGGTGGGGGAAGGGGGCACCGCGCCGTAACCCCCGGCGGCCTCCAGGCATGCGCGGCGGAGGATCAGGTTGTTTCCAAAGCCCCCCCCGGCAGCTCCCAGCCCCGCCGCTCCGGCCAGGTATATATAGCGGATAATGTGGTCGTAACACTGGTAGGAATAAAAAAAGCCCTTTCCTTCCTCTTTCTTGAAGACCGGGGCGATCACCGCCCCCACCCGCCCGTCGGCCATCCGCCGGACCATGGCGCGGATCCAGCCGGGCTTAAGTTCGCAGTCCGCATCGGTTAAAAGAAAAAATTCCCCCCGGGCAGCCTCAATCCCCTTTCCCAGGGCGTACTGTTTGTGGTTGGACCCGGGATTCTCCTCCAGGGTGATGATTTTTACATCCCTCCGCCCTTCCGCAAAATGGGCCAGCATTGCGGGGCTTTCATCGGCGGAACGGTCGTCGATAAAGATGTACTCCGCCCCGGCATAATCCTGAAGGGCGAGGCTTTGCAGCAGCCCCCCCATACGGCGGGCCTCGTTATGAATGGGCACCAGCACCGACACCAAGGGCAGAGCCCCGGGCTCTGCTCCACCCCCTGCCGCGCCGCCATCCATTGCCTCCGCGCTGCGGCAAGCCCTCCGGTCCCGCCGCCATTCCAGAAACACCCCCCCCATCAGGCAGGTCTGGAGTCCCACAAAAAAAATGCCATGGCCGTAACGTAAAATATCAAAAATAAGCAAAGGGACCCCTTAATTCCTGCCAGTATACACCGGGATTCCCGATTTTCCAAGGACTTTTAAAGGCCGGGCTTTTGAATACTTGCTTTTTTCCCGGCAAACCGGTATAGTCTTATCATAACAAACGGGGAATTAGCTCAGTTGGTAGAGCGATTGGTTCGCAATCAATAGGTCACCGGTTCGAATCCGGTATTCTCCAGTCCATGTATGGTGTAGTTTTGAAGGTTTAGACGGAAAACGACACCATAGATAGCGTGGATAGTTGAAAAGAGGCTTAAAAAGGCCATCTATGTATTAACCTATGTATTTTACGGGTTATGAATGATGACAAAATAGCCGAACTTCAAAGGTTATTTACCAAGCAAGAATATGAACTTCTACAAAGTTTAACTATAATACGGAAACAAATGGCTATAATAAACGGGGACGCTCCCCTTTTCCGGCTATACATAAATAACTATACCAAAACCCCCACTTATTACGCCCATTTATTTAATGATGATGGACACCAAACCGATGTCCGTATCTCTTGTAAAACCACAGATAAAGAAAGGGCTAAACTTTATGCCACGGAACATAGGGAGACTTTTCTAAAGGAATATTTTGACAAGAAAAACAAAGACGATTTTTACAACCTCTTAACAGAATACTATACCGAAAAAAGCGAATTATTTAAGAAAGCCAGGCAAAAACGCAATGTCAGGGAAAAGCATGTCAAAGAATATAAAGCATTTATTGATAATTATTTCATACCATTTCTAAAAAGGCAAAAATTAGTTAATTTTAATAAAACTAATAATATCGAAATAATTGAAGATTTCCAGATATATTGCCAAGACGGACAACAAAACGATATGCACCATTCACTATCAGCAAAGACCATAAACAATAATATAAGTTGTGCTATTGCCCCGATATTCAATCAAGTATTAAAAGAAAAGTCCGTTTTTGCGTTAAATATAAAAATGAACCTAATAGCAAAAGCAGGGGAGAAAAAATCAATTGGCGTAATACCGATTAGAACAACATTCGTTATTTTATTAACCGACTTCTTTTGGCTAAAAATGAAAGACGATGGCAACAAAATACCATTTTTAGTCAATAAAATACAAAACATTGAAAAGTATCGCTTGTATTGTTTATTAAGCAATTTATGCGGTTTAAGAAATGGCGAGATATTCTTTTTAAGAAAAAAGAGTATATTACTTATTGGGAATACCCATTTTCTCAATATAGAAAACAGCAGAATTGATGGGACAGGAACAAAAACCGAAGCCGGTAAAAGATTAGTTCCTTTACATCCATTTATTTATGAAAAACTTACAAAGTATATTGATGATGAAAAACGAACCGATTATATTTTTTGGAACGGCAGTAAAACCATTGTTTATGCTGACTTTCTGAGAGCAAGAACGATACTTGCTTTAATATGCGGTTATAGTAATGATGACATTAAGGAACATAATATAGTATTTTATTCGTTTAGACATTTTTTCAAAACAATGATTTCCAATGCCTTAAACGAAAAAGATTTAGTAGAGTATTATATGGGGCACACGAATAACAATGATATGTCAAAAAACTATTTACATTTAGGAAATGTTGGAAATAAATATATTGAGGAAAATGGTAAAAAAATTATTGGCGTTATCGAAAAATACTATTTAGAGTTGTTTAAGATAAACCCTGAAAAAGCGGCCGGCCCTTTTCAGGAGCCAACTATTAAAGAAATTATGTATTATGATGTTTCCCATAATAGTAAAGGGAAAAAACGCATAATATGGACTATTCCCAACCCAGAGGAAATAGAAGATAGGTTGGATTACAATGAAGAAGATATCCACGAAGAAAAGTCATTGGTTGAACAATTCAATAATATGATGGCAAAAAAGATGTAAATGATAAGTCTGCTGACTTTTACTATTATCATAGGGAGTGGTGCGGGCACCATCTGGCCGGTTATTTTGATAAAGACTAAAAAATAGTTGGTAAAGTATCATTTGGCCTAATCATCCGCATGAACATTTCGTCCAGTTCCTTATTCCGCTGCTCAACTTCGGGTGGGATTGGTTTGCGGATCTGGGCTATGGCTTCCCGGACGATTTTGATGTCCTTTATCTCGGTCGGTTGGACCGGTTTGACTTTTGTTCCCATTATAGCCTCCTAATGACATACTTTACCGTAAAAATAAGGTTCTGTAAATGGTAAATTGGTCAAGCGTCAAAATGGCGCTTCACCAGCCCCTTTTAGATACATCATGGCTATCTCATTTCAAAATGGACCATACGGGCCATTTTGCTTTATCCACTTTCTTCTTGGCTTGGTGGTCAATCAGATAATCCAGCATAAGATAGGATTAGTCTATGGAAAAACTTACCAAGATTGATGATTTTATTAGGGTCAGCTTGTATATCCTGTATTACCCTGATACACTATTGAGAAACAGAGCCAAAGGAGTTTATATGGCAGCAAAATACATCATCACACAGGACCGAAAGAAGTTATTCCATTTTAATCTTACAACCACCGCCGGGGAAATCCTTGCTTCCAGTGAAAATGGTTATGAGGATAAGAAGGCTTGTCTAAAGGGCATAGCCTCTTTACAGAAAGAAATAGTCAAGCTCCAAAAAATCATCACCACAGCCAAGATTGTTGATGAAACAGCCCCGGCTGAACCAGCCAAGAAATCCAGCCCCAAGGCAAAGGCAACCTCGAAGAAAGCTAAAGTCATCACTTCCAAGGAAGCCCCCAAGAAAAGGGGACGGAAGCCGAAGGAAAAATAACCATATAGAGGAACTATGATTTACAAAGATGAACCAAAAGACCAAAACCTTTCAATAGTGGTAGCCGTAGAAGGCTATGCCCAACGGCATAGCATGCAGGAAAAAGATGTATTTGATCTTTTACAAAAACATGAAATAAATACCATGCTTCGTTCTGCTTGGGATGTTTTGCATACCCAGGCATTAGAAGAAAGTATTGAGTATGTTGAGGATGTCTTGGCATGGAAACAAAAATAAGATTATATCACGGTTCAAATGAAGAGTTTTCTACCGTTGATTTATCGAAGTCAAAAGACAAACGTGACTTTGGCCGTGGTTTTTATATGACTACACTAAAAGAACAGGCAGAAAGTTGGGCAATCAGAATGTATGATCGATATGGACATACAGGCAGTTATGTTTATGAATTTGAACTAACCATAACCGACGATTTGAAAATGAGACAATTTGAAGGGCTAACCGAAGAATGGCTTGAATTTGTAATTGAAAATCGTACCAAGGGCAGCCTACAACATGGCTTTGATGTCGTTCAAGGACCGGTTGCAAATGATGATACAAGAGAAACTATCAATTATTACATTGATGGTATTTATAGCATTCCTGAAACTTTAAGACGTTTAGAATATAAACACTCAAACGACCAGATTTCAATACATACGGGAAAAGCACTCTCACATTTAATGCTGATAAGGAAAGAAATATATGCTAAATAAATACATCTGGCATGGGAAAGATATCACCCTTGGCGTTATGACAAAAATTGAGCATATTGTTCGTTTGCTTGCTCAAAAAGAAGCAAGAAGTTTTGATGAAGTTTACAAGGATTTTCTATGTTCTAAAACATACAGTGCAATACAACGTGTTGAAAATGATTATTGGGCTGAAAATGCTGAATTTCTTGTTGATGAATATTATCGAGAAAAGGAAGGAATATAATAATGTTCAATAATTTAACCGATGATATAGAGGATCAAAATACAAATAATCATAAGTCTTGAATAGGATCTACCGGATATATTTTCATTGTTATCCGGACATTCCATTTGAAAACTTGAAATCTTTCTTTAATAGATTATCAAAATAATTATCAAAAGCATTAAGTAAATATTCATTTTTAAAATCATTTTTAATTTGTGAGTATCTTTGAAATATAAAATCCTTAAAGTCCATTATGGAGTATTGATTATTTTCTCTCTTAAATTTTAGTATATCATATAAATCATTTGGATTCTTATGAATTTCTAACATATCCTCGAAATCAGAAATATCAATAATATGTATATCTGTTGCTTTTAGGTTGATTTCCTTCATAATTGTATTTCCAAAATACATTTGATCTGAAACAATGCAAACCTTTTCTATGCTTTCAATAGTGTTAAAGAGTGATAATTCTTTAAAATTTTTCGATAAAATATCTTCTTTAGTTCTTTCTAATTGATCAATTGCTTTCCTAATTGTCTTTTTAGTATCTTTCTCGAATTCAATCATAGAACCAGTTTGTTTTGTTTGTAGAAATAATGCAGATTGCTTTACTTCAATTATAATTAGTTTTTTCTTTATTAATACAAACCAATCGGTCGAATCAATGTAATCTTTATTTTTTTTATATTTAATTTCACTATAAACATTAGTTCCATAATAATGTTTTAAAAGGATGCCTATATATTCTTGGAAAACAATCCCATAATCTGTTTTAAATTGATTATTCCCTTTTCCCAATGAATATTTTTCAATAAAATCAAAATATATTCCATGAGTCAATTTAAAGTATAAAGCATTTCTCGATAATAATAAAAACACAGGTTTCAATTGGCCTTCTGGTATGATTTTAGTGTTAATAATTGGATATTTTGTTAATGGATTATTCAAGGAATCTTTATAATTCTTAATTTGTTCAAAGATTCCACTTGCCCATGATAGATATTTTAATTCAGTTTCCTTATCTATTATGAATTCAATGTTATTTTTTAATTCAGTTATCAGACTATCACCTAAACCATAATAAAATGAACGTTCAGGACCAAAAAACAAATAAGAATGGAAACATAATTGGTCCAATGAAAGTCCAAATGTTTCATCAAACATTTCCTCTGATTTTTTTCCGATATATTTATCCCATAACTCATTGTATATTATAATTGTTCTGGCCATACTATTTAATAATTTTTCTTGATATTGAAATTCACGATAAGCCAATCTGATTATAGCTTCATTTGCTTGGTTAATCCCATGAATTGTTTCTTGACTATGTAAATAAAAATACTCATCCAATAATATTTCAAATTCATCATCTGTAATTTCTCTTTCTTTTCGTTCATTGTATTTTTGAATAAGTAGTAAACCTAAAGACAAAATAATATCATCTGTGACAGGTATTTTATCTTTATACAACACAAATCTACCACCATTTTTATACAAACTTGTAGATAAATCTGACAGTTTTCTTAAAACCATCAATATATCATATTTTTGTATTTCATTTTCAAATTCTTCTATTGAACATTTATGAATTGAATTATATTGAAATATCCTTTTACCGGCAACAGTCCCTATGTATTCAAAATCCATCAAATATTCCTTTATAGTTCTACATTTGGCATATCAAAACGAATTGCAATACAGCCAGTGGAGCCTAAACAAGAGTCTTTTATCTTTGTCCATGTAGACACACATTTTTCTTGTATGACTTCTACTGACATGAATTTAAATTGGGGATTACCTGTGGGATGAATTAAATTGATTTCTTTTCTACTAAACCCTATTCTTGGTATATCCTCTGGACAAATCATAGCAGGTGAAAATGAAAACATTCCACCATATTGATCTCTTTCTTCATAAGTTACCCCTCTGTAAATACGATGTGTTAGGGGGTAATCTGTATTTTTAGGATAGGCCATCCTAAATGATACATCAAAATATGTTTTATCATTTTCAGATATTTTATCAAAATTCAGGCTAAATAAATCTTGCCTGCTCAATGAGTCTTTTGAAACCACAAATACAGTATCAATCATAAGTGTTTCATAGATTTCATTTTGTTTATAGGTTGAACCAAATAATATCAAAGTACCTGGTTTAAGATTGACTATTCTAAAGCCTTCATTTTGAAGACCTTGACGGCATATTGCATATTTGAAATTGTCACCAAAAACAAAGGGATCAGTATTCTGCCAGTGTTTATCTTTAGGGCCACAAGGCCCATCCCCTGGATTTGGAGTTGGTAATTCAGCAGGAATATATGGTGTATGAATATATTCTGGATATTTATCGTTTTTTCGTATCTGTAAATTTCGGACATAACTATCAGGCTCCCATTCTCCCCAAAACATCATATCCTGATTGGAAACAAGGCTTCCATCATTATCAATATAATCCCCTCTTGAAAGCATGAATTTTCTAAGATGTCTTCCATCATTCCATGATTTATGATGTTTATCACCTTTATCATGCTTATGTTCAAAACCTGGATGATTAAATTGAATAATTCTTGGCATGAATAAAGAGTCCTATAATTTCCTTCTATCTTAGGGGATAACCCACCATCTAACTGGGTTAAAGGAGTGGCTGGGGGCTTATCCCGCCACTCTTGAATCTACTTCTTCTTCCCCACAGGCTTCTTGACCGGGGCAGCCTTGGCCGGGGCTGATGAAACCTCCCACCTGTCCAATGAACTGGCCGGGAATACCCCCACCTGACCCTTATGGTCATCTGAAAACCATACGGCAGTCACCAGTTTAGCCTCAATATCCACCCCCTGAACCACCATTTTGGGGTTATTTGACAGCCCGGATGCCACTACCACATCTCCAATCAGCCGTTCCGTTGCTCTAACACTCATTATTTGCTCCTTTCGGTAAATCCTACTAAAAACAGGGGTTTTTGACAAGGGTAAGTTGTATTGAACCGGATTTTATGGTATTATCAAGGTCAGATTACCCCAAGGGAACGGATTAGATGGCAAAAACGAAGAAATCAGAGCAAAACTCCGCTGAAATCGGCTTTGAAAAACAGATATGGGATGCCGCCAATATCCTCCGGGGAAACATAGACGCAAGCGAATACAAGCATGTCATCCTTGGGCTGATTTTTCTTAAATATCTTTCGGACAAGTTTGAAGACCAGTATAAGGAACTCAAAGAGGCGGGAGACGGCTTTGAGGAAGACCGGGACGCTTATGATGAACAGAATGTATTCTATGTCCCGGCTTCTGCCCGGTGGAAGAAAATAGCCGCTAAAGCTCATACCCCTGAAATCGGAAAAGTCATAGATGATGCTATGGTTGCGATTGAGAAAGAGAATACCAAACTGAAAGGAGTGCTGCCTAAAAACTTTGCCCGGCCTGAACTTGATAAACGCCGCTTGGGGGAAGTGGTCGATCTCTTTACCAATATCACCATGACCGCCCACGGCGATACCAAAGATATATTAGGCAGAACCTACGAATACTGCCTTGGACAGTTTGCCGAACAGGAAGGAAAACTTGCCGGGGAGTTTTATACTCCCGCTTGTGTAGTCAGGACGCTGGTTGAAGTGATTCAGCCTTTGGGCGGTCGGGTATATGACCCCTGCTGCGGCTCCGGTGGAATGTTTGTGCAGTCTGCAAAGTTTGTGGAAAGCCATCAGGGGAATATCAATAAAATCTCTATTTTTGGACAGGATTCTAACCCCACCACTTGGAAACTCTGTCAGATGAATCTTGCTATACGGGGTATAGAAGCCGACCTTGGGGAAGCTGCTGCGGATACCTTTTCTAATGACCAGCACCCGTCAAAGAAAATGGATTTTATTCTGGCAAATCCGCCGTTCAATATTTCCAACTGGGGCGGGGATAAACTGCAAACCGATGTGCGGTGGAAATATGGCGTTCCCCCGTCAGGGAACGCAAACTTTGCATGGCTCCAACACATGATACATCATTTAGGTCCGAAAGGGCGAATTGGTATGGTCTTGGCAAATGGCTCCCTGTCCAGCCAATCCGGGAATGAAGGTGAAATCCGCAAGGCCATCATTGAGGATGACCTACTTGAGGGGATTGTTGCCATGCCGCCGAACCTGTTTTATACGGCAACCGTTCCGGTGGCGCTCTGGTTTATCAACCGGAAAAAGGCTCAAAGCGGAAAGAGCCTTTTTATAGACGCACGGAATATGGGAACGATGGTGACCCGCCGTTTGCGGGAAATGACAGATGAAGATATTGCCAAAATAGCGGATGCCTTTGATAAGTTTGCTAATGGTAAGTTTAAGGCAGAGAAAGGATTTTCGGCGGTAGTAAAAACAACGGAAATAGCCAAGCAGGATTACATTCTTACTCCCGGTCGGTATGTGGGACTTGCGGAACAGGAAGATGACGGCGAGGCGTTTGATGAAAAGATGGGGCGGCTTACAACGGAATTAGCGGGATTTTTTGACGAAAGCCATAAGCTGGAAAAGGAGATAAAAAAGCGACTGGGGTCGATTGGGTGGGAGATATGAAGGTGGTTTTGAATCTATGTTGCAAATAATATCAGGAAAGTTTTTTGATAAAGGAAAAATAAACAAGCAGGAGACTCACGCTATTCTTTATTCAAATTATTCTTATGTATCAGCAGTTGATTTTGGTGTTGTAAAATTGATACCTTTGCAATTTTTTAGAGGAAGTGTTGAATGTTATATAATGGAATTTGATAATAAATACCAGCCTTATGAAGGGGATATTTTGTATCTACCAGTTCATTATCCTGTTGTAGAGCAATTCCAATTACTTTTATCTTTTTATTTGCAAGCCATCTTTCATGAAGAGAAAAACTATATCGAATTAAAATGCCGAAAGAAATCACAAAATTCTAATGATGATCTTGTCCCAAGTCTGTTTATACCAAGATTTTTCTCAGAAAAGATTGATGGAACAGAATCAGAAATATCAGATTTCTCTGATTTCTTGAAAAAAGTAATAAGTATTCCTCGCAAACAATACAACCTTGTAATTTCATGTATAAAAACATATATCAATGCGTTAGATGTATTTGAATACAACTTTGAATTGTCATATTCAATGTTTGTATATGTTCTTGAAACTATATCGCAAAATATTATACAGAAAAAGCAAATATGGGACGATTATCATTCAGATATAAAATCAAAATTAGAAAAAATATTTTGTAAAATTGATAATAGTATAGCTGAGGAAATAAAAGAGATATTGCTAACAGGCAGCCACTTAAAATTAAAGCAGAACTTTATTGATGGTATTCAAAAAATAATTAACTCTGATTTCTATATCAAGGCTTCAACAAATGTAGCTCGACCTATTCCAAAGTCAGAATTACCAAGGGCCTTATACAATTTATATGATAATAGGTCTGGTTATGTGCATAAGCTTAATACTGTAATAGACCAATTAAAACAACCACAATTTCTTAATGCGGAAGATTATATTATTTGGGATAATGAACCATATTTAACAATTTCTGGTTTAGTAAGGCTGGTTCGTCATGTTTTGCTTCAATTCATAAATTCGCAGAAATCACTTGAAACTGAAAAATGTAATTGGAGAGATGAACTTCCCGGCATAATAAAAGTTAAAATTGCACCAGAAGTATGGTTATCGCATGGAGAAAATATCAGAAAAGAAAGTGCTGTTAATTATTTTAATGGGTTTTTGGAGTATTTAACGACATCATTGAATAGAAAAAAAGCGTTGCCTGATATGCGAAACACTCTAATACAATTTGAAAACTTATTCAACAGTTCTACCAAAGAACAAAGGCTATGCATGTTATCGGTTTATTGGTTATATAATATTCTAATTGAAGATACGTCTAAATCAGAAAATTATGAAAAATTAACACAAAAATATAAACAAGAATTGAATGTTTGTAGCATACAATCTATCATTATTTCATTGTTCTATAAAAATCAGTTGATTTGGTCGGCATCTGAATGTGCAGTAGTGTTTAATGAATATAAGAGTAAGAAATATAAAATCAACCAAATAAATATACCTGTAAAAATTGAGATAAATATTATGACAAAAATTGCCAACCAGTATTTGATAGAAAACAATGAGAGCGATTATTTTGATTGGGCTAATAAAGCGTTGTATGATTCGACTGGCATAAAAGGTTATCAGGACATTATTATTGAATGTATTAAACAAAAAAAAGAAATAGAGATATATTTTTATATTGGAGAATAGTGAAAATAATGAATAAAATTTATCCCCAGGGCCGCCTCGGCGATATTAGACGGATACGAAAGATGATAGGATGGAAAACTTAAATGGGAAGAGATTTAACCTTTTACCCAAAAAAAGCTACCAAGGATGAATTAAAACAATTCATCGAGTCTCTTGGTTTTACTAAATGTGATCATTTGTGGGATTGGCCAAAAGGGACATTAAACTATCAATGGTTTGATTTTGAAGATTTTAAGTCAATAGATGGTGTTTCTGCTGATATTTATCCTGTAAATAAAGAAGACAATATTTTTAATAATAATGAATGGGCAATACATGTAAGAAATTTATATAGTGCAAGTATTTACGATGTTCAAATGTTGAATAACGTTTTACGAGAAGCACGAAAACTATTCGGTGGAACAATAACAGGTGATTATGGCACAAATAGATATGCCCCTTTATGGGAAGATAAATCTACGCCTATTAGTCGTGGAATCCAGTGGGTATATAATAAAATATTCTATGCTATTGAGGCGATATCTAAAACCCTACCAGATGAAACAATCCAATTCCAAGCAACGGACGGCGTCAAAATGAAAATGTTGAACGATTATATAAAACAATATGACCCATCACGAGTTTTATATAATGGATTAGTTCCTTTTCTTATTTCAATGTTTGAATACTTCTTCTCTGAGACCTTTCAAATTTTGATAAAATATGATGATACTACAAAAGAAAATATTAAACAGCATTCTCAAAAGATTGACTTTCAAACATTAATAGAGGTTTCTAAAAATGAAAGAACAATAGAAAATATTATTGCGGGGAATTATATCTTTCAAAATTTAAATCAACTAAACAAAGCTTACAAAGAATGGTTGAATATTGATGTCCGAAAAATATTATTTCGGAAGAAAAAACTTGGAAAATCTATAAATTATCTTGAAAATCGTATAGCAGAAATAATTCAGTATAGGCACGGAATTATCCATCGTTTTGAACTTGATTTGAATTTAAGTAAAGAAGATTTTATTGTTTTAGTAGAAACGGTGAAATTAGCAATTGATGAAGTTATCAATTTTCTTGAAAATAAGTATGCAATGCAGATTGAGAGGGATTGCTATGAATAATGTCTACCCACAAGTCCGCCTCGGCGATGTCTGTGAATATTATACTGGCAGAATTTCCGCCAAACTTTTAGATAAGAAAACCTATATTTCCACTGAAAATATGTTGTCTGAAAAAGGTGGTATAACTGTTTCATCAGGTTTGCCTACAATTGCGATAACGCCTGAATACAAAAAAGACAATATTTTGTTATCAAACATTCGTCCATATTTCAAAAAAATTTGGTTTGCAACACAAAATGGCGGCTGTTCTAATGATGTGCTTGTCTTGAAGGCAAAAAATAACTACTTCCCCAAATTTCTTTATTATGTTTTGGCTGATGATAAGTTTTTTGATTATTCGACCGCTACATCAAAAGGAACAAAGATGCCCCGTGGTGATAAGGCGGCTATTATGCAATATTCTGTCCCCGATATTCCCTATGAGGAACAACGCATCATTTCCTCAACCCTGTCCTGCCTTGATGATAAAATCGAACTGAACAACCGGATTAACGCCAACCTTGAAGCCCAAGCCAAAGCCATTTTCAAAAGCTGGTTTGTGGATTTTGAGCCGTTTCAGAATGGCGAGTTTGTGGAAAGTGAGTTGGGGAAAATACCGAAGGGGTGGAGAGTAGGGACGATAGTTGATTGTTGTGATACTATCAAGAATGGCGGGACACCATTACGAGAGAAAGCCTTGTTTTGGAATAATGCTACAATTCCTTGGCTAACATCTGGTGAAGTCCGGAAAAGTATTATTATTGAAACAGAACATTTTATTTCTGAATTAGGATTAGAAAACAGTTCGGCTAAATGGATACAAGAAGGATCAACGGTCATTGCCCTCTATGGGGCAACTGCTGGACAAGTTTCATTTCTTGCAATTCCAACTACAACAAATCAGGCGGTATGTTCGATAATCCCAAAAGAAAATAATACATATTTTAATTATTTAACAATGTTGAATCGAATAAATCAGATGGAAAATATGGCAATAGGTTCTGCACAGCAAAATATTAGCAAAGGAATAGTTGAAAATATTCCAGTTATTATACCCCAAGAATCTGTATTAAAAGTTTTTGATACTCTTTGTAAAAGTTTATTTCAGATAAGCATCAATAACTTAATTGAATCCCGCACCCTTGCCGCAATCCGTGATATACTATTACCAAGGCTGATGTCAGGTGAGATTGAAGTCCCAAAAGAGGAGAACCAGAAATGACCCAAGAAGAACAGGAGCAAAATCTTATGATAGTTTATGCCGTAGAAGGATATGCAAAGCGGCACAATATGAGCGAAAAAGAAACGCTTGCACTTTTCCGGAAACACAAAATAACTCAAGCAATCCGAAAGTTTTATGGCGTTTTACATACCCAAGATTTGGATGAAAATGTGTTTTTTGCCGAAGATGTCATCAAAAGGAGTGTTGGATGATACTCTACCACGGCTCAAATATGAAGTTTGATTCGATCTCACTGGATGTGTCAAAAGACAAGAGGGATTTTGGTAAAGGCTTTTATATGACAACAGAAAAATCACAAGCAGAACAATGGGCTGAAGTTCTCAATTATAGACAAAAAAAAGATGGATTATTTCTGTATGAATTGGAATTAAATAACATCGAACAGTTAGCCGTAAAAAAGTTTGATGGAATATCAAAGGAATGGCTTGATTTTATCGCAAAAAACCGAATACAAGGCGGCATACAACATAATTTTGATGTTGTGCAGGGACCCGTTGCGAATGATAAAACAATGGATGCTATCGGGCTGTATCTGTCTAATACCCTCAGCACCAGCGAGACTTTGACCCGATTAACCTATATGAAGCCTAATAATCAGGTGTCAATACATACCGGGAAAGCATTGTCAAATCTTAAAATAATTCGGAGGCTTGAATGGACTGTGTAAAAGAAAAATATGTCTATAAAGGCACAGATGAGTCTTATATCATTATCCGTAAAATTGAACAGGTTGTAAATCTTCTTTCCGAAAAAGAGAATTGCGATTTTGATACGATGTATGCTCATTTTCTGGAATCAAATACCTATCGGGCTTTACAGGAAACAAGGTCTTTATTGTGGTATGAAAACGCCGAGTTCATTGTCGATGAATATTACCGGGAGAAGGAAGGAATACAGTAATGTTCAATGAAGCCAACTATGAAAACGCCGTAGTCTCCCTTCTTGAAAGTATCGGCTACATCCATCTTTACGGCCCCGACATTGAGCGGGATTATCACAACCCCCTCTATATGGATGCTTTCATCGACCAAATTAGCCGTATCAATCCCACAGCGCACAAAGACGCCATTGCGGAAGCAATGAACAAAATAACCCGATTTGAACGTGGAACCCTTGTCCAGCAAAATAAAATCTTTATGGATTACCTTCAAAACGGCGTGGAAGTTTCCTACCAGGACAAGGGGGAGACCAAAACAGATATTATCCGCCTGATTGACTATGACACCCATGATAATAACACCTTCCATGTCATTAACCAATGGACAGTTATAGAAAATGAGAACAAGCGTCCTGATATAGTGGTCTTTGTTAATGGGCTTCCCCTTGTGGTGGTCGAATTGAAAAGTTGTATGCGGGAAGAAACGGATATATCCCACGGCTACCGGCAGCTTAAAAACTATATGCGACTCATACCAAGCCTTTTCGTGTATAACACCTTTTGTATTATCAGCGATTTATCCCATTCCAGAGTAGGAACTATCACTTCTGATTTCGACCGTTATGTGGATTGGAAAACGATAAATGGCGATTATGAGGAAACCAAATACGCTCTATACCACGTCCTCTTTGAAGGTATGCTGGAACCGAATAGATTTTTAGACATCATAAAACATTTTATTCTGTTTTCGCAGGATACGCCGGAAGACATCAAAATCCTTGCCGGGTATCATCAGTATTTTGCGGTGAAGAAAGCGGTTGAATCGACATTAAGGGCTTCCGGGTATAGTCAAATACCAAAACGGCATTCCAATATAAAAAGCGGCTTTCCGGTGGATGGCTTGATGGCGGCAGAATCTATGCCGGAATATGACAAAGAGAAACCAGATGGAAAAGGCGGTGTGTTTTGGCATACCCAAGGAAGCGGTAAATCCCTTTCGATGGTTTTCTATACCGGCCTCATGCAAGAAACCATGAATAGCCCCACCTTCATTGTCCTGACCGACCGGAACAATCTTGACGACCAACTCTTTGAGCAGTTTTCAGCCTGTAAGGATTTTTTGCGTCAAACGCCGGAACAGGCCACAGACAGAAAAAACCTACACGACATTTTGAATAACCGCCAGGCTAACGGAATATTCTTTACCACAATGCAGAAGTTTGAAGAATCCGGCGAGCCGCTATCAAAGCGACGCAACATTATAGTAATGGCTGATGAAGCCCACCGCAGTCAATATGGCCTGACAGAAAAAGTAAATAAGGACGGAAAAATCGTCATCGGAACCGCCAGGATCATCCGGGACAGTTTGCCTAACGCTACCTTTATTGGATTTACCGGAACCCCCATATCAACAAAAGACCATAATACCCGTGAAGTTTTTGGTGATTATATCGACATCTACGATATGACCCAATCGGTTGAAGATGGGGCTACGAAGCCTGTCTATTATGAAAGCCGTGTTATTAATCTTGGGCTTAACGAGGATATATTACGCAAAATAGATGAAACCTATGAATTGATGGCGGCCAATGCAGACGAAAAGGATATTGCCCGCAGTAAAAAAGAGTTGGGGAGTATGGAAGCCATACTTAATGCTCCACAGACGATAGAAAGTCTTTGTAAAGATATTATCAGCCATTACGAAGATAACCGGGAAAATCTTTTAACCGGAAAAGCCCTGTTGGTTTGTTATTCCCGCTCAATTGCTATAAATGTCTATCAGAAAATATTGGAACTCCGGACAGCGTGGACAGAAAAGGTAAAAGTCGTAATGACAGCCGGGAATGATGACCCCGAAGAATGGGGAAAGATCATAGGGAATAAAACCTACAAAAAAGACCTTGCCAAAAAGTTCAAGGATAATGACGACCCTATGAAAATCGCCATTGTGGTTGATATGTGGCTGACCGGCTTTGATGTCCCCAGCCTCGCCACTATGTATGTCTATAAACCGATGTCCGGTCATAACCTGATGCAAGCCATCGCCAGAGTAAATAGGGTATTCAAGGATAAGGAAGGCGGCCTTGTGGTTGATTACATCGGTATCGCCGCAGCACTGAAAGCCGCCATGAACGATTTTACAAAACGAGACCGGGCAAATTATGGTGATACGGATATAGCAAAAACAGCCTTACCAAAGTTCATTGAAAAATTACAGGTCTGCGGAGAGTTATTCCACGGTTTTGATTATTCAGCCTTTATGAATACCAGTGATGATGCAGAGAGGGCAAAGACCATAACCGGGGGAATTAACTTTATCCTTGGTAAAGATGAAGAAACTCAAAAGCAATTCAGAAAAGAAGCCCTATTACTGAAGCAGGCAAAAACGCTTTGTCAAAGTCTTTTGGATAAAAACCAGCGTTATGAATCCGCCTATTTTGAAGCGGTGAGAGTTGCCACAAGCCGTATTACTGAACACGGAAAACTTTCATTTACCGAAATCAACAATCAAATAAACGAGCTTTTAAGACAGAGCATCAAGAGTGAGGGGGTTATCAATCTTTTTGATGGAGCCAAGGAAGATTTTTCCCTATTTGACCCCAAGTTCCTTGAAGAAATAGCCCGCATGAAAGAAAAGAACCTTGCGGCAGAACTCTTGCGTAAATTGATTTCAGAACAGGTTAGGGTATTCAACAGGACAGACACTGTTCAGGCTGAAAAGTTTTCAGAGCGAATGAAAAAACTGATGAACGCCTACCGTAATGGACAATTATCTAACGCCGATGTAATAGATGAACTTAAAAAGATGGCTGCCGATATAGCCTCAGCCCATAAGGAAGGGGATGATCTTGGCCTTACTTCGGAAGAACTTGCCTTTTACCACGCCATCACCAAGCCCGATGCGGTCAAGGATTTTTATTCCAATGACCAGCTTTGGGAAATGACCCGTGAGCTTGCTCGTATGCTCAGGCAGAGCCGGACCATAGATTGGCAGATAAAAAAATCAGCCAGAGCCGGTATGCGGATGGCGGTTAAAAAACTCCTTAAAAAATACAAGTATCCACCGGAAGGCATGGAAGACGCTATACAAACTGTCATATCTCAATGTGAGCTTTGGACTGATGAAACAGCAGACTAATTCCTAAAGAAAGGAATTAGAAATGAATGACAAGCGGCTCACCAATTACTTTAATTTACTATCTTGCTGGTATGTCTCTACCAATCTAAAACCCCACAACCAAGACGCAGATGGACTCCGATATATGGATGCTACATACCTTGCTGAACAACTTCATTTTAAGCCAAGAATGATTTACAAGCTAACACAACAATTATTGGACAATAAGGAAATATTATTAGTTTCAAAATCATATAACGGCGGAGGTTTTAACCAATCATCCTGTTCAAAATTATATCAACTTGATAAGGATATTATTGAGAATTACATATTGCTACTCAAAATGAAATATCATAATCGTTTCAAAATAGTAATAGACCTTTAATGACAACTGCTATTTATTACATTCATTACTTGTTCTTTAATTCTTGTAATAATGATTTTTACACCATTTGGAGTTCCTTCTTCCATGTCTTCCGGGTCCATAAGTAATTTTTCAACCATATCACCAAGAGCAATCAATTCTGAATGAACATCCGCTAAAATCTGTATTTTAGCATCTATTTCTTCTTTAAGGTAAAATACCAACTTTCCTTTTTCAGACATAAAAATCCTTTAAAAATGTTTTTCTTTAAATCTCCACAACACCAAGACCTTTAAGATACCGTTCTGTAATGGCGATACTGGAATGGAATAGGAGTTTTGACACCCGGTAGATGTCCTTGTTCTTCTTATATTCCGCCACGGCGTAGTAATGACGAAAATCGTGACTACTATACTGGTGTCTAATCAGGCAACTTAAATAAAGCCGTTCCATTTGCTTCTTCACCCTTGTTTTGAGAGCGTTGCTGGTGAAATCAGCGAAAGGTTTATGGCTATTCAATCCCGCATCCTTAATTGCCTGAATCGCTTCTTGGGGTATCTCACCAGCAATGTCTATCTGTTTGCTTCTGGCGTTAAACTTGGTTCCCCAGATAGTCATTCCCGGTAAGGCTCCTATACGGAAGCCACGAGAATACAAACAGGTAATAATGGCTTTCTCAAAGGCAGGAACATTGTTTAAGATGACTTTAATTTCTTCATCGGTAGGTATGACGGTCGTTTTGGATGCCCTATTGGAAGGTTTTGCTCTGGTCCCACGGAACGGATTACTAACAGCCTTATGTCTCCTTGAAATGAAAGTAAAAAATGATGAAGCAATCGAAACGTCCAGCCTGATAGAAGCCGCCGCCCTTCCTTCTTTCCGTAAAGAGTAAATATACTGGTCGGCCTGAGCCGGGGTCGTGGCTAATAACTTAATTTCGTTCTGTGAAGCATAGCGTTCCAATTTTCTTAATCCGGTCTTATAGGCTGATTTAGTGGAAAGGCTGTTATTGGGGCTTATGGATTTGAGGAATACCGCCTTTTCCTTGCTGTAATCAATACCGGCGATACCTACCTCATGTTTGAGTTCGTCAGAAAGCCGCTGGGTGGTCATAATCCGGCAGAGTTGTTCCAACTGTTCTATATTGAGGTCGGAAAGCTGCGGCTGGGTCTTGGCAATCCTTGTAGCCAAGGCATCTATGTCAATCGAAGGCGTTATCTGTCTATTCACCATTCCGGTCATAATTCCTCCTAAAATAGAGAGGACTCATATATGTCTATTATGAGTCCTCTTTCACCAAAAAAATTACTCCGGCACCTTTTCCAGATACTCATAGAGCAGCCCAAGGCTTTTTCTGACCCTGATTTTTATTTCCTCGAATAATCCAAAATCCCGGCTCAATGGGTCGGGTTTTATGTATTCAATGACTTCCTCGGCGCAACCGATAAAAGATTGCACTTGGTATTTATTGACGGCGTAAGCCTTGACAGATGCTTTGAGGTATATTTCCACCGATTCAGGATCCCAAAAAAAGTCTATGAGCGTGTCGTAATATTCTTCGTCATTAGAAGCCATAAGATCTCCTTACGACCTCTATGTAAGCATAGTCTGTAATATTTCTGCGGCTTAAATTATTTTTTAGATATTATCGGATTTTTCTCATCACCATAGGGTATCCAGCCATCCATTGAAGATAATGACTGTTCGTTTAACGGTCCATCTTCATTCATCGCAGAGCGATAGCTTTGAGGCGTAATTTCATTACAAATCCCGCAATACCGCTTTTTTGGCAGTTGAAAACCGAGAAGAGGATAACTAACATATTGTATTCCCCGGCATTTTTCACAAACAAACTTGACTATCATTTCAACCTCCTATTCATTAAAAATCAAACACCGAACTTATAGGAATAAGTGTTTTTCTCTCATGCCCGCCTTCTTCCATTTTACCAAAAGCGCCACCGGCTATGTCGGATATGGCATAAATAGCCATATCAAAATTGGTGATGATATTCGCTTTTGTTAAGGGGCCAACCCAGTCAATCATTTTGACAGCCCAGTCAAATATGTATTCCTTGGCTGTTGGTGATAAAATAGAGAGTTGAATGGAATAAAAAGACGGATTTTTCCTTATCCGTATCCATCCCTTGTCTAAAATATCAGCGATAATTTCTTCCCTTGCTTTCTTTTCCATTCCTACCGCTTCACCATAGGAATGATAGATGTCCTCAATCTGTTTGGTAGTAAAGCCAAAAACTACCGGATTATCTATAACCTTTTGGATATGAGTTTCGCCGTGTCCGATGGGGAGAATCTTTCCTTGGGGGCTAATCCACCACGCCTGAGCGTTGGGGTTAAAATCGGTCATAACAATTCCTCATCTGGTCAGTTTAATCTTATTATTCCAGTTCATACTCTTCACCTACCAGCGAATCTGAAAAAGGCACCCTGTCATTTTCCAACAAATCTGAAAAAGGAGTTTTAATCACGCCGTATCCAGCATCTTCTAAAACCTTTGTAGCTTTTTTAAAAAGCCTATCTTCATCTATATTCTCTTCCATAATTGAATCCCCATATTGTTAGTCAATTGATAGCCACAGGTGGATTATGCCTCATTTTAGGAGCTTGATTCCATTCACCTTAAAAATCGTTTTAATCTTGGATTCAATCATCCTAACCAGTTTTACATTAGAAAAAATCAGCTTTATCGTCAAGCCGTCAGACGAAACCCAGTATTTGACAGATTCAGCGGGTGCTGCCTTACCCTTCTTTGAGGGTGTAGCGGGCTTTTTCAGTTCCCGGACTTTGGTTCTCATTTCTTCACGGGTAATCTTTCCCTTGCCGTGCTGTTTAAGGACTTCAAGGCGTTCCTTTTCATCAGGAATACCCTTGGTTTCCCTAACATCTATGATGGTGGTGCCGGCACCACTTACCAATTCAAGCAACTTTTCGTTCTTTTGGATGTCATTTATTCCAACAAAAAGGGCTTTGATATAGTCTTCACTCTTACCCATTGTCTGGGCTATCTGCTTCAAGGACATACCCTGTTCCCGTAATGATGAAAGTGCGGTGTAAAGGTCAATCTGGCTCAGATCTTCCCGCTGGACATTCTCTACCAACTGGATGACCGAGAGGTTTTCCGCATCGGAAATGATACACCGGATAGAATGAAACTTGTCAGGTTGCTTCTTGTAGAGCAGTTGAGAAGCCATAAAGCGCCGATGTCCGGTCTTTACAATATACTGGTCCCCATCAACATAGACCGTTATGGGTTGGAGGAGGCCATGCTGCCTGATGCTTTCGGCAAGTTCGTCAATTCCGGTGTAGTCCTTACGGACATTCGTTTTTATAGAAATATCACCAATAGGAATGTCCTTTATGGTGAGCCGCACCGAACCATTGTCCTGAGTCCCCGCCTGCGAGTTCTTTACTAATCTGAGGGTTGCCATTAGATACGCTCCTTAATTTTGATGTTCAAGACACTTTTAATAAGCGCCTTTACTTCCTCATACGCTTTTTTTGTTTCGGCTTTATCGCTGAGTTGGTAATTCTGCTTGTTGATATACTTACGAAAAACCGATGAACGGGAAATGTGGCAGGGATTGATAAAGGCGTTGAAAGCCTCATCATTCAAAAACATATTGGTAATCTGGTTCCGGTAGGCGGCTTGATTATCAGTAAGCGGCTTTTCAAACTGGTTAAATATGATGTGAGTGTCAAGGTCAGCCAATTCAAGATCGACAAGTTTCTCGAACTGGTATTTTACAGCCTGATAACTAAAAATGTCTTGCTGAACCGGAATGAGCAGAATGTCGCTGGCGGTCAGGACATTTCCGATGATGTTATCGTATGTAGGACTTGTATCAATTATCACATAATCATAGTCCAGCCCCTGTAAAGTCCTTTTAAGCCGTTTCAGGCTATCGGTGCTGCGGAACTCATTAAGCCGGACATCACCCCGGATTAGGTCAAGGCTTTCGTTTATCACGATGTTGCACTCTTCAACCGAGGCTCCAAGAAACAGGTCAAAAACACTCTTTTTCTGGCTTATTGTTCCATCGGTAAGATAAGAGGAAAGTGAATTGTTGGAAGCGTCCGCATCGATCACCAGACACCTATAACCGGCTTTGGTTAAGGCGTTGATAAACAAGATTGAAAGAGTGGTCTTACCTGTGCCGCCCTTAATTGAATTGACAGAAATTATCTTCACTATTTCCTCCTATACTCCAAAACCTATTTTGATACTGGTATCCTTCACCAACTTTTCATCACGGCACATCGACATCATCTCTTCCAGGGAAGGTTTATCCCCGGTGAGTATTATATCAATAGTCCTTTTCCGGGCAATGTTCTCAATCTGACCACCGGAAAATTGATGTTCGGCGGCGAGAATACCAGCGTCATTATCGTCAAGTTCTTCCACCATTGATTTCCAGATGGCTTTCCGGCTGTCCTTGTCCGGCTTGGAAAACTCAATTTTGTATAAAAACCTTCGTTCAAAAGCATCATCAAGATTGATGGTCAAGTTAGTGGTTGCTATAAGAATACCTTCAAGGTTTTCCAGTTCATCAAGGATAATGTTTTGAATAGCATTTTCTGTCTGCGCCGGTCCTGACCGCTCGCCGCTAATCACCTGACGCTTACTAAAAATACCATCAGCCTCATTGAAAAAGAGGATAGGTATGTTTTCCTCATTCTTCTGCGATAACTTAACAAGCCCCCGATAGCGGTCAAATATGTCCTTAATCCGTTTCTCACTTTCCCCGAACCACTTGCTTTTTGTTTCTGATAAATCAATCTTCACAATGTCCCTTTCGGTAAGCCGGGCAATCTGTAATACTTGTTCTGTTTTTCCGGTCCCACTTTCCCCAGAAAACAGACAGGCAAAACCAAGCCGCATATTATTGGCTTCAAGACGGCTAATGACATTTTGAAACTGGTCTTTATCGAGTAGCCTCTGGAGCTTGGAAATCTTGTCCCTTTCGGTCTCATTATAGATGAGTTCCTTCGGCTTAATGTCCTTATACGAAATCAATCCTTTATGATTTTTACCTATAAGATTTATAGTTGAAATCTCCCCAAGTAAATCATCTTTTGTCTTCTGTGTGAGAACGAAGGTCTGATTATTACCGAAGCCTTGATAGTTTTCGCTTTCAATAAGTTCCAACTCTTGGAGCCTGCTTCTTTCATTAACAAGTTGCCGCCATATCCGCACGCCACGACTACGATTATCAAAAATGCTGGAAACATTCTGGCAGGATATTCTCTGGTTGTCGTCTATGGCCTGATTACAGATAATGAGCAGAAGCATCCAGTCATCATCATCCAGCCGATATTCCTTTACCTTTTTGACAAAATCAAGATGATGGTTGTCGGCTACCAGTTGGGTGATTTCATACTTCAAGGTGTCAAAAGTAATACTTTCAGCAATCCGCTGCTCGAAAAGGTCGTCCAGCGTCCCGAAAAAATCTTCAAAGGTTAAGTCCTTATGTGAAGGAATAGACCATTCCGCATTATGGTTTAATACCTCAATTACATTCTTGGGAACACGATAGGTCGATATGCCGCTCTCACCTCTTGATGCAAAAGGTGTGGATCTCCCCGGATAGCCCTGATATTTGCGGATAAGCCTTTTCTCCACCAGCGAGTCAAAATCATTCTGATACTGGATAATTAAAAGTGATGGTGTCTTGATGCTCTTTGCTATGTCCGCAACAGAGACAGACGATTCATTCTGGATGTTTAATACGATGGAAAACAACACAGCCTGAACCTGTGAAATGTGGAGTTTTTCAACCAAGAGCCGGACATCGGCGGAATCTGTTTTAAGGTTTTCAAGCCCCTTGTCCTGCCGTAAAACTTCATAGATGGCGAGGACATTGGATAGAAGGTTCGGCTCCTTTTTAGCGTTAATTCCGATGATTGGTTGTTCCATCATAGACAATATGTAAGCATTCCCTCAATGATTTTTGACATAATTCTCCGCTTTTTTGGAAAACTTCAAGGCTTCCAGACAAAAATCCTTATCCAGCCACAAAGCATCATCAATAAAGGGGAGCGATTCACTCGAATACTGGATAGCGAGGAGGCAGGTTTCCTTGTATTTTTCAGGTGAAAGGTGTTCTTTATTCACGAACCGGAGTGATTGGTAGTTTTGAATATGTTTTATTTCAGGAAAATCGCCGATTATCCGTTCAATAACGGCAAGGTATCGCTTCTGGTAAAAAGCCGTAAAACAGATTTTTCCATAGTCTTCCTTGGAAAATAATTTAGGATTTACCCATTGTAAAGTGGAAGGATGCTTTACAGCCATAAGGCAAAGTTCAAATGTCTGGTCGTGGATTAGTTGCAGCGCATCGTTGTTTTTGCTAACGGCTATATTGTAAATCACTCTCAATTTCTTCTGGTCATTTTGAAAATGCTCCTTTTTAACATAATAAAGAGCAATGCCGTTTTGTTTTAACGCCTGACAGCAGAGCTTCTGGTAGAGTTCAGCGCCAATAATGGATACATCAACCCACTCAATGGCTAAACCATTCTGGTCAATGGCTGCGGAACACAGGTTAAAATACTGGTCTGCGGTAAAGCGTTCCGGCTCAATCATTTCCAATTTCTTGCCATCTATTTTGAGTATTTCCAGATGGATTTCGTACAAGTTATCCTGTAAGAAATCTCCTGATTTCACACAAGTAATGAAAGTGGCGCTTTCTTCAAAAAATTGTTTAAGGTTGTTTTTCGTTGTCATGCTTCACTATGTAAGCATAAATTAAGGCTTTTAGATTATGGGGTGGATAAAAAAACAAGTCCGCTGAAATCGGTAAAATTATAGGAAAAGTTTCAAAATTACGCTTCCTACTTTAAGTCCTTGTATAGTTCATCATTACAAAGAATCTCATCCCTTGGTGTTGTTAGAAAAAACTCATCATCCGGTGAAAGATAATAAGCGTTAGCCGAATGGAGATTTTGGTCTTCTAAAATGTCATAAATAATCTTGGTGAATACCACTTTATCTCTTGTAAGCTCTGCCAATGCAAGAGCATTAAGGAAGAGGATTTTTCTTGAATCTACACTACCAATACCAGCAGCAGCGTTATTTGCTTCATTGGAAATGTATTTACTACAAGCCCTAATAATTTTGGAAGCTAATGGATTGATCGCCTCATTGAATACTTTGTTATATATTTTGTTTGTCATACAAAATTAGTTAAAATGAATTATCTTTACGCATTCTTCCAAAATCCAAAGATTATGCTTACATATGACACAAAAGACCACAGAAAAGGAGCCGTTTGAACTTGTCCGAGTATAATTTTTTTCAAGTTGATGAAATCTATCAGGTCAGTTGCCTTTTAGCCAAGGGACATAAGGCACAGTTCTATAACGAAACAACCATCTATTTTTTCGAGATAAAGGGTGGGTTTAATATAAGCCGGGATGGTGATAAATACCTTATCGAAAATAAGGAATAATCAGAATGACGGATTCGTATGTAGGAAGTATCATAAGACATCCCAGCGATATTGTTGCCTTGACGAAGCGATACTCTACTAAAAGACAAGAACATTTTTTAGTAATAACGCTGAACGGACTTCATAGCACTATAAAAAAGCATATCGCTACTATTGGACTTGCTAATAAGACTATCGTGCATCCACGGGAGATATTTTGGTGGGCGATAAAAGATAATGCTTCGGCAGTCGTATTAGTCCATAACCATCCTTCCGGCTGTATTAAACCAAGTCCAGAAGATAATGAGGCAACGGAACAACTTTGTAAGGCTGCGAAAATATTGGGTATTCGTGTTCTCGACCATGTGATTATCACGAAAGAAGATTATTATTCCTATCGACAGCATGAGTTAATTTCTGATGATGGAGAGTTTTGCTTATGAAGCAAAGACGAAAATACATCTGGGCTTATCTCGATGGCAAGAAACTGGTGGAGGTCATTCAGGCTGCCCTTGATAATCACAAATCTGTAGATGAGGTAAAGAGGATACTCATCAAGGAAAATCCCGGCCATGAGTTTATTTTCAAGGTGGAGGAGCGATAACGTTATACAAAGAGTTTTTGATTGGGACAGACAGGAGACCAAGAGCAAGCTCCTGTGTATGTCCAACTAACAATGCTGTGTCTTATATGAATAACTCAAGTTAAACTCGTGCCCGTCATGCTTTATGCTCAACCTACGAACATAGCCAAGATTCATTCTTGTCAAAAGACCTTTAATCGTTCCTAATTTCATACTCTATGCACCTCCTTCGCCGGTATTACTTATTTAAGCAAAACCGCCAGAATATATGTTCTGGCGGTGTTCTGCTAAAACCCGTTCTCTTTTAACCAGCGTAATAGATGTTGAACATCTGTAAGTTCATCTTCTAATGCTTTATACTCAGCATTAAACGCTTCTTCTCGCCACTCTTCATAGTCGTCATCATTTAATGCTAAAACCTGTTCTTCGGTTAGTGAGCAACTCCGCTTCAATAAAGCATAAACTTGATGTCTAAACTGCTCTTCGTGTATCATAAATTCCAGCGAATCTTCATAGTCTTCGCATCTTCCGTCAGCCACGCATAGATCAAGTTCAGCGAGAGAACAATCTTCGCAGTCTGGGACGAATAAAAGTTCATTCAACTCTTTGAAGCGTTCTATTATTCGCTCTTTTAATGCGCTCATATAGTCTGGTTCATTACGCAGGTTCTTAAACTTGAAGTCATAGACCTGCTTGGCATAATCATAATTGTTCATCATCGACTACCTCATCCTCCTCATCATCCGCTACCTCACCGTATTCAGCCAACCGTTCTTCCAAACTGTTCAGCCAATAGTTTAGGTCTTCTTCATCGTCTCTAACCACATACTTTTCAATATACGGCTCCAATAATCTTCTAATCGCTCTGATCTCGTTCATTTTTATTCTCCTTCTGATACTTATGTAAGTAATACCGCCAGATTTTTTAGGTCTGGCGGTAATCTTTTTAGTCCTCCTCCGCGCCCTCAAACAACGATACCTGCCAATTATCGTCATCAGTGAGACCATCGTAGTCGGTATAACTAATACAATCCCACATATCTCCGTAGCGTTGTTGAAAGTAGTCCAGGTCAAAGCCGGGAGCGTTTTTAGTTAAAAACTCCACTGCCTCATCATAAGAATAGATGTTGCCGTCGCCGTTTGCACCAACAATAGCATACTCGTATGTTTTTGCTCGCTCGGCTCTCTCATCTTTTGAGGCTTTTAACTTAATCTCTGCCTCCGCTAACCACTGCGGCGTCATCTCAAATAAAACTTTTATGGCGTCTACTCCGCCGATCCGTGCCACCGCATTAATCAAATCTTGTGTCATTTTTTGCCAGCCTCCTATTGCTGGTATTTCTTATGTAAGTTACTCCGCCAGATTTTTTTAGAATCTGGCGGTTATTTTTTTACTTTACACTCTCCAAAAAGTCTTTTGCTTCTTTTGTAGCATAGACCACGCCACCGCAGTAATGAACCAAGTAAGCTGGTCGCCAGTTTCCGTCTTTTACAGAGAACAGACCATCATCGCTTTTTAGCGTTTTTAGATAATCGTATCCGTAATTCTTTATCTGCGCCAGAATGTATTGTTTTACGGCATTACTTGATAAAAGATAATCAATGCTAGTCATCTCGCCGGTCGTCTTACTTTTTAGACCGGCTCTAAAAGCAGTGACTTTCATAAGCAATCCGTAGCATTCCGGTATTCCGGCTTTGTTGGCTTCGTCGGGATGGATGGTCTCTCCGTCATCAGCATCCCAGAGATTTTTGAGTTCTTCTTGAGTCTTTACTTTAATCATTTTTGATTCTCCTATATACATTAAGTAAGTAAAACCGGAAGTTGGATACTTCCGGTTATATTCTGTTATTTATGCGCTCCGTTGTTATCGTCCAACGACTCACGCTCTCTGGATAATATCTCACTATGTAGCGTTAGCATATTGACACCAGTTGTTGATGTGCGTATGGGATATCCGTCTGCTCGCCAGATACGTTCATACGGAGTCCCGTCAAGCTTACACTTATACTTACGGAGTATCTCAATCTCAACCGCTTCTGGAAGACCCCGGCGAATAGTCAATCGTCCGTCTTGTTCGATTATCTCTGGGACTAATTTAACTCGACCGGAGCGTGGAACTTTGTATTCGCTGGACGCTTTTGTTAAATACTCGTCCCCGTCAAAATTAACAGATACAACCCTGGTTTTTAAAAAGGCGTGGTATTCTTCTAAAACGTCGCCCCAATTCTTCTTCCGTCCCGTATAAATCAACATAGAATTGCTGTTAGCATTAAGGACTTCAAAATTCCAAGCGGCAAGTCTATCTTTATCATACGGCACTATAATCTCTTTTTGATAAGAAGTCCCGTCTTCGTTAAAGATAGTCTCATACTCTGGTGGTTGAGCATTGATTTTATCGATCATTCTTTTATGCTGATTGATGTTATACATCGCTTCCAACTGCCACTTGTGGAGTTTTTTGGTGTGAGTGCTTTTGATACTATCAAGCACAATAGTCGCTACCGACGTAAATACGCCGTGCAGCCCAGGTGACAGATTAACCAAGTCGCTAATCTTTATTGTTGGTTGGTAGAGCGGACCGACCGCTTTTTTGATTTTATTCATACAACTATATTATCTTTTTTTTATTCTATAATGCTGACATAGTAAGGTTTTTACAATTTATGGTGGTAAAAGCATAAATTGCCTTTTTATAGAATATAAAAAATGTTAATATTAGAGTGGTCTTTATTTTCGATAAAGACTAAATTATTACATAGACACGACACCTTACTTTACCTTGACCGGTCAGTAAAGGTGAAGTAAGGAAGGACACTATGCTTAAATTGACACCAAAACAGATTGAAGCCCTACACGGCGGAAAGATTTCACTAAAACACGATGATGAAGAAATTGGATACCTGACGGGTTATGTTGAAAACAACCCTTACGACCAATTCTTTTGGAAGAGGACATCCTATACAAAGACCAAAGAGACTTGGACTTTCAAGGGAAGAAGATACGATGAAATTGCACTCGTTTCAAAGGAAGATAGACCAAAATTATTAGCCGATAGAGGCTTAACTACCTACAATGAGTATGACATCAAGGCGGCTGTTCCTTCACTTCATCTACTCCTAAATACAGGAAAGTGGTTGGGAACAAGCGAGACAGAACACATTAGAAAGGACATCACCCTACAATGCGGAATCAACCTACCAGAGACACCGGACGATAAGAACATTACCTTCCGCTGGTTGTTCGAACCAACATTAGACTCAGCATTAGCCCACTGGGAACGCTATAAGAGACGGAACAAGTCCCACACCTTTACCTACACGAGAGAACAATTCATCAAAGGCTGGGGTCTTATGCAGAGAAAACTCTACCCGGAAAACAGAACGGCTATTAACTTGAAGAGCAACTACGGATACCAACTCTCTTTCTCAATCTTCTGGTGGGAGTCACTTCTCGAATATTGGGTCTGCAAAGCATTGAGAGGTAGAGGATATCTTACCGAAAACGCCTACGACAACTTTTATTCCAAAGCATCGGTAATACTTATAAAGCGGACTATCGACATAATGGCGACAAAACTATACATAAAATACCAGAGTGAAATGAAAAAAAACGCTTCTTGGTTGTCCTCTCTATCTCTTGGGTCATCTCCTGGATCCTGGGTGTCCCCTTTGTCCGTCTCTATATGTCCCTTTTGTCCGACATTTCGCGGTGTATATGGATGGCACCCCGTAAGTAGCATGTCGGACAAAAGGGACATCCAGGATCCAAGAGAGGTAAGGAAGAGAATGAGGACCCAGGAACAGAAACAGACAGATAAAGAAAGAAAGAGAGCGAAAAGAAACGGAAAGCCAAGAAAGGCTGTTATTTTAGAGGGAAAACTATTTAAGAATCAGAAAGAAGCAGCAGAACATTTTGGCGTTAATGTGAAAACAATAAAAAGGAGAATAAAAAAAGACGATGTTGAGTAAGAAAGAAGAGAAAAGGCTGGAGTGGTTGGTTCAACAATCAAGTGTTGTAGCAAGAGAAAGCGAAGAGTGGAACAGGAACAAGGTAGAGTATCAGTCTCTGTGTGAAAAGGCTGGTATGGTTAATCTTACCGAAGAAGTTAGGTCTGCTGTTAGGGACAGAGTTCTTGGCTTTCCGTTTCTTTTCGCTCTCTTTCTTTCTTT
>BNVE01000011.1 GCA_025997875.1 Spirochaetia bacterium
GACCCTGCACTTTATTAATATAGGTCATGGGTGGAGTTTACTGTGTAGGCTGACGTAGTATGAATGGGGTACTGTAATTTTAAGAGGCTGAAAGCAATCTGATCCGGCTCCGGCTAAGGTTTTCCCCCTTAGCCGGCCCCCCCTTCCCTGCCAAGGCAGCGCATTTAAGCCGGGAACTCAATAAGGGGAAATTCACGCCCGGCTGCGTCTTGACAGAATCCGCTTAAAGCACTTGACATATTTTCCGTAACTTGCTAGATTCTGATTGACAATTAATGATTCTCATAATAAAAAGGGTCGTTTGAACGGCCCTTTTTTGTTAGCAAGGGGGAAAGCGGTGCGGTTTACTCCCAAAACAACGGGTTCCGGGGGGAGCGCAGGTTCCCTGGACCCCGGGCCTATGCTGCTGGATTCCCTGGAACCGGTGGCCCGGGGGATGGGTTTATCCCTGGTGGAGCTGACCCTTTCCCGGCATAAGGGGCGGGGATCCGCCGGGGGAAGGGTCCAAATCCGGGTGGTGGTGTACAAAAAGGGAACCGTCGGCATAGACGACTGCTCCGCTTTTCACCGGTCCATCATTCCCCGGCTGGAACTGGCCTTTCCCGGTCAGGACCTCTATGTGGAGGTATCCTCCCCGGGGATAGACCGGCTCATCAAGGACGGATCCGAATTTGTCCACTATGTGGGCAGGGGGGTGCGGTGTTACCGTACCGATATATCCGACTGGTCCGCCGGGATACTGGAAACCGCGGACGAAGTGGGTATTGTGCTTGGAGTGAAAGAAGAAAAGATACGTATCCCATACGATCTTATTGCCAAGGCCAGGCTGGATTCGCAAGCCGAACAGCAGGACCCGGGCGGCAAGGTTCTTTAGGGAAACAAAGCCTCTGGCTTAATTATTCACAGGAGGTATAAGAGCGTGGCAACGGACATGTCTGACGCAATCCGCCAACTGAGTCAGGATCGCGGAATTTCAGAGGAGCTTATCCTCACGACTATTGAAAATACCCTTATAGCGGCCTATAAACGCCGTTTTGGAAACGCTGATAATGCCATAGTCCGGTTTACCGACGATAAGGAAGTGTCGATTTACGCGCAAAAGATGATCGTTGACGGGGTCTATGATCCGGTTTCTGAAATAGATATTGAGGAAGCAAGGGAACTGAACCCGGATGCGGAAATCGGAGACGAGATCCTTATCGAGGTTGACCCCCGGGAATTTGACCGAATTTCGGTTCAAAGCGCCAAGCAGACCGCCCATCAGTCCATCCGGGAGATTCAAAAGGATACCCTCTATTCGGAATTCAAGGACAAGGTGGGGGAAATCATCATCGGTTACTACCAGCGGGAGCGGAACGGCACCATTTATGTGGACCTGGGCAAGATGGAGGGGATACTTCCCAAGAAGTACCAGTCCCCCCGGGAGACCTACCACGTAAACGATCGGATCAAGGCCCTGATCACCGAGGTGAACAAGACCCCTTCGGGCCTTCAGGTGGTGCTTTCCCGGACCCATACGGATTTTGTCCGGGCCATTTTTGAACTTGAGGTCCCCGAGGTTTACGACAAGACCGTGGAAATCCACAAGATAGTCCGGGAGCCGGGTTACCGTACCAAGCTGGCGGTCTACTCCAACCGGGATGACGTGGACCCCGTGGGGGCTTGCGTGGGCCTTAAGGGGGTGCGTATACAGGCGGTTATCAAGGAGCTTGAGGGTGAAAAGATCGACATCCTCAAGTACGATCCGGACCCCCGCCGCTTCATCAAGAATGCCCTGTCCCCTGCGGAAGTGCGGGATGTGGTGATCCTGGACGAGGCCAAGCACCAGGCTCTGGCGGTGGTGAACGATTCCCAGCTTTCCCTGGCCATCGGCAAACAGGGGCTGAATGTCCGGCTGGCCAACCGCCTGGTGGACTGGAACATCGACGTTAAAACCGACGCCCAGTTTGAAGAAATGGATATCGCCGCCGAATCCCGGCGGGCAGTTGCCGACCTCTTTGGCGATTCCGATGAATACGAAGAGGAAATCTCCCGGATTGCCGAACTCCCCGGTGTTGATACGGCGGTGGTCGCGGCCCTGCAGGAGGGCAACATCGAATTCATCGAAGACTTCCTGGCCCTGGGTCCGGAGGAACTGGGTGAATTCAAGAGCATCACCGCGGAACAGCTTGAAATTCTCCGCAGACTTATCGAAGAATATGTAGAGATTATCGAGGAAGAAGCCGAAGAAGAGGGGGTCTTTACCGAAGGGGATGCTGAAACAGCGGAAGCCGGTGAAGTCCTTTCCGACGGAGAAGAAAAAGGCGATTCTGTCGAAGCGGATACCCCGGCGGATGCGGAAGCCGAAGAATATGAATGTCCTGAATGTGGTGCAAAAATTACCGTGGATATGACGAATTGTCCGAATTGCGGTATTGGTTTGAGCTTTGAATACGAAGAATAAAGGTGGATTATGGCTGAGGATTTAGAAAACACCCAAAAACCCAAAGCGGAACTCATTAAGCGGCCGCTCAGCGAGCGCACACAGAATGAAGCGTCCGGTGAGCGCGAATCGCCGGAACGTTCAGCCGATGCCTCAGGCGCCGGTTCTTCGGCCCGGGAAGGCTCCCCCCAGGAGGAAGGCGCTAAAAATTCCTCCGGAGCGGAACACGCTGAACGCCGAAAGGTGATAGTCGTAAAAAAGAAGCCTTCCTCTGCTCCCGCGGCCCCTGTTCAGGGACTGGTGAAAAAACCTCAGCCCAAGGTCGTTGTTGCCACCCACCCGGAATCCCAAAAGGGAAAAGCCGGCGGTCCCGCGGAATCTGCTGCCGGTGAAAGCCAAAACGCAACGGGTGAAAGCCCTGCGGCGTCTTCCGCCGTACCGGTCCATAATACACAGGACGCCCATTCCGAGCGTCCTTCTTCGCGGCCTTCTGCGGGGGGACCCGCAAAAGGTAAAGACGGCCAGGTGGTCTCCTTCCCCGTTACCCAGCGGCCAGCCGCCGCGGCGGGCAGAGTTGGCGGACGCCCCGTAGGGCGCAGCGCCCAGGAAGGCTCCCCCCGTCCTTCACAGTCTCCCTTCCCGGGAAGACCCGCCGGTGTTGCGGGCAGGGTAGGGGGCAGACCCGCAGGCCCCCGTCCCGAGGGGGGCGGCTTTAACGGCCCCGGCGGAGACCGTGGTCCCCGTCCCGGCGGCTTCGGCGGACAAGGCGGCAGGCCCGGTTATAACGGTCCCCGGCCCGGGGGCTTCCAGGGGGGACAGGGCGGCAGACCCGGCTTTAACGGTCCCCGGCCCGGCGGTCCCGGCAGGCCCGGGGGCTTTGGCGGTCCCGGCGGACGGCCCGGCGGCGGAAACCGCAGCGGCGGGGGGCTTCCCTCCGCTTCAACCTCTCTGCCCGAAGGCAAGGGGCCAATCAAACGGACCTTCAGGGCGAAAAAGCCGGTCTATACCCGGAAAGAAAAAGAGCTTGAGATGGAGGAGAAACTTCTCCAGACCAAGAAGAAGATTACCCATATCGCAAACCCCATACCCAAATCCATTGAAATAATGGAGGTCATCTCCGTTTCGGAACTTGCCCGGAAGATGAACCTGAAGGCTTCGGACCTGATCCAGAAGCTCATGAGTATGGGCCAGATGGTTACCATCAACCAGCAGATCGACGCCGAGACCGCCGCCATTCTGGCAGCGGAATTCGGCGCCGATGTAAAGATCATCAGCCTCTACGACGAAACCTTAATCGAGACCGGTTCCGATGAAGGGGCCAATATGGAACGGCGGCCCCCGGTGGTCACCGTTATGGGCCATGTTGATCACGGCAAGACCAAGCTGCTGGACGCAATCCGCAGCGCCGACGTGGTCTCAGGCGAATTCGGCGGCATCACCCAGCATATCGGCGCCTATACGGTGGAGACCCCCAACGGCAGGATCACCTTCCTGGACACCCCCGGCCACGAGGCCTTTACCCGCATGCGGGCCCGGGGCGCCCAGGTAACGGACATCGTTGTCCTGGTGGTTGCCGCGGACGACGGGGTCATGCCCCAGACCATTGAGGCCATCAACCACGCCAAGGAAGCGGAAGTTCCCATCATCGTGGCGGTGAACAAGATGGACAAACCCGAAGCAAACCCCGACCGGGTCAAGAGCCAGCTCTCCGATCTGGGGCTCATGCCCGAAGACTGGGGGGGCCAAACCATGTTTGTGGAACTCTCGGCCTTACGGAAAGAGGGCATCGACAAGCTGATCGACGCCATATTATTACAGGCTGAAATTCTCGATCTTAAGGCCAACTATGACCGCAGCGCCGAAGGGAAGGTCCTGGAATCCCGGATCGACCACGGGCGGGGCATTGTTGCCACCGTACTGGTGGAACGGGGAACCCTCCGCATCGGGGATTCCTTTGTGGCCGGGGTCTGGCCCGGAAAAGTACGGGCCCTCTTTAACGACAAGGGGGACAAGCTGGAAGAGGCCACCCCCTCAATGCCCATCGAGGTACTCGGATTTGAAGGCATACCCAACGCCGGGGACCCCCTGCAGGTGGTTGACGATGAAAAGGTCGCCCGGGGTTTCTCCTCCAAGCGGCAGGAACTCAAGCGCTTTGAGGACGCAAAGAACATCAAGAAGATCACCCTGGATAACCTCTACGACACCATCAGTGACGGGGCGATCCAGGAACTCAAGGTGATCATCAAGTCCGATGTCCAGGGCTCCGCGGAGGCCCTCCGTTCAAGCCTGGAAAAACTCTCCACCAAGGAGATCAGGCTCAACGTTATCCAGGCCCTTCCCGGCGCCATCAACGAAGGGGATGTGGACCTGGCTATCGCCTCCAACGCGATCATCATCGGCTTCAACGTGCGGCCCGTCCCCAAGGCAAAGCTCCTGGCGGATCAGGAAAAGGTGGATGTCCGGCGCTACAACGTTATCTACAAGGCAGTTGAGGAGATAGAGCAGGCCATGGAGGGGATGCTCAAGCCCGATACCAAGGAAGAGGTTATCGCCACCGTGGAAGTGCGGGACACCTTCAAGACCCCGAAATTCGGCACCATCGCCGGCTGTTACGTGCTTACCGGAACGGTCAAGCGGAGTGCCAGCGTCAATATTATCCGGGAGGAGATCGTTATCCACACCGGGAAGATTGGCTCCCTGCGGCGTATCAAGGACGATGTACGGGAAGTAGCCGCTGGTTTTGAATGCGGTATCGGTTTTGAAAATTTTGATGACATCAAGGTGGGTGACCAGCTTGAGGTGTTCGAGATTGTCGAAGTGGCCCGTAAACTGAGCTAAAGGTTTAGGAGAATCGCATTGCGATTCTCCATGAGTGGGATATGGCGGAATACAGAACTGAACGGGTAGGGGCTCTGGTGCAGGAAAAGATCAGCGCCCTTATCCTTGAAAGCAGAATCAAGGACCCCCGGGTAAATCCCTTCCTTTCGATAACCAGGGTTGTTGTTTCCCGGGACCTCTCCTATGCGGACGTGTATGTTTCCAATATCCGCGCCGACGGTAATATCCCCCGGGGAGTTGCGGGGCTGCAGAGCGCCGCAGGGTTCATCCAGGCGGAACTTGGATCATTCATGCATATACGAAAAACTCCCCGTCTCCGTTTCCATGCGGATGAAAGCATCCGGGAAGGTTTTGATCTGGTCAAAAAAATAGAAACGCTGGTAAACGGTGAAACAGCAGCAGCCGGCAGGGAATAGCAGAGCAAAAGGGCCGGCCCCTTCGGGGCTCCTGCTCCTGAATAAAAAATCCGGCATTACCTCCTTTGACAGTTTGAATGAGGTGAAAAGGGCCCTTGGCACCGGCAAGGTAGGCCATACGGGGACCCTGGACAAATTTGCCTCGGGGCTCCTCCTGGTTTTAACCGGCAGGGCCTTAAAACTCAGCCCCTGGTTTTCACTTTGCAGCAAGGAATACACAGGAACCATCAGTTTTGGTACGGAGACCGACACCCTGGATCCCGAGGGCCTTGTTGTGGGGGAAGGGCCGGTCCCAAGCCAAGAGGCCCTTGAAAAAGCCCTGCCCCTTTTCCGCGGCGATATCCTCCAGGCGCCTCCGCTGTATTCCGCCATCCACATTGACGGGAAGCGGGCCAGCGAGCGGGCCCGGTCCGGGGAATCGCTTGAAATGAAAAAGCGGCCCGTGACGATTCACGCCCTGGAACTCCTCTCCTGGGCGCCCCCATTGGCAACCATCCGGGTCCGCTGTTCCAGCGGTACCTATATCCGCTCATTGGCGCGGGATATTGCCCTTGCCGCAGGTTCCCGTGCCCACCTGATCGCCCTCAAACGGACACAGGTAGCGGGATTTCACCTTACTTCTGAAATAGAAAATGATCCGGGAACCCCCGAATCCATCACCGCCGCCCTTAGACCCATCGACAAGGCGGTTTTCAAGGCTTTAAACATCCCCTTCTTTGAAGTTGACAGAGATTCTGTGCAAAAAATCATACAAGGTAAAGCGCTTTCTCAAATACTAGAAGAAAATATTAACCACAGAGATCACAGAGGAGGACACGGAGGGACACAGAGTTGTGATCAGAAAAATCTCTCCGTGTCCTCTGTGTCTTCCCTCTGTGACCTCTGTGGTTCAAATTCTTCTGATTCGTATTCCGCCGGGGTATTCTGCGGTGATGAATTTATCGCCATGATAGAAAGACAGGAAGGCAGATGGAAGTACGGCTATGTCTATGGGACAGATGCCGGGAATGTTAACCGCAAAGTCGCAGAAGTCGAAGAAGGAAAAGAAAGAGGATGATTTGCAACCGGATTATTACTTTTTCGACTTTGCGGTTTAAAAATATTGTTTATTCAGGACAGACCCATGCGCGTCCTTGAGTGGGAGGAATTTATTGCCCCCGGTTCGCGGTATCCACAGCAAGGACCGGGGGCGGACCCGCCGGGCTTGGCGGTCAGCATCGGGGTTTTTGACGGGGTGCACCGGGGGCACCAAAGGCTCATCGAAAAAATAGTCCGCCACAGCGCCGAGCATGGGAGTGTCCCCACGGTGGTGACCTTTAAGCAAAGCCCTCGACGGCTCCTGCGCCCCGATACCTGGCACGGGGATATTTACAGCCTCAAACAGAAGCTTGCGGTTTTGGAATCTCTGGGGGTGATGGAGAGCGTACTCATTGACTTTTCCGGAAATTTCAGTAAAATAACAGGAAGAGAATTTGTTGATCTGCTGAAAAGCCGGCGCCGCCTTGATTTTCTGACCATCGGCGCTAACTTTCGCTGTGGGTACCGTCTGGATACCGATGCGGCGGCTATCAGGGATATGAACCAAAGGGACGGGATCATCACCGAGGTGGTGGATCAGGTCCTGGAAGAGGGGCAGCCGGTAAGTTCAAGCAGGATTCGCCGGGCTATTCTGGCTGGGGACATGGCTGAGGCGGCGGGTCTGCTGGGGCGGCGGTTCCGGATAGACCTGGAAGAAATTCCGGCCCTCAATACCGGGGGAATGATCTTGTATGACCCCGGGGCGGCGGGAAGGATCCTTCCCCCCGATGGCAGCTATCCGGTTCAGATATTCCGGGCCGGTTCAGCGGATTCACCGGGATTAAACGGAGGAATAAAAACAGCGGTTTCCCTTGAAAAGGGGAAGCTCCTTATTCCTTCAGCCTTCGGCGGATCATCCGTCGAGTTTTTATAAGTATGGCCGTAAGGCCTTAAACGAGTGCCCAAGGAGTGTAATATATATGGCATTAAACAAAGAAGAAGTGACATCCATCGTGACCAGGTTCGGAAAGAACGAAAAAGATTCAGGCGCGTCGGAAGTCCAGATTGCTCTGCTCACCGAAAGGATCAACCAACTGACCGAGCATTGCAAACAGTTCAAGAAGGACAAGTCCAGCCAGCGGGGCTTGTTGATACTCGTCGGCCAGCGCCGGCGCATGCTGAAGTATGTCCAGCGTACAAATCTGGAAGGATACCGCTCAATCATCAAAGAATTGGGTCTCCGTAAATAAAAGGAAACAATGGTTCAAAGAGTAACACTACAAATCGGCGGAAAGGATCTTATCCTGGAAACCGGCAGGATCGCGAAACAGGCTAACGGCTCTGTTTTCGCCCAATACGCAGGATCGGCGGTTATCGCCACGGCCTGCTCATCATCGGATGCGGTGGAGGGCCTGGATTATGTGCCCGTCACCGTTGATTATAACGAAAAGTACTACGCCGCCGGGAAGATCCCCGGTGGTTTCATCAAGCGGGAAAGCCGGCCCAAGGACAAGGAAATCCTCGTCTCCCGGCTCATCGACCGGCCCATGCGGCCCCTTTTTGAAAAGAGCTTTGGCCGGGAAATCCAGATTGTGCCCACCGTGGTGAGCACCGATCAGGTAAACCCCCCGGACATTCTGGCGATCATCGCCGCCTCCGCGGCGGTGCACATTTCCGACATCCCCTTTAACGGGCCCATTGCCGGTGTGCGGGTCTGCCAGGTTTCAGGGGAACTCATCGTCAATCCCACCTACGAACAGATTGAAAAGTCCACCCTGGAAATAACCGTGGCCGGTACGAAAGACGGCATCACCATGGTGGAAGGGGGCGCAAAAGAGGTCGGCGAAGACCTGATGATCGAAGCCCTGGAAAAGGCCCACAAGGTGATCATCGAATTCTGCGCTTTGCAGGACAAACTGCGGGAGCTCGCCGGGAAGACAAAACTTCCCCTGGTTCCCCAAACCCATGTGCTGGAAAACAAAGACGCCATCCAATCCGCCGCCTATGGCCGGCTGGAAGAAGCCTGCTTTGTCAAAGGCAAGCAGGAGAGGCACGAGGCGATTCACGGGGTCAAGGCGGATATCGCCGCCAAGTACGCCGCCCAGCTTGAGGACGAAACCCAGAAGAAGCTCTTTGACGCTCTCTTTGAAGAAATGGAATACAATATCCTCCGCCTTTCGATCCTGGACAAGGGTCGGCGGGTGGACGGACGGGGAACTGAGGACATTCGGGACATCAGCTGCGAAGTAGGGCTTTTGGCCCGCACCCACGGTTCGGCCCTGTTTACCCGGGGCGAGACCCAGGCCCTGGCGGTTACCACCCTGGGCACCGTTTTTGACGAGCAGATCTTCGATGACATAGACGGGGACAAGCGGGAGAACTTTATCCTCCACTACAACTTCCCCCCCTATTCGGTGGGCGAAGTGGGGCGCATGGGGACCGGTCGCCGGGAAATCGGCCACGGCAACCTGGCCCGCCGTTCCCTGGAAGCCATGGTTCCCTCCAAGGCGGAGTTTCCCTACACCGTCCGGGTGGTTTCCGAGATCATGGAATCCAACGGCTCATCTTCGATGGCTTCGGTTTGCGGGGGCACCCTTTCCATGCTCCACGCCGGGGTTCCCATGAAGAAGCCCGTGGCGGGTATCGCCATGGGGCTTATCACCGAAGGCAAGGGCGGTCCCGGCGACCGTTTCGCGGTTCTTTCCGACATCCTGGGTGAAGAAGATCACCTGGGTGATATGGACTTTAAGGTAGCCGGTACGGAACAGGGGATCACGGGCTTCCAGATGGATATCAAGATCGCCGGGGTAAGCCCGGAGATCATGCGGAAGGCACTGGACCAGGCTAAACGGGGCCGGCTCCACATCCTTTCGATCATGAACCAGACTATCAGCAAACCTACCACGGAGATCAGCGAATACGCACCCAAGATCGTTACCATGCGGATAGAGATCGACAAGATCGGCGCATTGATCGGCCCGGGCGGCAAAAACGTCAAGGCCCTCTGCGAGCAGTACAGCGTTACTATCAATACCGATAACGACGGCACGGTCACCATCTATGGTAAGAACACCAAGGACGCCGAGGAAGCCAAGGCGGCGGTACTGGGCATTGTCTGCGACCCCGAAGTGGGCCGGGTGTACAACGGCGTGGTAAAGCGGATCATGGATTTCGGCGCATTCGTGGAAATTCTTCCCGGCAAGGAAGGGCTGGTACACATTTCCAAACTTTCCCGGCAGCGGATCAATACGGTTACCGAAGTGGTAAAAGAGGGGCAGGAGATACCGGTCAAGCTGCTTGAGGTGGACAAAATGGGCCGGCTCAACCTTTCCTACATCGACGCCATAGACCCCAACGGTTCCTCCGACGAGGGCAACGGCGGGGGAGGCGGTCATGATGGTGGACGCCGGGACAACGGACGTGATGATCGGGGCAGAGGTCCCCGGGAGCCCCGCCGTTACTAGGCTGGCCCTATCAGCACTGCGGGTACTGCGAATGGTATGAACAAGAACCCTGTGGTAAGGATAGTAAAAAAGGACCCCTCCCTGCCCCTGCCCCAATACGAGAGCGAAGGGGCGGCGGGGATGGACCTTCGCGCATGGCTGCCCGATGGGGAGGCGCTTATACCCCCCCTGGGCCGTTCAGTTATCCCCACAGGGCTGTCCTTTGAAATACCGCCGGATTACGAAGCCCAGGTACGGCCCCGGTCGGGGCTTGCGGCCAAATTCGGCGTTACAACCCTTAACTCCCCCGGCACCATCGACAGCGACTACCGGGGGGAAGTACGGGTTATCCTTATCAACCTGGGTTCAGAAAATTTTACCGTAAAGAACGGCGACCGGATCGCCCAGCTCCTTATTGCTCCGGTTAGTAAAGCTGTTATCGAAGAGGCCGAAACCTTACAGGAAACGGAACGCGGTTCCGGCGGATTCGGTTCCACGGGAATATGAGCGCCGCCATGGGTGTAATGGATCGCAGGGTGGGAATTTCCCGTTCCGTTTCCTGGACCTTGTTCAGATATATTGTTTCGGAAACCCTCTTTTCATTTCTGGTAGCGTTCCTGTTTTTTTTCTTTATCTTTTTTGTAAACCAGCTCCTCCTGTTGGCCCAGGAAATATTAACCAAACGGGTGCCCTTTGGACAGGTGGCGCTCCTGGTGCTTTACGCCATCCCTTCGATTATTGCCCTGTCCTCTCCTTTTGCATCCCTGGTGGGAACCCTTATGACCATCGGCAGGATGACCAGCGATAATGAAATTCTCGTCATGCTTTCCTCGGGCCTTTCCTACCGGACCGTCTTTATCCCCGCCATTGTGGTGGGGGTCCTTATTTCCATGCTTTCCTTTTTTGCCAACGATGTACTCCTCCCCGCAGGAACGGTCCAGTTTAACCGGCTCTACCGCAAAATTCTGGTTTCTACTCCGGCGCTGGAACTGGAGGCCAATTCGGTCAAACGGTTTAAGGATACGGTGATTGTGACCGGGGATGTTACGGGCAATGCCATTGATAATGTGCTCATACTGGACCGTACCAGCGACGGGGAACGCCGGGTGATCATGGCCCGGAACGCGGAACTTACGGACCGGGGGAAGGAAGGGCTCAGCCTGGACCTGGACGACGCCTTTATCCAGTCTTCCAAGGAAACGGCCCGCACGGATTACGATTACGCTTCCAGCAGCTACCTCCAATACTGGATGCCCCAGGAAGATCTTATCCAGGCGGTATCATCCATTACCCCCCGGGAGATGAGTTCCATCGATGTTTACCGGGAGATGGTAATAAAAAAAGCGGAACTGAATATACGCCTTGATGATCGCCGGAACAGGATCACCGCCCAGGCCCTGGACCTGGAATTGAGTCTCCGCAAAGGGCCGGACTACGAAGAGTGGAACCGGCGGGCCGCCAGCCTTGCAAACTTTACCCGGGAAATCCAGACCCTGAAGGCAACGGAACAGGACCGTTCCCTCCTGATCTACCGCCTGGAATTTTACAAGAAATTTTCCATCCCCTTTGGGGCCCTTTCCTTTGTGTTTCTTTCGGTATCCCTGGGGCTTCTGGCAAAAAAAAGCGGACAGACCGTGGGGTTCATCTTCGGGCTTCTTATTTCGGTGCTCTATTGGGCCATGCTTTTGGGGGGGCAGACCCTGGGGATACGGCTGGGTTATTCCCCCTTCTGGTCCATGTGGTTCCCGAATATTCTTGCCGTTTCTGTGGGGCTCCTTATGGGCATTATAAGGATACGCAAGTAATGATCCTGGACCGGTATCTGGTACGGCAGTTTCTCCCCATCTTCGCCGTGGCAATTTCCATGTTTGTCATGCTCATGTCCTTAATCGATCTCTTTGCAAACCTGGTGCGCTACCTTAACTACGAAGTGCCGGTAAAAGAAATCCTGCGGGTAAGCCTGTACTATCTTCCCAAAAGCCTGTCCTACGCCCTGCCCATTTCCCTCCTCTTTGCCGCCGCCTATACCCTGGGGGATCTGTATGCCCGGAATGAACTTACGTCGATATTTTCATCGGGAATTCCCTTCTACCGTTTCAGCCTTTCCCTGGTCCTTATCGGTCTCTGCGCTTCTGTCTTTTCATTTTATTTTGATGATCTGGTGGTTATCCCCACCCTGCGGGTTAAGAACGATCTTTCCCGGCTCTACCTGCACCAGCAGCGGACGGAGAATAATTCGGATATTGTGATCAAGGCCCGGAACGGGGAGCTTATCTATTCGATAGATTATTTTGACAGTACTTCTGATGTGCTGAACGGCATCAGCATTATTGAACAAAACAGCAAGGGTGAATTTATTTCCCTGGTCCGCGCCCCCCAGGCCGCTTGGACCGGGGAATACTGGCTCCTTACAAACCCCATCATCTATGAATGGGACAGCGGTTTCCTTAAGTCCCGGCCCCTTGAGGAAACCGATGTGTACCGGGAACTTCCCGATACCTTCAGGCGGAATGCGGTAAACGTGGAGGAGCTCCATGTCCGGGATGCCCGGCTTTTGGTAAGGGACCTTAAAACAGCGGGGCTCCCCTTTATCATTGCCCTGGCGAATTATTACCACCGCTTTTCCTTTGCCTTTACTTCCTTTGTGGTGATGATCCTCTCCATTTCCATGGGAGGGCGTTTCAGAAAAAACATACTCCTTATGAGCCTGCTTGCAAGTCTTTGTGTGGCGGTGTTCTTTTATGTGATGGAGATGATCACCATGATGATGGCCCGTCTTGGGTATATCCCTCCCATCGTGGGGGCATGGTTTCCGGTGGGGATTTTTATCCTTATAGGCGCACTGTTACTGCGAACCGCAAAAACATAGGATCGGGCAAAGATGGGCGAAAATTTTTTTACGATACATCATGGGGACAGCTCCATCACATAAAAGAACACCGCCACACAAAGACTTGCAAGCAGGCTCATAAGGAGTATGTTTTTTCTGAAACGCCCTCCCATGGAAATGGAGAGGATCATCACCACAAAGGAAGTAAAGGCAAAAAAAAGCGGACAGACCGTGGGGTTCATCTTCGGGCTTCTTATTTCGGTGCTCTATTGGGCCATGCTTTTGGGGGGGCAGACCCTGGGGATACGGCTGGGTTATTCCCCCTTCTGGTCCATGTGGTTCCCGAATATTCTTGCCGTTTCTGTGGGGCTCCTTATGGGCATTATAAGGATACGCAAGTAATGATCCTGGACCGGTATCTGGTACGGCAGTTTCTCCCCATCTTCGCCGTGGCAATTTCCATGTTTGTCATGCTCATGTCCTTAATCGATCTCTTTGCAAACCTGGTGCGCTACCTTAACTACGAAGTGCCGGTAAAAGAAATCCTGCGGGTAAGCCTGTACTATCTTCCCAAAAGCCTGTCCTACGCCCTGCCCATTTCCCTCCTCTTTGCCGCCGCCTATACCCTGGGGGATCTGTATGCCCGGAATGAACTTACGTCGATATTTTCATCGGGAATTCCCTTCTACCGTTTCAGCCTTTCCCTGGTCCTTATCGGTCTCTGCGCTTCTGTCTTTTCATTTTATTTTGATGATCTGGTGGTTATCCCCACCCTGCGGGTTAAGAACGATCTTTCCCGGCTCTACCTGCACCAGCAGCGGACGGAGAATAATTCGGATATTGTGATCAAGGCCCGGAACGGGGAGCTTATCTATTCGATAGATTATTTTGACAGTACTTCTGATGTGCTGAACGGCATCAGCATTATTGAACAAAACAGCAAGGGTGAATTTATTTCCCTGGTCCGCGCCCCCCAGGCCGCTTGGACCGGGGAATACTGGCTCCTTACAAACCCCATCATCTATGAATGGGACAGCGGTTTCCTTAAGTCCCGGCCCCTTGAGGAAACCGATGTGTACCGGGAACTTCCCGATACCTTCAGGCGGAATGCGGTAAACGTGGAGGAGCTCCATGTCCGGGATGCCCGGCTTTTGGTAAGGGACCTTAAAACAGCGGGGCTCCCCTTTATCATTGCCCTGGCGAATTATTACCACCGCTTTTCCTTTGCCTTTACTTCCTTTGTGGTGATGATCCTCTCCATTTCCATGGGAGGGCGTTTCAGAAAAAACATACTCCTTATGAGCCTGCTTGCAAGTCTTTGTGTGGCGGTGTTCTTTTATGTGATGGAGATGATCACCATGATGATGGCCCGTCTTGGGTATATCCCTCCCATCGTGGGGGCATGGTTTCCGGTGGGGATTTTTATCCTTATAGGCGCACTGTTACTGCGAACCGCAAAAACATAGGATCGGGCAAAGATGGGCGAAAATTTTTTTACGATACATCATGGGGACAGCTCCTGCAATGCCCGTACCGGACTAATCGATCTTCCCCACGGAAAAGTATCGACCCCGGTGTTCATGCCGGTGGGAACCAACGGTACGGTAAAGGCCATTACCGGGGACGACCTCCGCGAAATCGGTTTTGAAATCATCCTTTCCAATACCTACCACCTGTACCTGCGGCCCGGGACCGGGGTAATCGGCGCCGCCGGGGGGCTCCATGAATTTATGGCCTGGGATAAAAACATCCTTACCGATTCCGGGGGCTTCCAGGTTTTTTCACTGGCCCCCTTCCGTAAGATTACCCCCGAGGGCGCCGCCTTCCATTCCCACATCGACGGTTCTTCTCATTTTCTCAGCCCCGAAAAGGTGGTGGAAATTCAGAGTATCCTTAACAGCGATATCCAGATGCAGCTGGATGTCTGCACCGGCTGGGGCGCCTCATACCAGGATGCGGTACAGGCCCTGGACATTACGGACAACTGGCTCCTGCGGGCAAAAAAAGCCTGGCTTGAAAAGCGGGACGCCGGTTACCGGGGGAAGCTCTTCGGCATTGTCCAGGGGAATTTTTTTAAGGACCTGCGGGAGCGCAGCGCCGTATCCGCCGCAGCGGCGGATACCCCGGGAATCGCCATCGGCGGCCTTTCCGTTGGGGAAAGCCCGGAAGTTTACAGTGAATTCCTGGCTTACACAGCAGGGCTGCTTCCAAAGGAAAAGCCCCGGTACGTTATGGGGATTGGAACCCCCGAATACATCCTTGACGCCATTGAACAGGGGATCGACATGTTTGACTGCGTGCTCCCCACCCGCACCGGCAGGACCGGCCGTGTTTTTACCCATAAAGGCCACTATTCCCTAAAAAAAGCCGAAAACAGCCGGGATTTTCTGCCGATAGATGAAGAGTGCGGGTGTAAGGTCTGCCGCAGCTACAGCCGCGCCTACCTGCGCCATCTTTTTAAAACCCGGGAGATACTGGTTTCCATGCTGGCAACTTATCATAACCTTTATTTTCTTCATGACCTCGTGGAGCAGGCCCGCAGCGCCATCGAAGCGGACCGGTTCAGTTCCTTTAAAAAACAGTTTCTTTCCCGTTACAGCGCCGGCGCTATGATTGACGGCGGGGAGGGGGCGTCTTGAAAATTCATTTGAAAAGGACTCTGTTGAATTTGGTTCTTGCAGTATTGCTGTTCCCTGCACTTCCTTCCGCACTGTTTGGCGCGGAGGGTGATGCCAAGTCCAATTCCGGCGCAGCGGCCTCGGAAGAATCGATCCGGCTTGCCACTATCCACTACGGTACGGAAACGGAGATAAGCTCCCTTATCCAGGCCCTGCGTAACGAAGGATCGGGCTCCCTGGATGAGGAACTGATCACCCTGGTGCAGAGTACCCGGAACCGGACCATTATCAGGGGGGTATTCTCCTTCTTTGGTGAACGGAACAAGAGCGGCCTGGAGGAACGGGCCATCCGGGCCATAGAAGAACGGGATGATGAAACCAACGATACGATCCAGGCGGCGGTGGATTATCTGGGAAAGGTCAAGGCGCGGGACGCGGTGGATCCCCTGAAGGAACTTATCAATACCAGGGAGCGGCGTTTTATGAACAACGCCATCCGCGCCCTGGGCAGGGCAGGGGGGCGGGCCGACGGTAAAGCCGACAGTATTGCTAACGATACTGCGGAATACCTGGTTGATCTTTTTTCCAACGAGGAAACCGCCGACGAGTCCCGCCGGGAGATCCTCAGCGCCCTGGGGGAAACGGGTTCCAAAAGGGGAGTGCCCTTTTTGGCGGAGCTTGCGGAAAACAACGAAGAAAGGTCTGCCCTGCGGATTGCCGCTTTGGAGAGCCTTGCCCGGATCGCCGACGATGATGGCCTGGAAGCTATCCTTGCCGCAGTCGGTGACGCCGACCCCAACATACGTTCCACCGCGGTTACCAGCCTGGGTCCCTTTAAGGGAGCCGCGGTGGACAAGGCGATCCTGGAAGCCTTCCGGGATTCCTATTACCGCACCCGCATCGGCGCCGCGCAGGCCAGCCGGGAGCGGAAGCTGGAAGAGGCCATCCCCTATCTTAAATACCGGGCTGAAAAGGACGATGTCCCCCAGGTAAAAGATGAGTCCCTCCGCGCCCTGGGGGCCATCGGCAGCCGGGAAGCCATGTCCATTCTGGACACCTTCTTTACGGAACGGAAAGGTTCCGACCGGGTGCGGATCATCTCCGCAGAAATGCTGATGAAAAACGATGCGGACAAGTATCTGGACAAACTCGTTGTCGAACTTGATGAGGCAAAAACCAAAAACCAGACCGCCCTCTACAACGGCTTTCTCAAAGTCGCCGGCGAATCAAAGACCGGCAAACTGGACAGCCTTGCCCGCCGCTTCCTTGAATCCGGCGGTATCATCGAGAAATCCTACGCCCTGGACATAGCGGCAAACAATAACCTCCGCAATCTTTCCAGGGAGATAACACCCCTGACGGAAGACAAAAACGCCAGCCTGGCCCGCAAGGCGAAGGTAACGCTGGAAAAATTGGGAATAAAACCGGAATCATGAAAAAGATCCACGGATTTTAAGGCAGGAGGCGGTTTTTGCTTACATTAAATCTGGTCCTTGAAGGGGGCGCCATGCGGGGGATGTTTACCGCAGGGGTCCTGGATTCCCTGGATGAACAGAACCTGATCTTCGATTATGTGATCGGCGTTTCCGCCGGGGCCTGCATGGGGGTGTCATACGTCACCCGGCAAAGGGGCCGCAGTCGCAACATCAATATCTCCTATTGCCGGGACCCCCGTTATTTCAGCTACCGCAATCTGCTGAAAGAGGGCAACCTTTTTTCCGTTCAGTTTACCTACGAAGAGGTGCCCCGCCGCCTGATACCCTTTGACTATCAGGCTTTTGAGGAGAGCCCCATCCATTTTGTTACGGCCGCTACGGACTGCGAAACCGGGCAGAGCGTATATCTGCACAATGACAGGGACATGATACAGGAGATACGCGCCTCCGCCAGCATGCCCTTTTTCAGTAAACCTGTGGAAATAGGCGGCAGGTTCCTGCTGGACGGCGGCGCGTCCGATTCCATCCCGGTCCGCCACGCCATGGAGGAAGGTCATCCAAAAAGCGTAGTGATACTCACACGGCCAAAGGGCTACCGGAAAAAAATAAAATCAAATTCCCTGCTCTATAAGATCATGCTGCCAAAGTATCCCAGGCTTGCGGAGGCCATGAATAATCGCCCGGCTGTTTATAACCAGCAGCTCGACGATATTGAGATCCTTGAAAAAGCAGGCAGCTGCATCGCGGTCTATCCCCCGGCGGACATTATCGTGGACCGCCTGGAGCGTGACAAAGAAAAACTGGAAGCCCTGTATCAGGCGGGCGTCAGGGCCGGAGCGGAACTGGGAAAAAAACTGCCTCAATTTTTATTGGATAACAAAAGTTGACAGGAATTTGGAAGGAGTGTGGTCCATAAACCGATGCAACTACGGAGGTCCATAGGAGTCAAAAAAGTCGAAGAAGGAAGGAGAAAAGAGGGTGTTTTTCCTTAAAACCTTCTTCGACTTTGGTTTTCCTCAACCCTCTTGCCAACTATCACCAGAAAATATACACTTGAATAAAAATATAAATGGAGTATAATAAAATCATGAATATAGACACCGTTAATGCCTTGGAAACGGCTATAAGGAATGAAAATTTACTCAAAAAATATAACCTGGAAAAGATAGGCATATTTGGCTCATTTGCCCGTGGGGAAAAAGCCAATGATATTGATTTTTTTGTAGATAAAGAAAATTATAATATTGCGGCACTGGTAGAATTAAAAAACGATCTGGAAAAATTAACAGAAAAAGACGTTGACATAATGATCAAAAAATATGCAAATCCCATTGTTTTATACCGTGCTCAAAAGGATATGGTATATGTCGCCCAATAAAAAAAATGATTTATTGTATCTTATGAATATTTTAGAATATATTGGGAAGGTATGGAAATATACAGAAGGAACTAAAGATGCGGAAGAATTATATGAACTTAACGAACAGTTAAATTTAAATGCATCATTAACCTTATTGGCAAATATTGGTGAAAATGTATCAAAAATAAGTGATACATTAAAACAGGAATATCCTGATATAGAATGGCAACAAATTAAGGATTTTAGAAATAGAATTGTACATGATTATACCGGAATTGATTTGGTAATAGTTTTTGAAATAATAACAAAAGACTTGAAAACATTAAAACCAAAGTTTGAAAATATTATAAGAAAAAATATTGAAAATAAGGTATTTGATATTGAAGAATTAAAAATAAGTAAAGAAAGTAAATATTATAAAAATATTGATTTTGAAGAAATTATATAAGGTACGGAAGTACATCGGCATAACACGCTATACGCTATACGCTATACGCTGTGCCGCAGTAGCGGCTTGTCGTATAGCTTTCACGTTAGCTGTATAGCCCCCCACCAAAACGCTTCCCTATTATTAGGAGACAAATGCGGGCCTCGGCGCGGCATTCATGGCATGAGCGACTTCCTGAAGTTCCCCACCGGAGGAGACCCGAAGGGGCTCCATAGGTGGACTCCTGAAGAGGAGCGAATGCCGTGAATGCCGTACCGAGGCCCGTATATGCCCCTTAGCCCAGAACGGAAATCGAGTTCAGCAGGGCATTCAGCTTTATAAGCAGATCCTCGTACCCTAATCTCCGGCGTTGGCGGCTTTGCAGTTTTTATTTATAACCAGTTCTGGGTTTGATAGATTGTTTTACCACAACTGTACCGTCGATGAATGACCGGCCATGTGGTGTATAATGTTCGTTTTCAATGTGCTGAATCACATAAGACAGTGCATTATTGCACATTGAGGCAATATTTACCTCAAGGCTTGTCACGCCCACGCCATCCGTCACTGCCAAGCCTTCGTTGTCAAAACCGACTATCGATATATCATCCGGCACCATAGCTGCGCATGCGCGCAGCTGTCGGATTACAATACCCGCTACATGGTCGTTGTTACACACATACGCAGTGTACTTTTCAAGGTGAAGCGGAATGTCGGTATAGAAGCCTCTCGCATCGCGGTCTTCAAGGGCGTTGTCATAGGAAAGTCCCGCTTCCAGCATGGCTTTGCAAAACCCCATGTAGCGGTCGAGTATGCTCGTAGTCGCGGATGTGGAACCGATAAAGGCGATTTTTTGGTGCCCTGCATCAATGAGCAGCTTGGTAAGATTATATGAGCCAAGGAAGTTATTCGACGCGACACAGTCGGCTTCTCCGATTTCAGAATAAAAATCCAGAAACACACAGCAGGGCATTTTTTTGGTAATCATCGTTAAATATGCGTTCGACAGCTGGCCGAGCAGGATAACCCCGTCAACCTTATGCGCGTCAATAAAAGCCGGCGCATCGCACTGTATTTCGTCTTCTTCGCCCACAATTTCAAGGATGCCCAAATAGTCCGTTTTTTTCAATGAATCAAGCAGCTTCTGATAAAATTTCCAGTAAAACGTGCTTTCACCCAAATAGCGCGCAGCAATCAATATGCCGATGTTATAACTGCGACCCCGGAGTATATTTTGCGGGAGTCTGTTATGCACATAGCCCATTTCACCGGCTTTTTTTTTGATTGCCGCCCGTAATTCGGCGCTTACCCCGTCTTTTCCGGTCAGGGCCTTGCTTACCGTCACGGTACTGACACCGAATTCTTGTGCGATATCGTTCATTTTTATTCGTGATGCCATTAATTTTCCGTTTAGCTTATGTGTTGGAAGGTAGTTTGTCACATATATGGGGTTTTGTCAAAGTACTTTTCAAAGAGAGGAAGGTTACAAATAAAGTAAAAATAATGAAAAACAAAGTAAATAAACGTGAATATTAAAGTAAAAACTCTTGACAGATAGAAAAGATGTGCTATAAAATTCAATATCGATTATCTGATAACCGGTATTTTTCAAGTTTTAGGAGGAGTTACACATGAAAGCTCTGAAAATTGCACTTATTGCGGCGCTTGTTACCCTGTGCCTGGCCCCGGTTTTTGCCGGCGGCGGCAAGGACAAGGATGCGGCGGCTTCCGGCGGGAAAATCACCATCACCCTTTTGGATTCCTTTGTCCCGGGGGAAAGTTTAACCCCTGCGGTTGAAAGCGCCCTCAAAAAATTTCAGGCCCAGTATCCCAATGTTACCATTGAGCGTGAAGTAATCGCCAATGCGGATGTCCCCACAAAGACCCAGACCCTGGGTCCTGCGGGTGAACTCCCCGATGTGTTCACCCTCAAAGGACAGCAGTCCAAAACCTTTGTCGAAAACGGCTGGGTGCTCCCCCTGGATGAATACCTCAACGCAGACTCCGGCTGGAAAAACAGCTTTAAAGACGGCGTCTTTTCCAACTTCACCATCGGTGGAAAAATTTACGCGGTACCGTATCAGGTAACAAATACCTGCGTGTACTACAATGAGACCCTTTTCAAAGCGAACGGCATCAATAGCTTCCCCGCTACATGGGCTGAATTTGTTGAAGTTTGCAAGACCCTCAAGGCAAAAGGGGTCACGCCCATCGCATTCGGCAATGTGGGCAAATGGCCGGCGGAATCCGCCATTATGAGTACCCTCGGCAACCGCTTTACCGGTGACGAATGGTATCAGAATATACGCGAAGGCAACGGAAAGGCAAAGTGGACCGATCCGGAATTTGTCAGCGCTCTCAGGGCGCTCAAAGAACTTGCCGACATCGGCGCTTTTAACAGTGATATCAACAGTATTACTGATGCCCAAATGCGGCAGATGTTTATGAACGGCCGGGCGGCAATGGCAATTGACGGTACCTGGGCGCTCGGAGACTTCGACGCAAACGCTCCGGCGGACCTGCTTCCTAACATCAAACTGGCGGCCCTTCCCTCGGTGTCCGGCGGCAAGGGTAAGCAGAACGCCATCACAGGCGGCGCGGGCTGGGGCTATGCGGTATCCGCGAAGGTGTCTCCGGCAAAGCGTGAAATCATCGGCAAGTTTCTCGAAATAATGACGAACAGCGTTTTTGGAGCGGAACAGGCCGCCACCGGCAGCCTTACTGCGGTAAATCCGGGTAATTTTACGCTTCCTGCCAAACTCGTGCTCACCGCGAAGTTCGACGAGTTCCAAAAGAACCGTCCCTTTATTCCGGTTTACGACCACCAGCTTTCCTCCGGTACGATGGAAGCCATGCAGAGCGGATTACAGAACCTCTTTATCGGCAGGGTAACCCCCGAAGCGCTGGCTGCGGAGATTCAGGCCGGTTATTCACGGTAAATGAAGAACAGGTTAAAACCAAAGGGGATTGTGCTGGCGGGGCTTATGGCCCCCGGCACATTGCTCTTTCTTATGTGCTGTATCGCTCCACTTTTTGTGGCCTTTTACTATAGTCTTTTCAAATGGAACGGCGGTCCGCACAAGGAATTTATCGGCATACTTAACTACCTCCAACTGGCGGCCGACAAAGCCTTTTGGGGGGCATTTAAAAACAACATTACCTTTATCGTGTGGACCGTGATAGGTCAAATCGGCATCGCATTTATCGTGTCGATGCTGATGATTTCGCGGGGCTTAAAGCTCAAAAAACTGCACCGTACCGTAATTTTTTTTCCGGTAATACTGAGCGCCGTTGTGGTGGGCTTCACCTGGAAAATCATCTATAACAAGGACTATGGCCTCCTTAATGGGCTGCTCACCCTCATAGGCCGCGCCGATTGGATAAAACCCTGGCTTGACGATCCGGATATCGTCATACCCAGCCTGGCGGCGGCAAAAATATGGCAATACATCGGCTACTATATGGTTATTCTCCTTGCTTCAATTCAAAGCATAGACAAGGAGATACTGGAATGCGCCGAACTTGACGGCGCAATCGGCTGGAAAAAGTCGGTATACGTTGTGGTGCCCCTCATCAAAAATACGCTGATGGTGGCGATAATGCTCTGCATTTCCGGCAACATGAAAACATTCGACCAAATCTACGTTATGACAAACGGCGGGCCGGGGGGCGCTTCGGAAGTGGTGGCAATGTACGCCTATCGTGTTTCGATGGAACGGATGGAGTACGGCTATGGCAGTACGGCGGCGATAGGGATACTGATTTTGAGCCTCACCCTTATCGGCGTGAGTAACCTTGTTACCAAACGGAAGGAAAAAGGCCTTACTCCCTAACGCTTCCGATTGACGCGCCGGCAAGCCGGTCTTTTATAGGAGTAGTATGAATCCCTTAACGATTCAAAAAACGAAAGATGCCGTATCATCGGTAATTTGTAATGTGCTGGTTGCCGCCCTCTCCATTACCTGTATATTTCCGGTGGTGTGGCTGCTCTATTCGTCACTCAAAACGGAGCGCAATTTTGCAAACGATATCCTCGGGCTTCCGACGGAATTTCGCTTCGCTAACTACCCGCAGGCCTTTACCGAAGGGCGTATCGGTTCCTACCTGGTGAATAGTCTCTACGTGACGGTTATCACCGTGATAGTATCAATCGTCCTGGGCTTCGTCCTCGGCTACTGCCTTTCGCGCTATAAGTTTCCCGGACGCACATTTTTGTATTACCTGTTTCTTTCGGGAATGCTGGTGCCGATTTATGCGCTCCTGGTACCGATATTTATCGAGTTCAAATCCCTCGGTCTTCTCAATAAACGGATTACCCTTATTTTGCCCTATATCGCGTTCGCGTTGCCGGTGTCGATTTTTTTAATTGAAAGTTATGTCAAGGGAATACCCATAGAGCTTGAGGAAGCCGCCTTTGTTGACGGCGCAAATCATGTGTACACGATGTTCCGGATTATCATGCCGGTATGTATTCCTGTGTTGGCTACCTGTGCGATACTGGCTTTCCTCAATACCTGGAACGAGTTTCCCCTCGCCCTGGTTTTGATTAGCAGTACCCGGTTAAAAACGCTACCCATAGGGCTTACAAACTTTGTGGGCGCCTATTCAACACACTACACGCTAATGATGGCGGCTCTGGTCATTGCAACATTGCCTGTTATCATTATATACCTCATGTTTTATAACAACATAATGAAAGGCATGGTTGCCGGCGCGGTTAAAGGTTAAGGAGCTATGATGGACAAAAATAATTATCTCTTCGGTGCGGTCTATGTCATTGAGCAGGACTACACCGACGAAGAAATGGTGCGGGATCTCACCAATATGAAGGAAGCGGGTTACAATTTGGTTACCCTGTGGCCGGTGACAAACCCCTGGCTTGCAAAAAGTTCCCATGAATGGAACTTTGATGCGACGCGCCGTGTACTGGACATTTGCGAATCGACGGGGCTCAAGGCGATCTTGCAGCTTTTCGGCCAGAATCAGGCCCAGGAATTTATGCCCGATTCGGCGCTCACGGCGGAAATGGAAGTTCATGATGAGTACGGCGAAATTGTCAATGAAAACTGCCATTGGGCAAACCTGAACCATCCCGTTGTGCGGGAGTATTTTGATAATTATTTTAAGGCGGCGATCACCGCGCTTAAATCGCATCCGGCGGTTTTCGGCTGGGATGTTTTTAACGAGGCGCACTTTCGAAGCGATGACAACTGGACAATCGCGTTGTATCAGGAGTGGCTAAAGGCAAAATATGGCACTATCGAAAAACTGAATTATGACTGGTACCGCCGCTACGAAAGTTTTGCACAGGTGCGGCCGATAAAACGGCACAGCGCCTATGTTATCTGGAGCAGCCTCCTTCCCGAACTGGACTATGAGCGTTTCCGCGCCGATAATCTTACCGAAATCTGCCGCTGGCTCTACGATAGGGCGGTAAAATATGACGGCGGCAAACACCCCGTTATCATAGACGGCACATCGGGGCAAATTATCGCAGAAAAGGTAACCCTCCGCAACAACGACGAGTTTGCCACGGCCCATGTTCCCGATATTTACGGCGCCACCTTTTATCCCAAAAGCTGGGGCAAAGACTACAAGGACACCCCGTGGACCGCCGCGATGTATTTTTCAATTCCGGCGGCGGCGGCTCAAAAGGCGCACAAACCCTACTTTGTCAACGAGATTCAAACCCATACCCAGTCGGCGCTTACACCGGGGAGTGAAGTCAGCCCCTTTGAGCTTACCAGCTGGATACTGATGTGCATTTTTACCGGCGCTTCCGGGCTTCAGCTTTGGCGCTGGCGGCCCTTTCTCCACGGCTACCAGGTAACGGGGCGGGGCCTCACCCGCTTTGACGGATCCCCCAACGAACGGAGCAGCGCCGTTGCAGCCCTCCTTAAAACAATACACTCAAGCGGCGTTTTTGCCGATTTCATGCCCGTGCAGCCCTTTGTCAAAATCGCCATGGGCTACTCGGGCCGCCTCTATTTTGATTCGCTGCTCAAATGGAAAGACAGTTTTTGGGCGCAGGATTTGGAAGGCTGGTACCGGCTTTTCTGGCATGCGGGCCGTTCCATCGGCTTTACCGAAATCGGCGCGATAAACGAGGACGACATGTCCACGCCGGTGATTGTCCTGCCTGCCGCTGTCAGGATAAGTGAAGATGAGGCGCAGCTTCTTGTCCGTTATGTCGAAGGCGGCGGCACCCTCATTGCCGATGGCCGTATGGCGACCATAAACGAAAAGGCCGTCGCGCCGCCTGAGGGAATCCCCGGCAAAACGCTTTCTGCCCTCTTCGGCCTGCGTGAAGTGGATGTTGCGAGTGGCAACGCTTTTATCGTGGATGGCGAGAAAATTTCCTGCCCCTATATGAGTCAGGAGTTGGAAGTTTTTGACGGCGTAGAAGTTCTAGCCAAAATGGATGACGGTACGCCGGAAGCCGGTAGTCCGGCCGTTGTCCTCCACAGAAAAGGGAAGGGGCAGACGCTTTACTTTAATTCCTTTATCGGCCTTGCGCTCCGCAAAGATGTGACGCCGGTTATTTCCGATCTTGTGCTGTCCCGTTTGCCGAAAGAGGGTATCAGTGTAAAAAAAGGCCTGCGGGTACACGTTTCATATATCGAAAACGAAACACAAAAAGCGATGCTTGTTATCAATTTTAATGACAAGGCGGAAAATGCGGCGATCACCGGGTTGCCAAAGGGCAAAACCATTATAGAACTTTTTACCGGTGAAGAAGTCCACGCAGCCGCTGTAACGGAACTCGCCCTTGAGGCAAGCTGCGCCAAAGTCTATGTGTGGGACAAGTAATAATCATGGAACGTTTTCTCCTTGAACTATTGCCAAACCGGGTGCGCCGCAATTACCGGGGCGGGGCGGAAATCGACCGGCTGCAGGGCGCTGCAAATTGCATAGACAGCAACCGTCCCGAGGAGTGGATTGCAAGCCTTGTGGGCGCAAAAAACCCCGGACTGCCTATCGTGGAAAACGAAGGTTTTTCGTTCTGCCGCGTTGATGGCGCCGCTCTGCCGTTGAAGGACATTATTGCCGCCGCCCCTGAATTTTATCTTGGGGACGAGCGTTTCAGGAAGCGCGGGACAGACCTGGGGTTTCTTCTCAAAATACTGGATTCCTCCATGCGGCTCCATGTTCAGGTACACCCTACCGCCGATTTTGCCGTGAAGCATCTTGGTTCCCGCTACGGCAAACTGGAAACATACTATATCTTAAGCGTACGGGATGGCGCCAATCCCTATATACGGCTGGGCTTCCAGCATTTACCTTCACGGGAACAATGGCGCAGGATCATTGAAACCCAGGACATCGCGGCTATGGACGCCTGTTTTGAAAAGGTGCCTGTCGCCCCCGGTGACGTTTGGTTTATCCCCGGCGGTATGCCCCACGCAATCGGCGAAAATGTGCTGATGCTGGAAATTATGGAGCCATCCGACCTTGTCGTCCGCTGTGAATTTGAGCGCGAAGGTATTACCGTGCCCCCGGATGCGCGTTTTATGGGGCGTGATCTCGATTTTTGCCTTGATATATTTCATTATGAACAAAAATCAGTCGCCGCCGTTTGCGGGAATAACCGCGTCTCCCCGGTTTTACTCGAAAAAAGCGCGGCCGGTTCTGTTGAAGAGCTTATCGGTAATAAGGTGACGGAAAATTTTCGCGTTCTTCGCGTAAAGCTTGGCGCAGAAAATCGCTCATCACAGGGAGTCACGCTTAAGCTCGGCGCACCGGCTGCCGCAGTCGTAAGTTCCGGCGGGGCATGGTTCAGCTGCGGCGGAGAGCGGCTGGCATTACGGCAAGGCCGCAGCCTCTTTGCCGCAGCGGCCGGTGGTTTTCTGACAATGGGCAATCAGGCGCCGCAGCAAACAGAAGTCTGCCTGGTAGTGTCGGGCGTGGTATAGTGAACGGCGTTGCCGGATTGGAAAAAAATCCGGTACCATGGCCGCTGTTTTGATTGCTACCATTCCGACGATTATCATTTTTATGACCATGCAGAAACAGTTTGTCGCGGGAATTATCGGCTCGGTTAAAGGATAAACGTCACCCTGGAACGGAAATAGAGTTCAGCAGGGCATTCAGCTTTATAAGCGGATCCTCGTACTGTTCTATCCGCATGCGGAGTGCGTACCCTTTATCCGAAAAGATCCTGATGGTCTTGCCGATACAGTCATGTACCGGCTGGGCGCCGATGTCGGGGAAGTACTGGGCCTTGCGGGGAATCAGGGAACAATGGCCGCCATCATAACGGAGTTCGGCGATACGGGGGGGGATGGGGACCAAGAAGATTAAGAAATCCGACTTGCCGCCCCCGATGGTAAACTTGTATCCCTGCTTAACCAGATGGACATTCCGTTTCCCGATAAAGGTATTCTGATCCTCCACAAAGAGCTTGAGCATCAGGGGACTGCCGTCGGTGGAAATAGTCTGAGGCTTGGAGTCTTCATAGGGAGTAGAGCGCCGGGCCGGCGCCGCCTGCTGTTGCGCCGCCTGAGCCTGCTGTTGTGGCACCGGTGAGGACGAAGGCGGGGCCGGGGCCACCTGAGCCTGCTGTTGTGGCGCCGGTGAGGACGCAGGTGGGGGCGAGCTTTTTGCCGCAGCTTTCGTTGTGGCGCCCTGACCGGCCGCCCGGGCCATTACCCGGTTCGGTGAATTCTGAAGATGCCGGGTGATAAAGAATATCACCAGGGCGATAAGGCCCAGGGCAAGGATCGTAAGCCCGATGATGGGAAGGGGCAGCTTTTCCAATATATTCACCCCGGGCTTTTCAGGCTTGGGCATCTTTGCAGCCTTATCTGCTGCAGCTTTGTCCGCCTTCGCAGCCTTATCTGCTGCAGCTTTGTCTGCCTTCGCAGCCTTGTCTGCTGCAGCTTTGTCTGCCTTCGCAGCCTTGTCTGCTGCAGCCTTATCCGCCTTCGCAGCCTTATCTGCCGCAGCTTTGTCCGCTTTTGCAGCCTTGTCTGCTGCAACTTTGTCTGCCTTTGCAGAGCTGCCTGATGGGGAAGCGCCGGAAGGGGTGGTCTGCGCGCCCGCAGGCGGCTGAGCCGTTTGCCCGGAAGACGAAGCCCCTGATGGGGTTTGCGCCGCCCCAGCAGCTTGATTCGCCTGCCCTTGTGCTGTCTGTGATCCGGCTCTGGCAGACTGATTGCCCTGCGCCGGTGTCTGAGAACCAGTCCCGGTAGCTTGATTGCCCTGCGCTAGTGTTGTCTGTGATCCGGTCCCAGCGGGTTGATTACTCTGCGCCGGTGTTGTCTGTGATCCGGCCCCGGCAGGCTGATTGCTCTGCACTGGTGGCTGTGTTGACTGTCCCGGCGTTTGTGCGGCCGGGGAGGAAGGCTGGGCTGTAGCATTCTGTGACGGCGCGGCTTCGGGACGGGCGTTTTGAGCGGGGGACGATGCGGGAGCAGTCCCTGCGGACTGGGATTGGGCCCCGGAAGCGGTGCCTGCGGAGGAAGTGGCGGCCGGCGGCTGGGCAGCCGAAGCGGCGGGAGCCTGGGCGCCGGCGGAAGGAGTCGAAGAGGGAGCGGTCCTTGCGGGCTGGGCGCTTGCGGATTGAGAGCCTGCAGCAGGGGAGGGCGGGCCTTGCGGGGGCCCGGCGGGGTTCCGACCGGAAACGGGGAGGCTGCCCAGGGGGATCGTCACATAGTCCAGGGTACTGTTCTGGCGGCTCAGACGGGTTTTGGCGTCCGTAATCAGGGTTTGCAGGGCCGCCGGATCAAGGGCAGGGGAGTCGCTCCCCGGGGCAAGGCTGACAATTCCATCGGAAATAAGGACTATCTTTTTGGGACGGGAAGGGGGAAGGCCGCCGATATACTTTTCCGTATAGGCAAGGGCGCCGGGAATATCCGACCAGGGGTCCAAGGGGTACATCAGGAACATACGGCCGATGATGGTTTCCACCTCTCCCTGGCCTTCCACGCGGCGGGAAATTTCTATCCGGGGTTTGTCGGAAAAGGAAATAAGGTGGAAGGTATCCCCCAGGCGGAGGAATTCCCTCAGAAAAGGGCCGGTGATGTAATTGTTAACTTCCCGGTAGGAAGCGCTCATGCTTGAGGAGGTATCCAGAAGCAGGATCAGGTCGATGGGGCTGTTTTGTTGAGCGAAAGCCCCAAGGACTATCCCCAGGGAAAACAAGAGAACAAAAACTGTTTTTTTCACCACCCGAAAATGCATCATTACTTTTATAACTTCCGTGTATACCCCCGGCTAAAAGGCCGCGGCGGCTATCTGTTCCACCGCATAGGAGACCTTTTCGTTGTTGATGGAGAAGTCAAACTGCTCTCCCACGGTTCTGTTCTGAATGGCCTGGCCGAAGGGGGACAGGTAGGAGATCACGTTGTGATCCGGGTCCGATTCCCAGGGGCCCAGGATGGTGTATTCTTCCTGCTTCCCGTTGGTGTTGTTCTTTAAAACCACCCTGGTCCCAAAGCTTACCCGGTTCGTGTTGACCTCACTCGGATTAAAGAGCTGGGCCCGTTCAATTTCGTCCTTGAGCTTGGCCGCAGTGGTATTGAGGATATCCTGTTTTTCCTTGGCGGCCTTGTATTCGGCGTTTTCCCGAAGGTCCCCTAAGGACAGGGCAAAACCGATTTCCTTTGAGTTGGCGGGAACTTCCACTTCCATAAGGTGGGTAAGCTGTTTCTGCTTTTCCTCGTACATGGCGGCGGTAACCATAAGCCCCCGGCTGGTAACCGTTTTTTCCGTATCATCCCCAAAGAATTTAAAGTCCGGGTGCTTGTCCAGAATCCCGCTGCGGAGTTTGAGCTTGTCCGCCGGGTCCAGGTCCTTTACATCCTGGATAAAGGTGTAGAGCCGGATAATGGTATCCCCGTCGGCCTTTTCGATAAAGTCGTTCAGGACCCCTTCCTTAAAGAGGATATTGTAGACCTGCTTGTTCACCTTGCGGTTTTCCGTGGTGTCCCGGTGGTTTTCAATTTCCCGGTAGCTGATATCCAGAACGTGGATCAGGGTGATAAGCTGTTTATCAATGGGGACATTCGCCTTTTTGTACCACTCTTCGCCGCTTGAATTTTTGTAGAGCCAGACCACCGCTTCCTTGTTATCCCGGAAATTCTCAAAGCAGTTTTGGGTCATGGCAACCAGCTTGTCATCGTAAGCTTCGTCTTTAAGGTTTACGATGATCGAATTCGCCAGCGCGTAGGGGAACAGCTTGATGTAGATATCCGCCCAGTCGGGGATAAAAAGTTTTACATGCTTAAGGAATTCTTCTTTAAGCTTATTGTCCTTGAGGTTGAAAAAGAGGGCAGGCACATCATCAATGCCCTCAAAAATTTCCAGGAAATTGAGCTGCAACCCCGTTCCCAGATGGGGATACTGGCCGGCCAGGTCCTTTACCAGCAGGTAGGAGGCGACCACCTGCTCGGTTATCTGGCTGTATGATCTTAGATACGCGGTAAAGTAGGCAAACATTTCGGTAAAAAATTCCGAATCCAGTTCCACATCCTTCTGCGCAACATAACTACGGATGGTCAGGGCCCGGTCAAAGAAATTCCGCTGGGCCTTGAATTCGTTGTAGAGTTTTTCTTCGATGCTGATGGGCCGGTCCCGGACGGTAAAGACATCGACATTGTCCGGGCTTACCCCAAAGCCCGTTTCCGATTTAAGAATCTCCCGGGCCTTGGCGCTCCAGGTGGTCCATTCCCCGGCGGAAAGCACCGAGGGCACCAGTTCCGCCTTGATCCGCTTGATGTCGCAGGAATTGCCAAAGCTCCGGATCACCGTCTGCAGGGCCCAGGCAAAATCGGTTTTGATCTTGTCGTGGAGCTTCTCTTTTTTCCAGGTGGCCTTTAATACCCAGATATGGTTCTTTGACAGGGTTTGCAGGGCGTTTACCGCCATCTTAAGGCCCATGGCGTGGGCCCGCTTTTTGGCAAAGTCGATGACGATCTCGTCCCCCTGGACGCCGGCGATACGGCCCACACCCCAGGTGCGGTGGTATACAAAATTACCTTTGTCAAAGGCAATATGCTTTTCAAAGTCCATGATGGATTCGTGGACATTGCGGGGACCCTGGGCCAGGCTGGAGATACGGATGTATTCTTCAAGCTGGCTGTGGCCGGCGTACTTCTTTCTGAAACATTCGGTAATTTCTTTCCGGGCCTGTGCATCCCTTTCATCGTACTGGAGGATGATCTTGAGAAGCGCCAGGGAGGTATCAATGTCATCACGGGTCTTGCAGGAATCGTATACATCCTGCAAAAGGAGCACCGCCTTGTCTTCGCTGATGTTCTTGGCGATCTTCTTCTGCACGTGGAGGAAAAAATCGATATCATCGGGACAGTAGACGATCAGTTTTTCCCAGATTTCCCGCACATTGGTAAAGAGCTGTTTGTTGATGTACCGGTGCAGAGCCTTCTTGTAATAGTCCACCGCGGCTTCGGTGTCGCCGTTCTTGTCGAAGTGTTCCCCCAGGGACTTGGCAAGGTCCGCTTCTTCGTAATCGACCTTTACCAGCCGTTCCCAGATGCCGTAGATGGCGTCCTCTTCCTTGTCGTTCTTATAACATTCCGCCAGGGTCCGCAGGGCGAATTTGGATTCCCCGTAATCCAGGATACGTTCACAAAGATATTTGACGATGGCGTCCTTGTGGTTATCCACAAAGATGCTTACCAGGTTGATCAGGGCCGAATCATCAATAAGCTGCCGGGAAAGGGCAATCATCCCCGAAATGTACAGGGCGATAATGCTGTTCTTGGTGTGGACCAGGTGTTCATCGCAGAGGGTCTTGAGCTCATCGTACAGATGGGCTTCCCGGCCTTCCTTTAATACGGCGTCCAGTTCCTTAAACTGATTGGTGGAATAATTGCTCAGGGTAGCCCTGGTCCACTTTTCTTCGTTCAGCGTTTCCTGCAAATTCTTAAGAAGCGCTGCGGAAGCTTCCGGCAATGCGCTTCCTTCCGGGCTTACTTCCGAATCTATTGATGCAACATCAGACATCTCGTAACTCCTAAGCCATTATTAATGGCAGCCATACTAATGGCAATCTATAGAAACAGCCTAAAGGCTGCCAAGCCCGGGGGCTTTATCTAATATACCAGTCATATATGGACCTATCGATGATCTTTATCTTCAACATGGTCTCTTCAATAATGCCCGGGGCCTCCCGGTTATTTTCAAAATGGTCGATCAACCAGAAATACCGGTTGATAAGCCGGGGTTTGAGCAGGAGGCCGCTGTCCGGGCGGTCTGCCGCACTGCTCTTGAGCTCGTTTTCCAGGGAAAAGATCGACTGTTTGAGCCTGCCAAGCTCAACCGGTTTCAATTCCCGCTTGACCGAAAAGACCCCGAAGAGACAGCCGTAAACCGGTATCCATTCGGGCAGTTCCGGACCGGCGTACCCCATCTCCCTGACCTTATCCCGCAGGCGGATGATCAGCTCCGACTCCATGGATCGCAGGTCTATCTTCTGGGGGTCCAGAAAAAAGGCTTCCCGAAAGAGGGCCTTGGCCGCCCGGTGTTCCGCCATAAGGGCGTTCACATCCGCCAGCTCCGCAATGGTTTCCCCATCTTCCCGCTTGAACCTGGCCGCCTGTTCCAGGTACTTCAGGGCCTCCTCGTAGTTACCAGTCCCCTTGTAACAGCGGCCTACCTGTAAAAGCAGGTCCGGATCGTGCTCATTAACCCCATCCCCCAGCAGATCTTGAAAGAAATGCAGGGCCGTGGAAAACACGAAGCGCCGGATCGCATACTGGCAGTTTTCATACTGCTCTTCAAAGCGGTCCAGAAAACCGTAGTAGGATTTCCATTGGGAAAGGATAAAGCCGCCCCTGTCATAGGCGTCATTGAAATCCCCAATCCGCTTGATATGTTCAAGCCACCAGTTAAGGCACTTAAGACCGTACTTTACCTCCGGGTGGTCAAAATCCACCCCCAAAGCTTCCTCTAAAACCCTCTGTGCCGCCTCTGCGTCAGAAGCGGCAAGCTTGTCATAGGCTTTTTGCAGGAGCCCGGAGACCTCAAGGGTCCCTTCTACCGATATTTCCGTTTCCATGGCTTGAATAGTTTTGTACGATCAGGTACAAAATATACCTTTTGGATCTTATCATTAAATGGGGGGGTTAAACAAGTACGTAATGCCTCATTTAAAAAGGTAACTTTCCAGGACTTTTCTTTTTTTTAATTCCGGGTATGATATAGAATATGGGTAAACGAAAAGTCCGGTTTTTCAATACCACCGGTCCATGCCGTCCGGATATGCATTATATGCTCCCCCCGGAGGAGCGCCTGGTAGGCGCTCAGCTTCACCGCTATATCGGGGATGAACTGTATTGGGTACTCCATGCCCCCCGGCAAACCGGAAAAACCACTTTTTTACAAAGCTGGATGCGGGAAATAAACGCCGGTGACGAAGCCCTTGCCTGTTATGTGACCGTAGAGCGCTGCCAGGGCATATCCGAGCCGGAAAAGGCAATGCCGGCTATCTGCAATGCCATTCGGCAACACGCCGAAGCTTCAGGTGTACCGGTTCCGGAAACAACCGAAACCGATCCTGCCAGTATGCTCAGCGATATACTAAAAAACTGGTCCGCGTTGGTTGCCCCCAAGCCCCTGATCGTCCTTTTTGACGAAACCGATGTGCTGGTCGATGAAACCCTGATAAGCTTTCTGCGGCAGCTCCGGGGCGGATTTGCCGACAGGGGAGTGGGAACCTTCCCGGTATCCGTGGCCTTGGTGGGTATGCGGGATTTGAAAGACTATATTACCGCCTCCAAGGGCGGTGTCCCACCTAACCCCGGTTCCCCTTTTAATGTTAAATCGGATTCAGCATCCTTATCCAATTTTCAAAAAGACGATGTAAAGCGGCTCTTTGCACAGCGGACTGAGGAAACCGGCCAGCAGATTACTCCGGAAGCCCTGGATTATGTCTATGAACAGTCCGGAGGCCAGCCATGGATCGTCAATTCCCTGTTGCAAAGGGCAACTATGCGGGTACTGGATGTGGAAAGCACCGAAACGGTAAGCATCGACCATATCCTGGAGGCCCGCGAACAGATGATCGATGCCCGGGAAACCCACCTTGACGCTCTGGCGTATCGCCTGGAAAACCCGCAGATCCGCAGTGTTATGGAATCCCTGATTACCGGTGAGCCGAATACCCGTCTGGCCCAGGGAGAACCTTTCCGGCTCTGTCTGGACTTGGGTCTCGTGACCATTGAAAACGGCAGTCCCACCGTGGCTAACCCCATTTACCGGGAAGTGATTGCCCGGGAGATAACCTTTAGTACCCAAATGGCTATTCCGGCGCCGGAATGGAAATGGGAAAAGAGCGACGGAACCCTGGATATGGATGCCCTGCTTCGGGAATTCCAGGCCTTCTGGCGGAGTAATTCCGAAGTATGGGAGCAGCAGGCGGATTATATAGAGGCCTTTCCCCATTTGTTGCTTATGGCCTTTCTCCAGCGGGTAACCAACGGTTCAGGCCGTATAGAACGGGAATATGCCGCAGGCCGGGGCCGGATGGATCTGGCGGTGGAATACCATGGCGTATGGAATATTATTGAGATCAAGCTGCTCCGGCAGGGAAAGACCTTTGAAATCCTTATGGAAGAGGGCAGCCGGCAAATTGTGCGGTATCGGGATAGTTTTTTTCCTGCCCTTTGTTCCGCCAATGGCTTGCCGGTAAAATGTTATCTGCTTATCTTTGATCGCCGCGCTGATAAACCCGCCTGGAACGAGCGGATTAAATGGATGCCTGCCGGGGAGATTACGGTTGTCGGCTGTTAAGACAATGAAACCATCGTGAAAGTAATGTATGCTTATTTTATGAGTGAAACTATTATAGCCCCCTCGGTGCTGGCGGCGGATTTTTCCTGTTTTGCCGATGCGGCGGCGGAAATCGACGCTTCCGGGGCGGAATGGGTCCATCTGGATGTGATGGACGGCCGCTTTGTGCCCAACCTGACCTTTGGCCCCAAGCTGGCGGCGGACTTGCGGAAGCACAGCAGGGGCATTTTCGATGTCCACCTGATGACCGTGGAGCCGGGCGCCCTGGTCCCGGCATTCGCAGAGGCGGGGGCGGATTACATCACCTTCCATATCGAAGCGGCAATCCACGCCCACCGGGTCCTGACCCAAATCCGCGAACTGGGAAAAAAGGCCGGGATCAGCCTGGTCCCCTCCACCCCGGTTTCCCATATCGAAGAACTGCTGCCCTTTGCGGACCTGGTCCTGGTAATGACCGTGAACCCCGGTTTCGGGGGCCAAACCCTGATAGGGGAGTGCCTTGAAAAGGTGCGGGCCCTCAAGCGCCTCAGGGAACAAAAAAACCTTTCGTTCCTCATTTCCGTAGACGGGGGGATCAACGCCGAAACCGCCCCCATTGCCCGGGAAGCCGGCGTAGATGTCCTGGTAGCCGGTTCCGCCTTTTTCAATGCCCAAGACAAAAAAGCCCTGGTAAGGCGCCTCAAGGGCCTGTAAAACACCGGGGGTATGGGGTATTTTCAAAGAAATTTAAAAAAGCTCCTTATTAATGAACGTTTTTCTACCGAAAAACGGAGGAGGAGTACTGCGGATGATCAAAAAGGCGGCCTTTTTACCCTTTGTTTATATCCTTTTGCTGTTTTTTACGGCAAATTATGCCCCGGCTCAAGCGGCTGCAGGGCCGGCGCCGGGCTTTACCCGGCTGCAGAACGGGCTCACCCTGTTTCAGGGGGGACTGTGGCGGGAGGCCATTACGGAATTGCGCCGGGCCCAAACGGAAGCTGTGGACCGGGAATTGAAGGCGGAAGCCCTCTACTGGATAGCTCTTGCGGAAATTTCCTCCGGGGATTATGCCGCCTCGGTAAAGGATATGGAGGAGCTTGAAATCCTGGCCCCCCGGAGCCGGCGGCTGGGGGAAATTCCCTATCACAAAGGCCGGGCGCTCTACTACCTGGGGCGCTATGACGAAGCAATCCTGCTGCTGAAATATTACGCCGACGGCATCGGGGGCTCAAGCGCCCCCCCGCCGGGAAGCGATGCGGCGGCCCGTAAATCCGCCGCTATTTACTGGCTGGGGGAATGTCTCTACGCCATGGGTCAACTGGACTATGCCCGGGAATATTTCACGATCATCACCGAAGAATATCCCCAGAGCGCCAAATTTGAAGCCTCTTCCTACCGGCTGGGGCTGATCGAGCAGAAAAAAATAGAAGAAGAACTGCTGATCCTTTTAAAGTGGAGCCACGAGGAATCCCTTAAAGCCCTTGAAGAATACCAGCGGCGGGAGCGGTCCTACGATCAGGCCCTTATTGCCTATCAAAAACGGATCGCCGAACTGCTCCGGGATACGGGCGGTTCCGGTGCTGCGTCCTACCAGCCGTCATCCCAGGCCCTGCCGGTTCAGCCCATGTCCCAGATGCCCGTTGAACAGGCCGGCCCTGCGGACCCGGAAAAAAGCAGGCGGCTCCAGTCGGCCCGGGAGACTGCGGTGGAATTGAGCAACGAACTTACCCGTATCCTTAATAACGGAGGAAGCAGGTGAACAGTACGGGGAAACGGCTCCTGTTTTGTTTATTTTTTTCAACCGCCCTCTCTTCCCTTTCCCTGTGGGCGGCAAATTATGACGACGGCCGGATACGGCTGATCCTGAACGAAGACACGGGCCGTTTTTCCCTGTACTATATGACCGATGTTTCAAGAAAACGCTACGAAGCCCTCTTTACCGATCAGGACCCCCGGACCAGTATGCTTACGATCAACTTAAACGATAAACAATTCCGGCTGGGGGATTCCAATGCCTTTAAAATCAGCATCGGGGGTACCTGGGCAAACCCCTCACTGGTTTTTGAATCCCCCTTGCTGCTGGTAACCGAAGAATTTTCTTTTATCAAAACCGCCGGCTCCCCGGTTACCAACGGGATAAAGATCACCTTAACGATTGAAAGTAAAAGCTTCCGCCGCGCCGATGTGGGGTTCCGGCTGCTTTTGGATACCAGCCTGGGGGAGAACGGCCCCGCAGCGCCCTTTATAACGGATCAGCGTTCTATTACCGCGGAAACCGCCTTTGACAGTACAACAAGCGATCAGTGGTGGCTTACCCATAATGATCATCTTTCCTTCGCGGGGAGCATGAGCGCCGGGCTGGACCGGAAACCGGACCTTGTGCATATTGCCAACTGGAAGCGGCTTAATGATGCTCCCTGGAAAATGGGCTATAGCCCGGGAAGAAATTTTAATTATCCGCCCCTGTCTATCGGAGATTCCGCGGTGGCCTATTACTTTGATCCCCGCAGGCTGGCAAGAGGAGAAACGGTTTCGTATTCCCTGCTCCTGGCTGCGGAACATTCCGCCGAGTCCGCAAGGTGGTCCCCTCTGGATACCGGCAACACCGAAAGCTTTGCCGGGGGCCTTGCAGCCTATACCCCCGCCCATGAAGCCGCAGTCCTGGGGCAGGGGGCGGTACAGACGGACCTGGGCAGCCTGAGGGACATGATCGTCCGGATCGATGCCCTTAGCGATTCCGATTCCCCGATCCGTGATGAGGAGCTGGCGGCCCTGGAACGGGAAATTTCACGGCTAAAATCCCGGTACGGTACGCCCTAAAAAAACGATGAAACTGGACCCCATCTTAACCAAAGCTATCCGTCTCGCCCGGCGCCGCAATTACAACGAGGCCATTAAAACCCTGGAAGCGGAGGTAAACCGCTACCACGGTTCGTACCGGTATTACTATCTTTTGGCGGTTTCCTGCCTTCATGTAAATGATTACCAGGGGGCGCTGACCTACTTCAAGCTTGCCCGGGATGTAAAAATCCGGGACCCCCAGGTTCTTTTGGGAATGGCGGTTTTATACCTCCGCAGGGGGGAGACCGACCGGGCCGTAGATTTCTATCTTGAAGTTCAGGAACTGGATGAAAAAAACAGAACCGCCGCGAAGGCCTTAAAAATTATCCGCAAATTCGCAGGACAGGACAATATATCCGCCTGGCTGGAATCGGGTGAGCTGTCAAAACTCTATCCCCCCCTGCCGCATCTGCCCTTCAGCATGGGCCGGCTCGTCAAACCCCTTGCCGTTGTTCTTGGCGCCGCCCTGATCCTCTGCGTCATCCTGGCCCTGACCGGGGTTATCCGCATCCCCGGCAGCCGGGGGAAGCGGCCGGGAATTTCCGGCGTCGCCCTGGAAAGGGAAGACCGGGAAGAACCCATGGAAACAGGGGGGCTTTACCAGTACATCCTTACCCGGAACCAGGTATTTGAAAACTACGAAAAGGCCCTCAGCCTTTTTACCGCCTACCGGGATGAAGCCGCCAGAATCGAACTGAACCGGCTTATTGAATCCAACGCGCCCGAGGGGATCAAGGCCAAGAGCCGCCACATCATGGGCTACATGGAAGTTCCCGGTTTTGACACCTTTAAGCGGCAGGATAACCTGAGTATTGCCGAGGTAAGAAAAGAACCGGTCCTGTACCGGGACTGTCATGTTATCTGGCGGGGAATGGCCACCAATGTGGAGGTCTCCCAAAACAAAACGTCCTTTGATTTCCTGGTGGGCTACGATACCCGCAAGGTCATGGAAGGGATTGTCCACGTTGAATTTAACCAGGCGGTGGCCCTTAACAGCGAAAAACCCCTGGAAGTCCTGGGCCGCATCGTACCCATATCCGGTCCCAACGGGCTTGATATACGCCTTGAGGGTGTGGCAATCCACCAGACAGGATTGCTGAATCAAAATGGAAATTAATAGGCTCTTATGAAAGCGGTGGTGCAGCGGGTTATGAACGCCGGTGTTTCTGTTGATGGCGTTATTCACGGAAAAATAGATTCCGGTCTCCTGGTATACCTTGGGGTGGCCCAGGGCGACGCTAAAACAGACGCGGACTGGCTTGCGGAAAAAATAGCAAATCTGCGTATTTTTAAAGACGGTGACGGCAGGATGAATTGTTCGGTAAAGGATACAGGGGGCGGCGTCCTTGCGGTCTCCCAGTTTACCCTCCTTGCGGAGGCCCGCAAAGGCCGGCGTCCCTATTACGGCAACGCCGCCGATCCTGACACCGCAAAAGACCTCTACAACTATTTTATGGACAAAATTCGTGAACAGGGTCTTGTTTGCGAAAGCGGGGTTTTCCAGGCCCACATGCAGGTAAGCTACACCAACGACGGGCCGGTGACGATCATACTGGATACCAAAGAAATTTAACGGTTATATCCGCTTTCCCTCAATTATTTTGGGGAAAATAATCTCTTCAATGTTACGCCGGCCATCAATAACCGATAATATCCAGATTTCATTATCAACTATCTTGTAATATATAATCCATGGCTTTTCAGTGATTTGCCGAATATCATTTATCCCAATATTGGCAAATTGAGGAACAACCCTGCCGGAATCCGGAAAATTGGCAAGCGGCTCTGCCCGCGCCTTTATCCGTTTATAGATACCGGCTGCGATCATAGGTCCGCTATGATTTTTAATATAGGCAACTATATCCAGTACATCCGCCTCGGCGTTTGCGGACCATTTTAGGGAATAGGGCGGAGTCATACTACCGGAGAGTCAAGAATGGCGGCGACTTTCTTGTCTAGTTCTTCTGTGGTAGAAAAGCGGCCATTCCGGATGTCATTTTCTCCCAAAGAAAGGAGCCTTAACAGATTTATCGTATCAATCATATTTTGATAACGCTGAACATCAAGAAGAACAATCCTGGCTTCCCCTTCCTGTGTTACGATCATGGGGTTCCCGGTATCTGTAACCTGATTAAGTACCTCATCAGGATGCGATAAAATATAAGAAAGAGGTTTTATATTTTCTTTTAAATTAATCATGGTTATCTCCCTTCATACTACTGGTTAAACAAATTCGGCGATTTCAAATAGATCTCCGCGTCAAAAGTACGGAGTATCTTCCCCATGGGGCCGTTGGTCATAATGGTCCTGATAATCCGGGCGGATAATTCCGAGGAGGGGACCACTTCCAGGCCGGGGATCTTGTCCGGCAGGGTACCGGGGCATACCGTGTCGGTAACCATGATGCGTTTCAAAAGGCCCTCTTCGGAAAGGGCGGTCAGTCGCTTTGCGGCGGGGGGGGAGAAAAGGGCGTGCACGGCGATGATGTTGACCTCCGCCGGTTTCAGGGGGCCCAAGGCGCGGATAAGGCTTTCCACGGAACCTGCGGTGTCCACCATATCATCCACAATCCACAGCACCTTGCCCTCAACAGGCTCGGCGGAAAGGATATTGATCGACTCAATGGTATTGGATTTTGAATAGTCCCGCTGTTTGTGGGCCACCACCAGGGGAGCCCCAAAGGCGTTGGCAAATCCCCGGGCCAGCTTTTCGCCTCCGGCGTCCACGGAACAAAAGGCCCAGTTGGGGCGGACCACCTGTTCCAGGGTTTCCATATTGCGGATATAGGCATCGCAGAGGTAGCGCTCCAGCAGGGTCAGGGCCGGGATATCATCTATGTGGCAGACCGTGGGGTCCAGTATGGATTCGGATTTATTTGAATGGAGCTGATAGGTAATGATGTGTTTTGTCCCCAGGGTGGTAAGGATTTTAAAATGAACCCAAAGCCCCACGGAGTTGCGGCGGGTGGTCCGGTCCGACCGGGAGCAGGAAATAAAGGGCTCAAAAACCAGGATGCTCTTTGCCTGGGATCGCTTAAGGGCATCTACAGCGTGGTATAATTCGATCTTGGCTTCCTCAACGCAGAGGCCCCCCTCATTCCGGGAACAACTGGCAAAGAGGACCACATTCTTACCCCGGACGGAATTCTTGACCGATACTTCCATTTCGCCGTCCGCAAAGCGATCCGTGTTGAGGAGTTCCACCCCGTTAATAGCCTCCGCAAGGGAAACATAACTGGGAAACTTTGCCAGATGCCCGGTAACCCGGGACGCATAATCCCGCATGGACCGGGTAGCGGCAACGATAAAATCACTCATCCTGTGGCCAGTTTACCATAAGTCCCGGTTAAAATATAGGGGGTAAAAAATATCTTAACAAAATTTAAGTATTTTTTGCATTTAGGATAGCAAAAAAAAAAAAATTATGTTATTTTTGTCAAATCCATTGAATCGCCACACAGGAGAATGCCCTATATATTGGGAGGTACGATATGGCAAAGAACAACGAAAATGAAAAAACCCGGGGGAATCCCCTGGCCTCTGCGGAGGACAAAGAGAAGGCTCTGGAAGCCGCCCGGCTCCAGATTGAAAAACAGTTCGGTTCCGGTTCCCTGATAAAACTGGGGGACACCAGCAACGCCCAGGGCATAGAGGTGGTCCCCTCGGGGTCCATCCTGCTGGACGAGGCCCTGGGCATCGGGGGTTACCCCCGGGGGCGGATCATCGAAATCTACGGCCCGGAATCATCGGGGAAGACCACCCTGGCGCTCCACGCCATCGCGGAGGCCCAGAAACTGGGGGGCATTGCCGCCTTTGTGGACGCCGAGCATGCCCTGGACCCGGTGTACGCCAAGAACCTGGGGGTCAATACGGATGAACTCTGGCTGTCCCAGCCGGACAGCGGGGAACAGGCCCTGGAGATCACCGAAAACCTGGTCCGTTCCGGGGCGGTGGACGTCATCGTGGTGGACTCCGTGGCGGCCCTGACCCCCCAGGCGGAAATTGACGGGGACATGGGGGACGCCCAGATGGGGCTCCAGGCCCGGCTCATGAGCCAGGCCATGCGGAAACTCACCGCCATCATCGGCAAGTCCCGGACCATCCTGATTTTTATTAATCAGATCCGTATGAAGATCGGGGTCATGTTCGGCAACCCCGAAACCACCACCGGGGGCAACGCCCTCAAGTTCTACTCCTCGGTGCGCCTTGAGGTCCGCAAGACCGAAACCATTGAGGGGGGCAAGGATTTAGACGCCGTGGGTAACCGGATCCGGGTCAAGGTGGTCAAGAACAAGGTCGCCCCGCCTTTCAGAAAGGCAGAACTGGAAATCATGTTTGGCAAGGGGGTTTCCGCCATGGGAAGCCTGCTGGACGCCGCCGTTAAGTACGAGATCATCGACAAAAAAGGCGCCTGGTACTCCTATGGTGAGGAAAAGGTGGGCCAGGGCCGGGACAGCGCCCGGGAATACCTGGAAACCAACCCCGATTTTGCCCGTGAAGTGGACCAGAAACTGCGGAAGCTCATCTTCCCCGGCCGTGACTTCGCGGCCCCCGCAGCCAAGCCCCGCGCCAAGGCAGCGGCCCCTGCGGCAGATTCCGCCGGAACCGCCGGCGGCGATGCCGCCATCCCGGCGGCAGAGGCTCTGCCGGATACCGCATCGGTTCCTGCTGCACCGGTTGCCCCGGCGGGGATAGCGGAAGCTCCGCTCCCGATCCGGCCTGCGGTATTTGAATCCGCCCTACGGCCTGTGTCTGAACCGGCGCGGCCTCTGGCCTCTGAACCCGTCCCGGCTCGACCCGCTTCCGAACCCGCCGCCGCGCCGTCCGCAAGACCGGCGCCTGAACCCGCCCCGGTCAGACTTGGCGCCCCGCCCCGGCCTATGGCGCCTGCCCCGGCGGCTCCAACCCGGTCTGCGGCTTCTGCACCTGCGGCTCCAACCCGGTCTGCGGCTTCTGCACCTGCAGCCCCAACCCGGCCTGCGGCTCCGGCCGCCCGGCCCGCAGCCCAGAGCGAGGCCCCCCGCCGGGGACCGGGCAGGCCTCCCCGGGAAAATAGCCCGATGCCGGCGGCCCCGGCAAACGAAGGTGAACACCGTGGTCCGGGCAGGCCCCGCAAGAGCTAAACGGAGAGGCAAATGCCCTGTCCCAGTCAACAAAATCCCCCTGGGACCGCTCCGGCGGTCCTTGGGCTCGGTTCCAACCGGGGGGACTCATCAAGTATCCTTCGGGGTGCAATAGAGGCCCTGGCGGGCATCCTGGAAGGTCTCCGGGATGCTCGCGTACTGGAATCGGAACCCCTTTATGTGAAAAACCAGGCCCGTTTTTTCAATACCGCCGTATCGGGCTTTTATCGCGGTACAGCCCTGGAACTGCTGGAAGAAATCCACCGGATTGAGGCATCCTTTGGCCGGGACCGGCAGCGGGAACGGCGTTGGGGGGAACGTACCCTGGACATCGACATCCTCCTCTTTGGCGGCCAAATCATCTCCCTGCCGCCCCGGCTGGAAATACCCCATCCCCGCCTCAAAGAACGCCGCTTTGCCCTCATTCCCCTGCTGGAACTCCTCCCCGATGCAGTTGATCCCCTGACGGGAATCCCTTACCGGATAATTCTGGACGGCCTGCCGGACCAGGGGATTTATTTGCGTTAATAGGGGATGTAAGGTGAAGTCAGTAATTCCAATATGCTTATTGGCTCATCCCCGCCACGCCCATGATGACGCCCCCCAGGGCAAGGCCCGCGGCGGTAAAGAAGGCAATGCGGTATAGGCTGCGGGACCGTTCAAGGCCGGCTATCCGCAGTTCCGCGGTCTGACGGTAGGCTGCGAAGGATTGTTCATTGTTCCAATTCCGCCCTCAAGGCGTCGAGTTCGCTCTTCGATTTCCCGAGCATAAGCCGCAATTCTTCCGAGCTCTTCCTGGAGTCGTCCAGCTCGCTCCTGAGCGTCCTGTTGAGCTCGCCGAGCTTCTCCGAGATCCCGATCAACCTTTCCAGCTCGTTCCCGGAGCTGCTCCCGTTCCCGTCCGCTTCGCCATCCAAGGAATAAACCGGCAAGGGCAAGACCCAGGACAAGACCGAGCACAAAAGGAATAAGCCGGTAAGCCGCGCCGGCGCGCCGGCCGTTGTTTTTGACCCTGATACGTTCCACCGCACGGTTCCTCCTTAGGGGTATAAACCGCAAAGTCAACGAAGTCGAAAAAGGTAATAAGAAATCAGATTCCCTTTATTTCCTTCCTTGTTCGACTTCTTCGACTTGGCGGTTACTTGTTCCCTCCCCCAAAAAAAGGCGGCCCCCGAAGAGGCCGCCTTTTATCTTTCCTTTAAGTTGGCAGTGCGGAAGAAACGGCTTTTCCCCGCTTCTTCCGCCGGCAACTATCCGAAACTCTTCCTGGCCCGGCCGCGGAACTACTTGCGCACCAGCCGTAAACCTGGGCCACTAATGTTGGACGGTGGGACGCCTGACCGAGTCGCCGACCAATCGAGGGTGACGTAGGTGCTGCCGAAGGCGCTTCGACTAATGCGGTTTGTGCCGTTCTCCGGTCCCGTAGGATCAGTCTGCGCACCGGTACCGTATGGGCCGCCATACCAGTCCCAACACCACTCCGCCGCGTTCCCATGCATGTCATATAGCCCAAAGGCGTTCGCCACTTTCTGCCCTGGCGGATGATAGTCCCCCCAAATGTACCATGCCGCCGCTTGCAGCGCAGCGTCAAACTCCTCCCCGGTGTAATAATGCGTCGCCGTCCCCGCGCGGCACGCGTATTCCCATTCCGCCTCCGTTGGCAGCCGGTACCCGCTCTTGTTCCTGTCCATCGTGGCGGCATTCCAGTCAGCATCGTTGTTCTTGGGCGTCTTCTGGGAGGAATTAATACCCGCCCAGTCTACTTCAGCGCCGCCTACTTTTACGCTGTACACCGGCTCCAGGCCGGCCCTTAGGCTCAGTTTGTTGCAGAACGCTATCGCCTCATACCACCTTAAATTGAATGCCGGGTTTGTAGGGCTTAGGTCTGTCTGTCCTACATACTTACTACTGCCGTTGTACCCCATCAACGCCTGAAACTGCGCCTGCGTTACCTCGTGTTTCCCTATCTTGAACGCTGCGCTCAGGCTCACGCTGTGCGGGGTTGCAGAATTGAAATAATAATCAGGGTCGCCCATCGGGTAGGGGGTTACCGTCGCGGGAATGGAAACCATTTCTATTGCCCCTACGCCGGTAACGGTGTCTGTTGTTTCAGCTATTTCAACTACGTCAATGATAAAGTCCTGGGTGTAGTTCGATCCCGCCGCCAATCCGTCGGCAATTGTCGCCCTTACGGTTACCGTACCTACCGCATTGCCCGTAAGGGTAGCGCCGGCAGCGCCACTACTGCTTGCCCCGCTGCCGCCGGTGACGGCCCAGGTTATGGCCTTGTTGGTGGCGTTCGCGGGATCTACCTTGCCGTACAAGGTGAGGCTCTTGCCCTTAACTACCCTGAATTGTACCCTGCTGATGCCGGTTACCGGCTCGAATGGCGCTGTCGGGGTTGCCGTTACGGAAACCCCGGCGCTGCTGTTAACGGAGGTATCCACCGTTTTTACGGTAAAGGTGTAGAGCGTGTCGTTGGTCAGGCCGGTAATCGTGGCGGTTTGGATTCCCTTGACCACATCTACCGGTTGGGTAACGACGCCCGCCGGCGTCCAGGTGATTACCGCTTTTACAAAGTCGCTGTCCGTGGGGTCAGTCCAGGTAAGGACTACCTCTGCGTTTCCGGCGGCTGCCTGTAAGTTGCTTACCTCCGCCGGAGCGGTGGTGTCGGGCAGGATGCCGGCTGTCGGGGTTACCGTTACGGAAACCCCCTCGCTCTGGTTACCAAAGGTATCCACCGTTTTTGCGGTAAAGGTGTAGGCCGTGTCGTTGGTTAAGCCGCTTATGATTAAAGGCTGCTCCGTGCCCCGGGCGAATTGCCCCTGCGCCGGTGTTCCGTCCGCCGGCGTCCAGGTAATATCCACCCCGGCAAACTCGCTGTTGCTCAGTTCCGCCCAGGAGAGTTTAACCAACCCGTCGCCGGGGACTGCCCACAGGGTCGTTGGGACGGGGCCCGTGTAGCCGCCGCCGGGTATCCCGGGATTCTCAGGTGTCCCCGTGGTCTCGGCGGTGTTTTTACCCTTGATACCCAGGGTATAGTTGGGCTCAAAGACAGAGCTGAAGCAGCCTGCAAGGGCCAATGCCGCAATAAAGGCGATAAGGAACCTTAGTTTAAGCCCTGAACGGGGGGGGGGGGGTAAATGATACTGTAGAACACCGCTTCTTGTCAAGTAGTCTTTTCATATAATCTCTCCTTTTTATGCATTTAAAAGGAATAAAGACAGGGACCTTTAAGTACACACCTAAATATTACTACATTAATAATTAATTGTCCAGAATTTTCAATAAAAAAATCACAAATTTGCAAAAAATTCGCGTTTTTCTTCATAGCCGCCCGATTTCTTCCCCGCTTAAACCGGTAATTTCTTGAATCATGTCCGCAGAAAGTCCATGATGTAAAGCCAATCGCACAAAGGCCGTCCCGGGCTTTCACCCCCTTCACACGCTAACCCCCATCCGGTTATAATAAAAAAACCAATGGAAACAACCCTAAAGAGCGCGGGCCGCAATTTCAAGTTAAGTGAATTTGAAGGCCCCCTGGACCTTCTGCTCTTTTTAATCAAAAAAAATGAAATCAACATCTATGACATCCCGGTGGCCCAGATCACCGAGCAGTACCTGCAATACCTAAGCTATGCGGAAGAGATGGACCTTGATGATGTAACGGAATTTCACGCCATGGCGGCGACCCTGCTCTATATCAAGTCCCGGACCCTGCTGCCGGTGGAAGTGGATCTGGACGACGACGCCGTGGACCCCCGGCAGGAACTGGTGGAGCGGCTCATTGAATACCAAAAGTTCAAAAAACTTTCCGAACTGATGGAAGAAAAGGAAAAAGAGGCCGAATGGATTGTGGAGCGGAAAAAACTCCAGCGGGCCCTGCCTTTTAACGATGAGGACCTTTGGGAAAAGGTGGATATTTGGGACCTGCTTAAGACTTTTTCCAAGCTCATGTCCAACCTCCCCGGGGAGCGGATCTTTGACATGTATGAAGAAGTGTCGATAAACGAAAAAATCACCCTTCTAACGGAACTGCTGGAAACCCGGGGGGAATGCAGCTTTACGGACCTGGTGGTCCGCAAGGGATCGGTGATGGACATTGTCTGCGCCTTTTTGGCGATCCTCGAATCGGTAAAAAACCGGATGATTCAGATATTTCAAAACCGCATGTTTGGGGATATATTGATCCGGGCGAACCCGGCTGAGGCCAAATAAACTGATGGAGATTGATTTGAATAAAGAGACAGCCCTTGTGGAAGCGATCCTCTACCTGGATGCGGAGCCGGTGGACGAAGCCGCCCTGGTCCGCATTTCGGGCCTTGCCCGGGATGTGGTGGACACGGCTCTGGAAAACCTCGGCGTCCGCTATGCCCGGGAAGATTCCGGGCTGGAACTCTCCCGCATCGGCGGGGGGATCACCATTTCCCCCAAAAAGGAATATTGGGAGAACCTCCGGGACCGCTACGGCAAGCGGAACGAATCCCGTCTTTCCCGGGCGGCCATGGAAACCCTTTCCATTATCGCCTATTCTCAGCCCATCACCCGGGCCGAAATTGAGGCAATCCGGGGGGTCTCCGCGGATAACATGATCCACCTTTTGGACGAAAAAGGGCTTGTCAAAGAAGTAGGGAAGAAGGATGTGCCGGGAAAACCGGTCCAGTGGGGCACCACCCGGGATTTTTTAAAGCTTTTCCGCCTGGACAGCATCGCGGACCTTCCCAAATTAAGCGAACGGGAGACAGACCGGTTTGAGCTTGAAGGACAGGAATAGGGCTGCCGCAGGCGCGCCGGAGGCCGCTGCGCCGGTGCGCTTACAGGCTTACCTTGCCCATGCCGGTGTCGCCTCCCGCCGGTCCTCGGAAAAGCTGATCACAAGCGGCCGGGTTGCGGTAAACGGGAAGATTGTTACCGTTTTGGGGGAGAAGGTGTTGCCCGGCGATGAGGTAAGCCTTGACGGCAGGCCGGTCAAGCCGGAGAACAAGCTCCGCTACCTGGCCCTCAACAAGCCCTCGGGGTACATTTGCAGTTCCTCGGACCCGCAAAACCGGCCCCTGGCCCTGGAACTGCTTCCCCCTGAGATACCGGAACGGCTCTACAGCGTGGGCCGGCTGGACTTTTTGTCCTCCGGGCTCATCCTTTTTACCAACGACGGGGAATTTGCCGCGAAGATCGGCCATCCTTCGGCGGAGATCGAGAAGGAATACATCGTGGAAGCCTCCGGAATCATCCCCGATTCGGTTCCCGAAGCCTTTTCCCAGGGCATTACCATCGAAGGGGTCTATTATCAGTCCCGGAAGATAGAAAAAATAGGCCGAAAGACCCTGCGGATCTGTTTGGTGGAGGGCAAAAACCGGGAAATCCGCCGGGTTTTCTCCCATTTCCACCTCCACCCCCAAAAACTCCACCGCATCCGCATCGGAGGGGTATTGCTTGGCGGATTACCGTCCGGGGAATCAAGGGCCCTTACGGAGAGGGAATTGCGTGAGTTAGCAGGCAGGGAAGAAGAATGAAGATTAACCACAGAGAGCACAGAGTTTACACAGAGGACACAGAGAAGAGAAAAATTTTTAATATTTCTCCGTGTCCTCTGTGGTTAATCTTCCTCTTCATTTCTTAATAAGGAGTTTTCATGGTAATCGCAATCGACGGTCCTGCGGGGTCCGGTAAAAGTACTATTGCGCGTTTATTAGCCGAGCGGCTGGGTATCACCTATATCAATTCGGGGAACCTGTACCGGGCCATCGCCCTGGGCTGCGTCAGGGCCCATATCGGCCTGGGTGAGACTGACAAGGCCCTGGAATACGCTCAGAACGCCGCCATCGAATATCGGAATACCCAGGTTTTTCTGGACGGGGAGGATGTAACCGATGCGCTCCATTCTGATGAAATCGACCGGTTTACCGCCCCCCTTTCCGCCATTGTGCCCATCCGGCATGTGGTGAACGATTTAATCCGGAAAATCGCCCAAAAGACCGACGCCGTGGTGGAGGGGCGGGACATCACCACCGTGGTCTTCCCCAATGCGGAATACCGGTTCTACCTGGACGCCTCGGTGGAATCCCGGGCCCGGCGGCGCTACGGGCAGGGGGTTTCCGCCCTCAGTCTGGAAGAAATCCGCAGGACAATTGCCGAACGGGACGAGATTGATAAAAACAAAACGGAAGGAAGCCTAAAAATCGCCCCCGGAGTGGAGTATTTGGACACATCGGACTTGACCATAAACCAAGTTTATGAGAAATTAAAAGAGAAAATTAAGATGGAAGGAACGATCAATATGGCCCAGGAAGTGGAAACGGACACTAGTCTGCAGGATGAATCGGAGGGGGGCAAAAACGAAAACCCCGCAGGGAACATCCAAACGCAATTACAGGAAGAGTACCTCAAATCCCTTGAACAGCTTGAGGAAGGTCAACTGGTGGATGGCGTTGTCATCCAGGTTACACCGGATCAGGTGTTTATCGATGTGGGGTATAAGTCCGAGGGAAAAATTCCCATTGAGGAATTTACCGAAATCCCCAAGGTTGGGGATGCGGTGTCGGTTATTCTCGTTACCAAAGAGAATAAACACGGGGAAGTGATCGTCTCCAAGCAAAAAGCAGATATCAAAGTCTTCTGGAAGAACCTCCGGCAGGCCTTCCAGGATCATACCGTAGTGGAAGGAACCATCGAAAAACTCGTCAAGGGCGGCTTCGATGTGAATATGGGCGCCGGGGTACGGGCCTTCCTTCCCATCAGCCAGTCGGACGCCCAAAAGGTGGACAAGCCCGAGAAATTCCTGGGAATGAAGACCCAGGTCTACGTGGAACGGCTCTACTCCGACGGCAAAGTCAATATTGTGGTGAACCGCCGCAAGTGGCTGGAAGAAGAAATTGAGCGGAAACGGAACGACTTCTTTGAAAAAACCCAGATCGGCTCCGATGTCGACGGGGTTGTAAAGAGCTTTACCTCCTTTGGGGCCTTTATCGATCTGGGGGGCTTTGACGGCCTGCTCCACATCAACGATATGAGCTGGGGCCATGTGACCCGGCCCAAGGACTTTGTTAAAAAAGGCCAGGAGATACACCTTAAGGTTATCCGCATCGACCAGAAAGAAAAACGGATCAACCTCTCCCTCAAGCACTTTACCGACGATCCCTGGGTCCATTTTGAGGACAAGTACCACGTGAACGATGTGGTCAAGGGAACCGTAACCAAGCTCACCGAATTCGGCGCTTTTATCGAACTGGAAGAGGGCATCGAGGGGCTGGCCCATATTTCCGAATTTTCCTGGGTCAAGAAGATACAGAAGCCCGAAGACCTTATCCACAACGGCGACGAAGTGGAGTGCATGGTCCTGGGTTACGATCTGCAGGCGGGGAGGGTGTCCCTGGGGCTTAAACAGGTCACCGCCAATCCCTGGACCGAAATCGAAGAAAAGTACCCCGTTGGTACCCGGCTTACCCGCAAGGTGGTCAAGATCACCAACGCCGGGGCCTTTATCTGCCTGGAAGAGGGAATCGACGGTTTCCTCCACGGGGATGATATTTCCTGGACCAAGAAGATAAAGCATCCCGGCAGCGAGCTTGCGGTTGATCAGGAAATCGAAATCATGATCGTCGGGATCGACAAGGAAAACCGGAGCATCCGGCTGGGGATCAAACAGCTTTCCGAAGATCCCTGGCAGAGCTTTGCGGAGGCCTACAAACCGGGCTCCCAGGTGGAAGGGGAGGTTTCTTCTATCACCGAATTCGGCATCTTTGTGCGGGTTCCCGGGGGCATCGAAGGGCTTATTCACAAGTCTAACCTGACGGAAAACCGGGATGACAGCCCCGATGAGGCCCTTAAAAAGTACCAGGTTGGGGACAAGATCAAGGCGGTGGTCCTTGAATTGCAGAGCGACAAACAGAAGGTGGCCTTTTCAATTCGGGATTATCAGAAAAAGGTGCAGCGGGAGGAGATTTCCCAGTACATGGCGGCGGAAGAATCAAGTTCCACCTTTACCCTGGGGGATTTGTTAAAGTCCAAAGGTACTGACTAACAGACCGCATTTGTATGCTGTCAACTATTGATGTCCAAAAATTTAATACCCTGATAGAGATTAACAATCTTATCAACTCAAACTATGCGGATGTCCATTCCCTGCTTTTGGAGATTCTCAATTCGGCGACCCGGCTCTGCGAGGGGGAAGCTTCCAGTATACTCCTGGTGAACAACGAAACCAGGGAGCTGTACTTCGAGGCGGCCCTGGGGGACAAGGGTTCCGAGATAAAGCGCTACACCGTTAAAATGGGGGAGGGAATCGCCGGCTGGGTAGCCCTGCACAACAAGTCCCTGATCATCAACGATGTGGAAAATGACAAACGGCACCTCAAGACCATTTCCAGGCAGGTCAATTACGCCTCAAAAAAGATGCTGGCGGTTCCCATGCGGATCAAGGATGAATGTATCGGGGTTATCGAAATCCTCAACAAAAAGGACGACAAGGACTTCCTGCAGGACGATCTTGACTGGCTTGAATTTTTTCAG
>BNVE01000012.1 GCA_025997875.1 Spirochaetia bacterium
GCGGCGTATCAATAACGAATGAGCCGGTTCCAAAACTCGGTTAGTTTTGGAACTGCCTCGAATAAAAAAGCCCGGCAAACACCGGGCTTTTTTAATGGGAGACAGCAGGGGCTACTCGATAATGGCGAGGATGTCCTGCATTTTCAGAATCAGGTGATCACTTCCGTCGATCTTGATCTGGGTTCCGGCGTACTTGTCGTACAGGACCTTCTGTCCGGCCTTCACCTTGATGACTTCCTTATCATCCCCTACTTCAACCACCACTCCGCTCTGGGTCTTTTCCTGGGCCGTATCGGGAATAATGATCCCGCCGGCGGTCTTTGCTTCAGTCTTCTCAAGCTTGACTATGACCCGGTCTGCCAAGGGCTTTACTTTCATATGATCCTCCGTTTGCACTATTGAATGTGAATTTATGTATTGAATATACAAAAATTCACCCCATCTGGTCAAGAAAATAATGTAAACATAACGCATCCGGGGCATTTTTTCATGAACCCATATTTATGACTATTTTTGTAATTTTGTGTCATAATGACACGATTTTTAGGGTATTTTGGGGAACCGGGTCATAATGGGACTATTTTGACATGGGCGCCCCGGTTCTGCGCTTTCCCGATACTTTCAGATGAAACCGGGGCGTAACCATCATCATCATAATTCTTTACAATATAAGTAATTACGTAACTTTTGTATTTTTTTCAGAAAACATATCCGTTGGGGGCCAATCTGGCATGATTCTTGCTTATATATAAGTATAAGAAGCCGGGGAAACCCGGAAGCCATTAAGGAGGCAGAATGACCGCGATCAAGACCAGGAAAACGAAGACCCAATCGGATTTTAACGCAAATGAAAATGTTTTGTCCGCCTATCTCAAGGAAATTAACCGGATTCCCCTTTTGACGAAGGAAGAAGAAGACAATGCCGCCCGGTCGGCGGCAACGGGTAATAAAGCAGCCCGGGACAAGCTGGTAAATTCAAACCTGCGCTTTGTGGTAAATGTGGCCAAGCGGTATCAGGGTCAGGGACTCCCCCTTTCCGATCTGATTAGCGAAGGCAATATCGGTTTAATCAACGCCATTGAACGCTACGATGTGGACAAGGGCTATCACTTTATTTCCTACGCGGTGTGGTGGATCCGCCAGGCCATCCTCAAGGCTATCTGCGAAAAGTCCCGGATGATCCGGCTCCCCCTTAACCGGGCCAACGAGCTGGTTCAGATTGAAAAGGCCCGGAAGCTGGTTCAGGAAAGCCATACTGTCGAAGGCGAAATAAACGAAATCGCCCGGCTCCTCAACATGGGAAAGGAACTTGTGGCGGAACTGGTCAATATCAGCAGGGAGCTGATTTCCCTGGAGAACCCCGCCTTTGCGGCGGATAAGGAATCTTCCGCCCTGGAAGACTTTATCGAGGATGAAAACTACCAGTCCCCGGATGACTACGTGGTAGGCCAGGCCCTGCAGAATGATATTGAAATAGTGCTGAACACCTTGAACAAAAAAGAAGCGGATATTATCCGGTTCCGTTACGGTCTGGGGAATACCGCTCCCATGTCACTCAAGGAAATCGGCGACAAGTTCAACCTGACCAAGGAGCGGATCCGGCAGATCGAAAAAAAGGCCCTTAAGCGGCTCCGGCACCCCACCCGCCAGCGGCTTCTTGAAGCCTACGTAGCATAAAGGGCATAATTGGGCATTATGCCAGCCAGTGAAACACCTTTTCTCCCCGGGGCCGTCATATTTGATATGGACGGCCTCATGCTTGATACGGAACAGCCCGTGATGGACCTGTGGCCCCGGGCCGCCCGTAATCTGGGATGGGAAATGCACCGGGAAATCGTACTCCGCACCATCGGGATTGACGAAAATACCACCAAAAGCATCCTGCGGGAAACCTACGGGGAGAATTTCCCCTATTTTGCAATTAAAAAAGAGCTGTTCCGCCTGATTCACGAAATCGTTGACAAGGAGGGCATCGCCCACCGGCCGGGGCTGCTCACCATGCTGGACAAGCTTGATACCCTGGGGGTTCCCTTTGGAGTTGCCACCTCCACAGACCGGAAAACCGCCCTCTGGAAGCTTGAAAAGGCCAATATCCGCGACCGATTTAACATAATCATCTGCGGTGACGAAGTACAGCACGGCAAACCCGCCCCGGACATCTTCCTCCTTGCGGCAAAACAGCTGGACCAGGCACCCACTTCCTGCATCGGCTTTGAGGACTCCATCGCGGGGCTCCGCGCCCTTGCCGCCGCCGGCATCCGCTCGGTGTTCATCAAGGACCTGCTGGACCCGCCGGCAGAAGTCCTGGCCACGGTCTGGCGGCAATGCGGCGATCTGGCGGAAGCAGCGGAGCTCTTTGGATAGATTATTCCCCGTAAAAATACGCATCTTATGTCCATTTTTCCCCGTAAAAAAACGTATTTTGAGTCTATTATTCCCCGTAAAAATACGCATCCATCCCTCAATATTCCTCGTAAAAAAACGAATTCTGTTGATTGGCCTCTGATTTTATGGTAAAATCGAATGTATAATGCTGCGAAGGAAGATGATCGGCCGCCTGCTGCAATGGAAAAACAGAAAAGACAAGATGGCCCTGGTGGTCAAAGGGGCCCGGCAGGTGGGCAAAACCTTCATTATTGACCAGTTTGCCCGGGAACAGTACCCCCATTACGTGTATATCAACTTTGACGAGAATCCGGGGTATGGGGCGATCTTTGATGATGACCTGGACGTGGACACCCTGATCAAGCAGATTTCCCTCCGTGTGCCGGGGGTACAGCTGGAACCGGGCAGAACTGCGGGGCAGAGCCCCACTTTGATTTTTCTGGATGAGATTCAGAATTGCCCCCGGGCGCGGACGGCCCTGAAGTTTTTTACCCTGGACAAGCGCTTTGATGTAATCGCCAGCGGTTCCCTGCTGGGCCTGAATTACAAGGATGTATCCTCTTACCCGGTGGGCTATGTGGAACACATAAATATGTACTCCCTGGATTTTGAGGAATTCCTCTGGGCTAACGGCGTATCAGAAAACTCCATTGCGGATATACGGGGCTATTTTGAAGGGAAAGAAAGGGTCCCCCAGGCCATGCACGAGCGGATGCTGGAACTTTTTAAGGAGTACATCGTGGTGGGCGGCATGCCCCGGGTGGTGGCTGAATTTGTCAGTGCCCATCATTTTGGGAAGGTACTTACATTACAAAGGGATATCCTGAGTGATTATACCGATGACATTGCGAAATATGCCGAGGGGGCGGAAAAGGCAAAGGCCCGCGCCTGTTTTCTTTCCATACCGAAACAACTGGCCAAGGACTACAAGAAATTTCAGTACAGTGTGGTTGAGAAAAAGGGAACCGCAAAAAAATTCGGCGGCAGCCTGATGTGGCTTTACGATGCGGATATCATCAACTTCTGTTACAACCTGGGCCAGCCCGAATTACCCCTGGAGGGCAACGCCCAAAACGATGTCTTTAAGGTCTATATGCGGGATACCGGGCTTTTAATGGGGATGCTGGAAGACGGTTCCCAGGAAGACATTATTGACGGCAACCTGGGCATCTATAAGGGCGCCATATACGAAAATATCATTGCCGATATTTTTGGCAAGGCGGAAAAAAAACTGTACTACTTTGAATACCGCTCTCAGCTGGAAATAGATTTTTTTATCCGCCTGAACAAGCAGGCCGTGGCGGTCGAAGTTAAATCCGCAGACAATACCAAATCAAAATCCATGAACAGTATCATTAATAACTACAGGGTACAGCACGGAATTAAACTGTCCACACGAAACACCGGCTGTGCGCAGAATGTGGACAGCCTGCCCCTCTATATGGCGATGTTTCTGTAACACCGCTTCATTGTTTTTACACCAAAACCGCCGCCGCAATCACCGCCGCGCAGAAAACCAGGGCCGCCGCGTCCCCCGGGCCAAAGGGGTAGCGTTTATAGCCGCTTGAGGGTTTGCGGAAGTTGAAGCCCCGCAGTTCCGCCGAGATGGCCCCCCCTTCAATTTTGCGCACCGAGGAGATGAGCAGGGGCACGCAGAGGGGCAGCAGGAGCCGTATCTTCTTCAAAAAATTCTTCGTGTCAAAATCCACACCCCGGGCGATCTGGGCTTCCATGATGGCCTCCATCTCGTCGGAGAAAAGGGGAATGAACCGGATCGCCGTGGTCAGCACAAAGGTGTACTTGTAGGGGATGCGCAGGTAACGGTTCAGCACGTTGGAGATGTCGCTCATCCGGGTGACCGAAAGCATCAGGGTCAGGGGCATGGTGGCGGCAATGAGCCGGGACACGAAGAGCAGGGAAAAGAGGAGACCCGTGTCGGTAATGTAGATGTTCAGGGGGAACATGATCAGCACGTTCCCTTCCCGGACAAAAAATATCTGGACCACAAAAAGGACGATGGAAAGTTTGACCAGTGAGAGGAGGATGCGGAGGGAGCGGCTGATGATGCCCCCCAGGGCCGCCATACAAAGGTTGAGGGCAAGGATACCCAAAACCAGAAACAAACTGTCGCTGATAAAACAGGAAGCGCAGATGCCGAAGGCGAGGATCAGCTTGGTGAGGGGGTTCAGCCGATGGAGGAAGGAGCCCCCGGCAACGTAGTCCAGCAGGCCGGTCATTTGGCGCCTCCGGAGGCGCCTTCGCCCCCTTGGGCTGCGCCGGCCCCTGATGCTGCGTCATCTACTGCAACCGCACCGCGCCCGGCCCCCGACGCTGCCGCAACCATCTCGTCCACCGTGTACACCTCTTCAAAGCCTTGGCCCAGGCTTAAGGCCAGGGCGGGGATTTGGGCGGGAAGCAGGGAGGCCTGTTCCAGCAGGGCCTGATCTTTCATGATCTGCTTGACCGGGCCGTCACCGATGAGCCGGCCTTTACTGAGCACCAGTGCCCGCCGGGCAAAATCGGCTACCACTTCCATGTCGTGGGAAATCATCAGAATCGTGGTTCCCCTGGCGTGAAGATCAGAAATGATTCCCATGATGGTCATGCACTCCCGGTAATCCAGGCCCGTGGTGGGTTCGTCCAGGATCAGCAGTTCCGGGCGGCGGGCCAGGACCGACGCCAGGGCGCACTGCTGCCGTTCACCCCGGGAGAGGCCAAAGGGGTCCCGGCTGCCATCAAGGCCAAAGAGGGTCAGCATCTCGTCGCAGCGGCGCTGTTTTTCCATTCCCAGGTCTGCGGCGGAAAGGCCCGCGCCAGAGAGGGCGAATTCCAGGCCGAAGAGGATCTCCTCCCGGACACTGGTCTGGCAGAGCTGGCGGTCGGGGTTTTGAAAGAGGTAACCTGCCCGGCGGGCAAGGACGCTGGTTTTGACTTTTCGGGTGTCCAGGCCGGCAAGGAAAACCTTACCGGCGGTGGGCTTGAGGAGGCCGTTGCCCAGCCGGCAGAGGGTGGATTTTCCCGCGCCGTTTTCCCCCAGCAGGACGGCGAATTCGCCGGGCTTTATCGTAAAGGACACGTCGCTGATGATGGCCTGCTGCCCCCCCGCAGGGTAGCCGAAGCCGGTGTGTTCAAAGCGCAGCACGGCCCGCCTCCTTTGAACCAATGAGGTTTTGCATCATGAGCCGGGCCTGGGCAAGGTCGTGGGGCAGGTCCCCGGTATACAGGCCCTTCTCCCGCAGTTTTTCGCCCAGGGTGGTTACCCGGGGGATATTGACACCGGCGCTTTCCAGGATATCCGGGCGCTGCAAAACTTCACTCACCGTGCCCTGACGGACCAAGGCGCCCCCTTCCATCACCGCCAGACGTTTGGCAAATTCGCAGAGGAGCATGATCTTCTGTTCCACCACCACGATGGTGATGCCGTGCTCCTGGTTCAGCTCTTTGAGGTATTCAAAAATTTTACGGCTGGACCGGGGGTCCAGTTCGCCGGTGGGTTCGTCCAGGACGATGATCCGGGGCCGCAGGGCGGTGATGGCCGCAATGGCAACCTTCTGCTTCTGTCCCCCCGAGAGGGTGCTGATGGCGCGCCTGCGCAGTTCCGGAATACCCGCCGCCGCCAAGGCCCCGGTCAGGCGGCCTTCGATTTCAGCATGATCCACGGCGAAATTTTCCAGGCCAAAGAGGATCTCGTCTTCCACCACGGAGGCCACCATCTGGCCGTCGATGTCCTGGAAGACGCTCCCCACCTGCCGGGACAGCTGCTCGGTCCCGGCATCCACCGTGTCCAGGCCGTTGACAAGGGCCGAACCGTAAAAGTCCCCCGGGTAATGGTGGGGAACCACCCCGTTCAGGGCATAGGTAAGGGTGGACTTTCCCGCCCCGGAGGAGCCGATAATCCCCAGAAAATCCCCATCGAGAACCTCAAGGTTGACCCCGGAAAGGGCGTTCCTTTCGGCCCCTGCATAGCGGAAACTTAAATCCTTAATTACGATCATGACCCCTGCCCTCTAAAACCTATAACCTGAACTGACACTATCTCACAATTTCAAGGCCAGTTTAAGGGGTATATACAGAACCTGTACGATGACGGCGTTAATGGTGGCGGTACCGAAGATAATCGCCATAAAGATCGCCAGGGGGGTCGGTTTGATATCAACCCCGGAGTAATACATGATGTACATCACGGCGATAAAGGTAAAACCGCTCACCAGGGTGCTGAAAAAGGTACAGATGATGGGTTTTACGGGGATTTTGAGCTTTTCCAGGGGGATTTTGATCAAAAGGCACATGGCAATGGCCCCCAGAAACTCGCTGATAAAGTTGATGTAGGGCTGGCCGGGGAAAAACTGGCAGATCGCCCCCGCCAGGATGCCGATGATGGCCGCTTCGATGAACCCGGGCCGTATCAGCATGATGATAAGGCAGTACATGGCGATGATGAAGTTGGGCTTCATCCCGAAGTTGATCACACTACCGACAAAAAATTTGAGCACCGCCCCGGCGGCAAGCAGTATGCCGATAAGCAGTACATCCCGAATCTGAAGGCCCTTCTTTTCCTTTTGGGCTACTTCCCGTTTTCCCGTCACCGGCGTGGCGGCCGCCGCATTTGCATTTTCCATGACAAACTCCTTAGTTTTGTTGCCTGATGATGTTTCTATATAAAGAAACGTTTCTATTGATAAGAACATTATCCGAAGGGAATAGAAATGTCAAGAGAAATTTTCATTTGCCGATAAAATAATTATGAAAAGATTAACCGCAGCTTTATTCATTGGCTTGGGATTAACGGCATTGTGCGCCGCGCAGGTTCAGCCCTCCGCCGGGGCAAGCTTTAGGCAGGAGGGAATCGCCTCCTGGTATGGAACGGAATTTGACGGCAGGCCCACCGCCTCGGGGGAGATTTTTAACTCCGCCCTGTTTACCGCCGCCCATCCTACCCTGCCCTTCGGGACGGTGCTGACCGTAACCAACCGGCATAATAACAGGAAGGTAGCTGTACGGGTAAATGACCGGGGGCCCTTTGTGTCCGCCCGTATCATCGATCTTTCCCGGGCGGCGGCGGAACAGCTTGATATGCTGGTTACCGGAACCGCGCCGGTGGTGGTAGAAGGGAGTTCCCCCATTAGCCAGAGTTCATCCTCAGTGTATGTAGCAGAAACCAACTCTCTGGCCACAAGCGAAGGCGGCTGGTCCACCTCAAGCTCCCAGATCATCACCTCTCCCCCGCCATCCTCTTCCCCTGACCCAATAGTGATTCAGCAATACCAGCAGCAAATACAGCAGTCACAGCCTGTCCAGCAGGTTCAGACGACGCAGCAGCAAATCCAGCAGCCGGTGCAGCAGGCGCAGCAATTTCAGCCGGTACAGCCCCAGCAGCCGGTTCAGCCGATACAGCAGGTTCAGCCGCAACCCCAGCAGCCGATACAGCCGGTGCAACCTATCCAGCAGATACTGCCTACGATTCAGATTATGCTCCCCGCTACGGCCCCGGTGGAAGTAAAGCCCGTCACTGCCCCTGCCCAAAACAAGGTCTACCGGATTCAGGTTGGTTCTTACCGGATAGCCCGGAATGCGGTAGAGACCTTTGACAAGCTGAAAAACGCAGGGCTTAACCCTGTCTACGAACGGAACGGAGAACTCTTCCGGGTGGTGCTGTCCGGCATAAGGTCCGAGGATGTAGAATCGGTAACTACACGAATCGCGGCTGCGGGTTTTAGGGACCCCCTGCTTCGGGAAGAACGCTGATCCTTAGCCCTTTTCCCCCGCGCGCCAGCGGACGTACTTCTGCTGCTTACCGCCTGTATCCGGGGTTTTGCCTTTGTGGTGCAGCGTTCCGGCCAGGGGTGAAACGTGAAGGATGAGGTAAAACTTTTTTCCCCCGACCGTGAAGCGCTTTTTGTAAGAAGGCCGAACAGGTTTTTGATTATTGCAAAGGACGGTAATACGGAAATTGCCTGTCATTGCCCGAATCCGGGGCGGCTTATCGAATTTGTTTTTCCCGGCGCACGGCTCATTCTGGAAAAAAGGGATGAAAAAAACGAAAAGGCAAAGACCCCCTACACCGCCGTCGGCATCTACTACCGGGATGCGGTGGCCCCCCTCTTTTCCGCCCGGGCCAATAAAGCTGCGGAACAGATTGTTTTAAGGGAGATCATCCCCAACATCAAAGAAATACACCCGGAGTTTACCCTGGGGGATTCCCGGTTCGATTTCCTGTGCATCGATAAAAAGGGGATGCGGCATCTTATTGAAGTAAAGGCCTGCTCCCTCATCGAGTACGGGGTCGCCATGTTCCCCGACGCCCCCAGCGGCCGGGCGCTCAAGCACCTGGAAGAACTGGCAGGACTGGGCGCCCAAGGCTACACCTGTCATGTGCTTTTCGTCATCGTCCACGGGAAGCCGGAACGCTTTATCCCGAACCTCCACACGGACCCGGAATTTGCCGCAGCCTTAAGCAAGTACGGGCATGCGGCCGACCCATGGACGGGAACTGCGGCTACAGAGACTACGGTGACGAAAACCACAGTCCGGCGCAGAAAAACAGCGGGTACAAAAAGTACAGGCGATGGGACCGGGCCGGTGGCAATCCACGCATGCCTCCTGGAATGCGATAAGGCCGGCATGGCCCATCTGGCGGCGGCCCGTATACCGGTTGACCTTTCCCACGGGAAGCTCGCCGCGTCCGACGCCGGGAACTACCTTATTCAGCTTGAGATTCATGAAGCCTGCGACATTGAAACCGGTTCGCTGGGGACCATTCACTTTAACAAGGGCTGGTATGTGTATGCGGGGTCCGCCCGGAAAAACCTTGCAAAACGGGTCAACCGGCATCTGCGAAAAATTCGGAAGCAGAAACATTGGCACCTCGATTACCTCACCCCTTTCGCAAAAAGCATCAAGGGGCTGCCAATCATGAGTTACCGTAACCTGGAATGCGAGCTTGCGGCGGAACTTGAAACCCTTGGTGGCAAGGCCGTTCCCAGCTTCGGATCATCGGATTGTCACTGCAAAGGACACAAGTGTCCAAGCCATCTTTATTATTTTAAGGAACGGCCAATGGGGAACCGGCAATTTGTAGAGATGCTGCTGCGGTATCGGCATGGCATGTTATAGGACTTGAACGGTGAGATGCACCCATGCACTACACCCGTCACCCAAGCAGCCTACTCCACAAAAAGAAAGCCCGATCTGCCGCCGAAGACTATGCCTGCATACATTGTCCATCAGCAGTACCGGGCGCCATTTCTTGCCTTTATTCGGCGGGAATTTCAGGGATAAAATTCGGGTCAATCTTGCCATAGTAGAGGTAACTGGTAATAGTTTTACCAGCAGCATCCGCTTTTGTCGCAGTTGTGACTTCGACGAATTCGATAACCCCTAATTCCTTCTGTTTGGCTACCCGCTCATCGGGGGTAAGCTCCACCGTGGATTCATAGAAGAGTGTGGTTGGGATAAAATTGGGGTCCCTGGGTCCATAGACGATGTAATTAGGGGTCATGAAAACTTTATCGCTCCCCATTACTATCGTACGGATTTCCCCGGTGCCGCCAATAAGCTTAAGGGCGTCTGACAGTTGAGCAGGGTTATTAATATTGGTAACCCTCATTGAGACATAATCCTTGAATTCGGGTTCCACATTGATTCCGCCTTCATAGGTGACACACCCCATGGTGCACAAACTGACCGCCAACAGTACGAGAGAGAGAAGAACACATTGCCTTTTCATACAAAGCTCCTTGTTTTCGGGACATTGCCCGGCTTATTTATTAACCACCCAAGGGGTGGTTTTTTCTAATTAGGTTTCCCTAACTTGATGCTAATACCTGCCGTAAGAAACTGGGTGAATTTTATGTCTATAGTTTCATTATAGGATGTATAATTATCAGACCCTGACATCTCCAGGCTGACGTTATACACATCGAAACCGACTTCAGCAAAGACACCGATTCTTGGCGTAAAATAATAAGCTGCACCAATGTCAATTCCGATTCCAAGCCCACCCTTTTCATCTTCATTCACGTTTATATTATTGCCGCTATTGCCGCTAAAACTCTTGGTATAACTATAAGTCAGAGCGGGAATTACATAGCCGATTTTGCCAACAGCGTAAAGGTCAAGGTTGTCAATCAGATCTAAGTGGTAACCAACGCGCAAAAGCAAGGGGATCACTAAGGCTTTGGTAACGACTTTCTCAAATATCGCGGAGTGAACACCAACCTCCGCTCCCAACGACAGCGGTATACCAATGGGCAGGAGATAATCAAAGGATACATTCCCTCCGAAACCCACATCCTTGCCGCTATATCCAATCGAGTAGTCATCTTCCGCTGATGACAACACAAACCCGCCGCTAATAGTAACCTGCGCGCTTACCGCACCCGCCACGGCAAATGCCGCTATTACCAGTAAAACAGGTTTCTTTATCATTCTAAATATCTCTGCTGTCTTTCTTAAAGTGCCCATGACTACCAACCCCGATTATTCAGTTGCTGCCCCCTTTGTCCGTAGACCGTCTGAACAGGCGCAACGCTGACTTCAATCGACTGGAGCGTATTGTACCCACTCAGCCCGACCATGATTACCGCCCCTATGGCGATAATCCCCAAGATTCTTGCTTTCATAAAAGCTTCCTATTAATAAGCCGCCCAAAAACGGCGTAAAAGACCCAAATTCCTTATAACAAACTCCTATACTCCCGCCTGCCATGCTTTACATTTTAAATATCACACAACTGGCGAAAAATATATCATGCTAGTTGATGTTTGTCAAGTGGGTCAAGCCAATAATAGGATAATTTATTCCCTATAAGGTTGAGGAATGACTGAAAACGAACTTCGGGCAATAGTCCAAACAAATATCAAGCGGTATCGGGACTACCGGCAATGGACGCAAGCCGAGCTTGCCGAAAAAATCGATATTTCCATTAACTTTCTCAGTGACATTGAGAATGGCAAAAAATGGATTTCACCGGCTACTATGGTAAAATTTGCATCCGTTCTCAACATCGAACCCTACGAACTGTTTAAGCCTGCCGATGCCGTACCGCCCACGGTTTCCGCGCTCTTTTCAAAATACAATGACGAGGTCGTTTTAGCCGTCTCTGAATCCCTCAAAACCATCTACGATTATTATCATTTGCAGGTTGAAGATATACCTAAAAATTAAAACACCGAATTTCCGGCATTTCGAGCCAAGATCGCTGACAATTGGATTGAGGACTGTACCGTCATCGTAAAAAAACCAGACCCTTGCAAAAAAATTGAGTTCCGGGCGCAAAATTTTTCTATCAGCCCTTCTTTTTTAGAACCACCCGGCAGACGGAAACCGTCAGAAACACTATCGCTGCCAGGATCACCGTCATGGCCCCCACGGGGACATCGAAGGTCCAGCCCAGGACCAGGCCGCCAACAGAAAAGACGGCGGAAAAGACGCAGCCCAAAAACATCATCCACCCCAGGTTGCGGGCAAAGGTCCCGGCGGTTCCGGCGGGGAGGGTGAGCATGGCGATGACCATCACAATTCCTACAAAAGTCTGAAGCAGGACAATGGCGACGGCGGTTATTGCAAGCAGGGCCAGGAAGAAGGCCTCGGAGTTCACCCCCCGGACCCGGGCAAATTCTTCGTCAAAGGAAGATGCCTCCAGTTGGGGATAGAAGCGCCATGCCAGGAAGAGGACGACCACATCAAGGATGCCCATGAGGAGGAGATCCCGGTTTGAAATAAGGAGGATGTTCCCGAAGAGGTAGGCCGAAGGGTCCGTGTAGCCCGGAGTCTTTGCCATGAAGAGCACGCCCAGGCTCATCCCCACCGCCCAGATGGCGTTTATCACCGTGTCCTCCCGCTGCTTTGCCCGCAGGGATACTACGCCGATGATGAAGGCCGAGAGGACCGCGAAGATCAGGGCCCCCGCCATGGGGGGGAAGCCGGGGACGATCTTCGCCGCCGAAAGGTACAGGGCCATGCCGATGCCCCCCAGCACCGCATGGGAGACCGCCCCCGCAAGGCTCCCGATCCGCCTTACCGTTACTGCCGCCCCCAGGGCGCCAAAAAGTATTGAAGACAAAAGCCCGGCGTAAAGGGCGTTTCTGATAAAGGGAAAATCCGGGCTCAGGAGGACGGCGATAAAACTGTTCACAGATGATCCCCTCCGGCGCTGCCATTCGACGGAGCATTCTCAAAACAGCTGTCCGCAGCAATACTGTCTCCGTGGAGTATATGCGACGCTTCGGTGCGGTGCTGGACGATGCCGTAACGGTGGGCCTCCCCTTCGGCGCCGCCCATGCAGAGGGCCCGGTCGGTTAAGGGTGAAACAAATTCCATGTCGTGGGTGACGATGAGGATCGTGGTCTTGCCCTTCAGCTTTCCCAGGGTTTCAAAAAGCCGCTCGGCGCTTTCGCTGTCCATGTTTGCGGTGGGTTCATCGAGGATAAGAATTTCAGGCCGGGCGGCCAGGGCCCGGGCAACCAGGACCCGCCGCCGCTGTCCCCCGGAAAGCTGCCCGAAGGGACGCTCCGCAAGATCGGCAATGTCCGCCTGTTCCAGGGCTTCCTCCGCAGCGGCCCGATCCCCCTTCGCATAACTTCGCAGCGGCTGCAAGCGCCCCATCCGCACCACATCACGGACAGAAATGGGAAAGGCCTTGTCCAGGGGGGCCTGCTGGGGGACATAGCCAACCCGGTCAAGCCCCTGGGCTCCCGGTAAACCAAAGAGTTCGATTTTTCCCGCGCCGGGTTTTTCAAGGCCCAGGAGCAGCTTGAGGACCGTGGTCTTCCCCGATCCGTTGGGCCCCACCAGCGCGATAAACTCACCCTGATGTATATGGAAACTGGCGTTTTCCAGCACCTTCACCGGGCCGTAAGAAAATGACACACCGTCAAAACGGAGACTGATCTGCCGATCCACCGGATGTATAGGATGAGGGGCCGCGCCGCCATACATAGCGCCGGCACCCTGCCCTCCCCCGCCCTGTTTATCTGTTCCGTGCATTCTTTAAAGCCTCCCCCATGATCCGGATGTTTGCAAGCCAGTCCGGGGACAGGGGGTCCAGGGCGACCAGCTCGGCCCCGATGGATTCCGCAGCGGTCCGGGCGGCCTGCACGGGGAACTGGGCCTGCACAAAAATCGCCGCCGCCCCCTGCCGCCGGGCGTCCTCCATCAGCCGGGTCAGGTCACGGGGGCCCGGCTCCTTGCCACCGGTTTCAATCGCCTCCTGAACAATGCCGAACTCATCCAGAAAATACCCAAAACTGGGGTGGTACACAAAAACAAGGCTCCCCCGGAGCGGGGCAAGTTCCTTCCGCAGGCGGTCAAATTCAGCGTCAATATCCCGAACCAGGGCCGCATAGTTTTCACCATACCGGGAAGCCCCCTCTTCATCAATCCTTGACAGGGCGTCCCGGATATGGGCGGCCATGATCTTTGCCGGTTCCGATCCAAGCCAGGTGTGGCGGTCAACGTTACTGTCAGCCCCATCACCGTCAAGGCCGGCCTCATTGCTGTGTTCATCCTCATGCTCATGTTCTTCAAGGCTGCGGAAGACAACCCCTGCGGTTCCGTCAACGATGATAAGCTTGGGAAACAAAGCTTCGATCTTGGGCCGCAGACCGATTTCAAATTCGGCGCCCGAAAGAAGCCAGATTTGGGCTTCCGCCAGGACGGTCATCTGCCTGGGAGTAGGTTCGTAGCTGTGGGGATTCTGCCCCGGCCCCACCAGAACCATGGTCTGCACCCGATCCCCGCCGATGCGTTCGATAAACCAGGACTGGGGGAGGATGCTGGCCGCTATCAGCGGCTTCGCTGTCAGCGGTTTGTCGGTGGGCGGCTTCGCCACAGGCGATCTTGTATTCGGCGGTTCCGGAGTGTCGGGCGCCTTTCGGGAACAGGATACAAAGGACAGCATGATTAACAGAAAAACTGCGCCGGTAATATGAATGGCGGCGGCCGGAAGAAACCGGGACTTATGCGAAACCTTGTTTCGTTTCCGATATCGGGAACAGATCATCTACACGCCTTCGCCCCGGAGAGGGACCCCGGCGTCCGGCCCCGGCGGCAGGTTCCGCTTCTGTATCAAACGGAATGACCAGTAAAGCATATTCAGAAACAGGCCCATAAAGAGGGTCATACCCCAGGTGCCCGGATGCTTGAAGGGGTTGGCAACCCGGTCGCTGATATCGTACATCAGCTCCAGGGGATCGGTTAAAATATCCCAGCTGTTCCACCGGAGGTACCTGCCGACATAAATGCCGAAACTTCCAATGAACAGAAATACGGTGGACAGCAGGGGGATAAAAACCGGCTTAAGATGCTTGTTCAGAATTTGTTCGATATCCCAAAGGCTTAAAAAACCGAACAGTAATCCTGTCCAGGCAAATGACAGTATCAGCAAGAGATCGTACCAGAGGGGCATGGTAAAACGAAATCTTAAATAAAGCAGGTCCGTCAGAATATAGGGGGCGTTGGGGAAGAACAAAAGCCAAACAATAAGAAGAACAGCTATTCTGATTTTTGATTTTTGAATCACCGGTTTAATGGCAGCCAGACTGGTCAGCGCCCAGGGGACAAAGGCCAGAAAAAGATTCCAGTTCAAGAACAAGAATGTCCGGGCGCCCGTATAGATGTATCTGAAAATGGAAATACCCAGACAGAAAATCACCGATATTGCCATAAAAATCGTTTCGTGAAGCCGGTTTGACTCTTTAAGTATTTTAAGCACCCTGGGTTTCCCCCCGCGATCCGTTCCCCTTGCGCCGGCCCCTGCCCAAAATTTTTCGGAAAATGGCAATCCCGCAACGGAACCAGAGGGGCTCCATCTTCTTTCGTACCTGTTCCAGATTTTTGATGATGGGCAGGTGCTGGGGACAGTGGCCTTCGCATTTTCCGCATTTGACGCATTGGCTTGGGCTGCCGGTCTTTTCCGAGATGATCCCGGTGCTGGTGACAAACTGCTGCAGCCCCGCCACATAGCCGATGGAAAAAGCAGCGTTGTAGCCGGCGAAACAGCCGGGGATGTTCACCCCCTTCGGACAGGGCATGCAGTAGTTACAGCCCGTACAGCGGATCCGGTAGGCCCTGTTGATCACCCCCAGGACCTGACGGTAGACATCCCTTTCCCCTTCACCGAGCATCCCCGGCAGGGCCCTGTCCGCCAGGCGCAAATTTTCTTCCAGCTGCGCCATAGTGGACATGCCGGAAAGGAGGAGGCACACCTCTTCCTGATTCCATACCCAGTTGAGCCCCCAGCCGGCGGGGGAAAGATAATCCCCGGCCTTTTTGAATATACTAACCGCATCCCCGGGCAGGGCGTCCGCGAGCCTTCCCCCCAGGAGGGGTTCCATGATCACCACGGGCATTTTCTCCGCCGCCTTCCGCAGCCCCGTGACCCCGGCCTGAAAATTTTCATCCGAATAGTTGTACTGGATCTGGCAGAATTCCCAGGGGTACTCGTCAATCAGTTTAAGGAATTCAGTCTGCCCCCCATGGTAGGAAAAACCGATCTGCCGGATTTGGCCGCTCTTCTTTTTCCCGGCGATCCACTCCTCAATCCCCCAGGCCTTGAGCCGCCCCCACTGATCCGTATCGGTCATCATGTGGAGGAGGAAGTAGTCGATGTAGTCTGTCCGCAGCCGTTCCAGGCTCTTGTTGAAGTAGCGGTCGAAATCACCGGGACCCTTTACAATTAACACCGGGAGCTTGGTGGCGATGAACACCTTGTCCCGGACCCGGTGCTTTTCCAGAATCGTCCCCAGGGCTTCCTCGTTACCGGGGTAAGCATAGGCCGTATCGAAGTAGTTGACCCCCCCGGCGATGGAAGCCATCACCAGTTCCTCGGTTTTCCGCATATCAATGATCCCAAGGTTCTTTGGGAACCGCATACAGCCAAAGCCAAGGACCGAAAGCTTATTTCCCGATACTTTATCAATCCGGTACTGCATTGACGCCGCCTCCATAATATTTACACGATCTTATCATATTATATAATCGGAGATACAGAGAGGAAAACATACTCCTCTATACTTTTAATTGGAAGTGAAACGAAGCTTCACAGGAGTTTTAATGAAGAATTCAGTGTTTTCAATGATGGCGGTGATCACCGCCCTTGTACTGCTTGCGGGCTGTAACCGGGTGCAGACCGGCGGCAGGGAATCCGACGAGGCCCTGGGGGCCTTTAACGCCATTGTCAAGGCGAACCAGGACCGCAAGGGCTACCACGATGCCCTCAAGCACTGGGGGCTCTCCCTGCCGGGGGGCAGCAAGTTTGAATGGACCAAGGATACCGGCGCGGGCCCCATCGATTTTGCCATGGTCATCCCGGCGGAGCCCTTTATCAAGGCGGGGCTGGATGTGAAGCGCCTGGACGGCACGGGCTATGTTTTCCAGGCCGCCAAGGTCGAAGGGGGCGAAAGCCTCCCGGATTTGTTATTGCATCCCTACAACGTAAGTGATAAAAAGGAAAATGCCCAGGGCTCCGAAGACGCCCTGCGGCGTATCCTCAAACAGAAAAACAGTTTGGTGCAGTACCACGGCGACGTGCATCACTACCAGCTCTCCCTGTATAATGAGGGGGAGCCGCCCTTCGAGGTCTATTGGACCGAACAGCTCGGTCTCGATGATGCGGACATAGTCTTCGCAATTCCCGCAGATCCTTTGACTGCGGCAGGGCTGGACATCGCCCGGCTGGACGGGAACTGGTTCTACCTGGCGGCAGGCCAGGATAAGACACAGATGGGGATGAACCCTAACCAGTTGATAAATGCCTATATCCTGACAAAATAAAAAGGAAGCGGAACATGACCAGTAAAGTTTTTTCGATAGAGGGAATGACCTGCGCCGCCTGCGCCAAGACGGTGGAACGGGTGACCAAAAAACTTTCCGGGGTGACCGAGGCCAATGTGAACCTGGCTACGGAAAAACTCAGCGTCACCTTTAACGACGGGGAGCTCACGGTCCGCACGATCCAGGAGGCGGTTGAAAAGGCGGGCTATAAGGCCCTGACCCAATCGGTCAGCAAGGTCTTTAACATCCAGGGGATGACCTGCGCGGCCTGCGCAAAAACCGTGGAGCGGGTGACCAAAAAGCTTTCCGGTGTCGCCGAGGCCAACGTGAACCTGGCCACGGAAAAGCTCAGCATCACCTTTGACCCGGAGCTTTTAAGCCCCGCGATCATCAAGGCGGCGGTGACCAAGGCGGGCTACAAGGCCCTGGAGGAGATCAACGAAGATGAGCTGGCGGATAAAAAAAAGGGTGAGATAAGCGCCCTAAAGCGGCGCTTCATTTTTTCGGCGGCCTTCGCCTTCCCCCTGCTCCTTATCGCCATGGTCCCCATGATCCTGGAATGGGCCGGGGTAAACCTGCCCCCCCTGCTCAACACCATGCGCTACCCCAAACAGTTCGCCCTGATCCAGTTCCTGCTCTGCACCCCGGTGATCATCATCGGCCGCAGGTACTACACCGCGGGCTTCCGCAACCTGGTCAAACTCAGCCCCAACATGGATTCCCTTATCGCCATCGGCACCTCTGCGGCCTACCTCTACAGTTTCTACGGGGTATACCAGATTTTCTTTAACGGCAACGTGGACTACGAACTCTACTTTGAAGGGGCCGCAGTAATACTGGCGCTGATCACATTGGGCAAATTCATGGAAGCGGTTTCCAAGGGCAAGACCTCGGAGGCGATCAAGAAGCTCATCGGCCTGGCCCCCAAACAGGCCTCGGTGATCCGGGACGGCGTGGAAGTACAGGTGCCCCTGGACGAGGTTGAAGTGGGGGACATTGTGGTGGTACGGCCTGGTGAAAAGTTCCCCGTGGACGGCACGGTCACCGAAGGGCTTACTGCGGTGGACGAATCCATGCTCACCGGGGAAAGCATTCCTGTGGAGAAAAAACCCGGCGACCAGGTGATCGGGGCCAGCATCAACAAGAACGGCTCCATAAAGTACCGGGCCACCCGGGTCGGCAAGGACACCGCACTGGCCCAGATCATCAGGCTCGTGGAAAACGCCCAGGGGTCCAAGGCCCCTATCGCCCGGCTTGCGGATATCATCTCCGGCTACTTTGTCCCCGTAGTGATTGTGCTGGCACTCATCGGCGCAGGCGCCTGGTTTTTCTCGGGGGAAACCGTTGCCTTCTCCATCACCATACTTATCTCGGTGCTGGTCATCGCCTGCCCCTGCGCCCTGGGACTTGCCACCCCCACCGCCATCATGGTGGGAACCGGCAAAGGCGCCCAGTACGGGGTGCTGATCAAAAGCGGCGTTGCCCTGGAAACGGCCCACAAGATCAACGTGGTGGTCCTGGACAAGACCGGCACCATCACCGAAGGGAAGCCGAAGGTCACGGACATCATACTGGCGAACGAGGACGATGGGTCCGAACAGGCGAGTGTGCATACCGAATCTACCGATCACAGCGTTTCTATTTCCGTTTCTGTTCCGGGCGGCCGCAGCGAACTCTTGCAGCTTGCGGCCTCCGGTGAAAAGGGCAGCGAGCATCCCCTGGGCGAAGCTATTGTCCGGGCGGCGGAGGAACAGGGCCTTCCCCTTTTGCCGGCGGAACAGTTCCAGGCCATTCCGGGCCGGGGCATACAGACGGCGATCCGGGGCAAGAACGTGCTCCTTGGAAACGAAAAGCTCATGAGCGAAAAAGGCATCCCCTTAGCCGATGCCGCCGCCAATGCGCAGCGCCTTGCGGAAGAAGGCAAAACACCGATGTATGTGGCGGTGGACGGCGAGCTGGCGGGGATCATTGCCGTGGCGGACACGGTGAAGCCCAGCAGCGCCGAAGCGATACAGAGGCTCCACAAGTTGGGGGTCCGGGTGGCGATGATCACTGGGGACAACCGGCGCACCGCGGACGCCATCGCCAAACAGGTCGGGATCGACACGGTACTGGCAGAGGTACTCCCCGAGGACAAGGCAATGGAAGTCAAAAAGTTTCAGGAGGCGGGTAAAAAGACCGCCATGGTGGGAGACGGCATCAACGACGCCCCGGCTCTGGCGCAGGCCGATGTGGGCATGGCCATCGGTTCCGGCACCGATGTCGCCATGGAAAGCGCCGACATCGTGCTCATGAAGAGCGACCTGCGGGACGTGGCTACCGCCATCGAACTTTCCCGCAAGACCATCGTCAACATCAAACAGAACCTGTTCTGGGCCTTTGCCTACAACACCCTGGGCATCCCCATCGCCATGGGCCTGCTCTTCGCCTTCGGCGGCCCCCTCTTAAACCCGATGATCGCCGCCCTTGCCATGAGCATGTCCTCGGTCTCGGTACTCAGTAACGCTCTGCGGCTCCGGGGCTTTAAACCGGGTGCACTAAAATAGTATTATTATTTTAAGGAGTTTTATATATATGAATACCACATTGAAAATTGACGGAATGTCCTGTGAACACTGCGTAAAGCATGTGAAAGACGCATTGGAAGAGATCAGCGGGGTAAGTTCCGCCAAGGTAAGCCTTAAGGACAACAGCGCCGATGTGGAACACGATGCAACGGTTACCCTGGCGGCGATGAAGGAAGCGGTCACCGAAGCGGGCTACGAAGTCGTGTGAACACGGTCCTTGTTGTTGATGATGAGCCGAAGATCCTTGACATCGTAAGGTCCTATCTGGAAAAAAACGGGTACCGGGCGCTCTGCGCCGGAACGGGAAAGGAAGCAATGACTTTATTAAAGAGCCATACCGTATCCTTAATCCTGCTGGACCTGATGCTGCCCGATTTTACCGGGGAGGAACTTTGCCGGAAGGTACGGGCCGTTTCCGATGTGCACATCATCATGATGACCGCCAAGGTTGACGAGGAAAGCATTATCCGGGGGCTCAACCTGGGAGCGGATGATTATGTCACCAAGCCCTTCAGCCCCCGGCAGCTCATGGCCCGTGTCGCTGCGGCGCTGCGCCGTTCCGGTACGGGCGGGGGAGCAGAGGCACAGAAAAACCGTATCCTCTCCGCAGGGGACCTTGCGGTAGATCAGGAAAACCGCCGGGTCAGCCGGAACGGGGAGGACCTGGCGCTTACCCCAAATGAGTACAAGATACTCACCCTTCTGATGTCGTCTCCCCGGAAAATATTTACCCGGGAAGAAATTCTCTCCGGTGTTAAATCCGACGAATACGACGGCTTTGACCGGGCGGTGGATTCCCACATCAAAAACCTCAGACAAAAAATTGAGGCCGATTCAAAGTCCCCCCGGTATATCCTTACGGTCTACGGCATGGGTTACCGCTTTGGCGAAGAAGTGATCCAATGAGGAAAGGGTAAAAACAGTAACATGATTAGCCTGAAAAACCAGCTGGTACTAACCTACGCCCTGTTCATCTGCCTGGCGGTGCTCACCCTGGGCGTCCTGATAAACATCATCGGAAGCCGGCTCTTTTCCGGTTATGCCCGCAGTAACATCCGGGTCCGGAGCGAAGAGATCGTCAATTCCGTTATGGATCACTACGATCCCTTTACCAAGAGTTTTGATGTGGGCGTCCTGGAAGCCATGGGGATGTTTTTTGTACACCAGGGCTACATCGTCTCCATTGAAGATACCAAAGGGAACATCATCTGGGACGCCCGTTCCTGCGATATGCAGGAATGTGTTTCTGTGCTGAACAGAATTGCGGAACGGATGGAAGGAGGTCACCGCTTAAGCGGCGGCATTCAGAATCAAATCTACCCCTTGAACTACATGGAGACGCCGGTGGGACAGATCAGCATTGATACCTATGGCCCTTTTTTTTACAGCGAGAGTGAATCCCATTTTCTTACCACCCTGAACCAGTTTCTCCTTGCCGCAGGAATTTTCTTTACCGTCATCAGTGTGTTCATCTCGATCTTCCTTGCCTCCGTTCTGGCAATGCCAATCCTCTCGGCGGCCTCCGCTGCCAGGGCCATCGCCGGGGGCCGTTTCTCGGTGCGCATCCCCGACCGCTATGGCATCCGGGAACTCCACGAGCTTTCCCGCTCGGTGAACGATCTTGCCGCAGAGCTGGAAAACGGCGAACGCTGGCAGAAGCGGCTCACCTCGGATATCGCCCACGAACTCCGCACCCCCCTCACCACCTTGCAGGGAAACGTGGAGGCCATGATCGACGGAGTATGGGAACCGACGCCGGAACGGCTTGGCAGCTGTCACGAAGAAATTATACGGCTGGGCAAACTGGTGGAGGACCTCAACACTCTCTCAATTCTGGAACGGGAGAACCTGGTTCTGCAAAAAAAAGATTTTGATCTTGCCATACTACTGGAACATGCGGCGGAACAGTTCCGCCAGGCCGCCGCAGAAAAAGGGATCGTCATCAAAACAGAATTTTTCGATTCAGCCGGTGAAGTTCTTACCGGAACAGCTGGGGACCTTCCCGTCAAAGCCCCAATCTACGCCGACTATGACCGGCTCATGCAGGTCCTTATCAACCTCTTATCCAATGCGGTCAAATACACCGACCAGGGCAGTATCACTATCAAGCTGAGCCCCGTTGCCGGGGCAAACGGTAAGGGTGAAAACGGGGAACCTGAAATCCATGCCACCGGCCCGGCCTGGGAACTTACCGTGAAGGACACCGGCATCGGTATCCCCGCGGAGGAACTCCCCCACATCTTTGAACGGTTTTACCGGTCCGACAAATCCCGGAACCGCAGTTCAGGCGGCGCCGGGATCGGCCTGACCATTGCCGCCGCCATCGTTGCCGCCCACGGCGGCAGCATTACTGTGAGCAGTGATCAAGGCAGTACTTTCCGGGTGCTGCTTTAAAAACTACCCCTTCATCCTGCCACTCAAGCTCACCGGGCCGCCGATAGTAATACTGCTAATCTCACCCCCAAGTTTGCTGACCCGGACCTCGATGACGCCGCCGCTCTGCGCCACGTCACAGCGGCCCTCCCCGTCACGCAGGGCTGCGGTTTTCCAACAGGCAAGGGCGGCGGAGCCGGAACCGCAGCTGGATTCAAATACCAGGGAATCCGTGGCGGCCACATAGACCGCAGGGCGCAGAAATTGGTTTTGGGTGTCATAGAACATTACGCCTAATGCGTCAAAATGGCTCCGGGCGCCTTTTTCGATCAAAGCCTTTATCGCAAAAAAGGCATCCCGCTCCGCGGCGGCAGGTTCCGGCTTAAGCCCCGGCGCTATCACATGGGTGATGCCGTCAAACACAAATACGGGAAAGCTCTGGCCCTCAAAATTGAGGCTGCCCTGCGCAAGGGGCCGGGGGATTTCCACCTCCGCCCTGCCCGCTTCGGTGTCAACATGTACGGGGAGGCTTTTCTGCATGCCGCTTATTTCGATCATTACCGTATGGCAGCCCTTAAGACCGGTCTCGCGGGCGACGAAAAGACCGAAGCTCCGGGCGGCGTTGCCGCAGAACTCGCCGCCCATCATTTCAAGCCGCCATGTTTTACGGCCATCCGCAGGGGGAACCACAAAGCCCACCTGCTCGGCCTTAAGGGAAGGGTCCGCCAAAAGACGCCTGGCGGCTTCCGCACGCGCCGGGGCGCTGTCGATACGATCAAGCACGAAGATGGTAATATTTTTCGCCGGATCGGCTATGACGATTTCCACGTATTCAAGTTTACATTTTTTACAATATGGGGTAAAGTCCAGAGGGTTAGATTCCAAAGGCGCCTGGCGCCTATTTTTAAGGAGGAAAATTTTGAAACGAATTGGAATTATGGTGGTTTGCGCTCTTTTGGGGGCAAGTGTGTTTTTTGGGTGCACAAAAAAAGAGGTCGGGGGTTCAGGTTCCGGCGGAGATCGATCCCTTGCGAACATTCTGAGCAAAAAAAAGCTGGTACTGGGCCTGGATGATTCATTTCCGCCCATGGGCTTCCGGAATGAAAGCAACGAAATCGTGGGCTACGATGTGGATCTTGCAAAGGAAGTCGCCAGGCGGATGGGGGTCAGCCTGGTGCTCCAGCCCATCGACTGGAACGCCAAGGAGCAGGAGCTCAACACCGGGGAAATCGACTGCATCTGGAACGGCTTCACCATTACCGAGGAGCGGAAACAGGCGCTGACCTTTACGCCGCCCTACCTCAAAAATGCACAGGTGGTTGTGGTAAAGGGGAACTCTCCGGTTCAGACCCTGAAAGACCTTGCGGGAAAAACAGTCGCAACCCAGGCGGGTTCTTCATCGGTTGACGCCCTTGAGGATGCGCCCGAATTTACATCGAGCCTTAAAGGGGTAATTGAGGTTAAAGATTTTCTCACCGCCCTTATGGATCTTGATGTAGGCGGGATAGACGCGGTGGTCATAGATCTTGTCGTAGCCAATGATAACATCAACCGTTCGGGTAAGGACTTCCGCATTCTGAAGGAAACTTTGGGGGAAGAAGAATTCGGCATCGGGTTCAGGAAGAACGACAAGGCCCTGGCCGACAAGGTCTGGGAAACCCTGCTGGCCATGGCAAAAGACGGAACCGTCGCCCAAATAGCCACCAAATGGTTAGGCGCCGATATCTCGACCATCGGAAAGTAACATGCTCCAAATGATCGGCATTATGCTCAAGGGCGCGGGGGTCTCGCTGGAGGTGTTTTTTCTCACCCTCCTCTTTTCCCTGCCCCTGGCTTTGCCGGTTGCATTGGGCCGGATGTCGAAGAACTGGCTGCCCCGCAATGTCATCAACTTCTACCTGTTGATAATGCGGGGCACCCCCCTTATTCTGCAGCTTATCTTTATCTATTTTGCGCCGAAGTATCTTCTGAAATTCTTAAACGATAGTTTTTCCGCCTATATTGTCTCAGCGCAATTCTGGGCCGGCCTGCGGTTTATCCTTTCCTATAACCGGTTTACCGCGGTGATCATTGCCTTTGTGCTGAACTACGCCGCCTACTTTGCGGAAATTTACCGGGGCGGGATCGAGGCCATCCCGCGGGGTCAGTACGAGGCGGCCAAGGTCCTGGGCTTTACCGGCAATCAGACCTTTGCCCGTATCGTGATGCCCCAGGTGATCAAGCGGATTCTGCCCGCCATGGGGAACGAGGTGATCACCCTGGTAAAGGACACCGCCCTGGCCCAGATCATCGGCGTGGCGGAACTTTTCCATGCAGCCCAGAACGCGGCGGCCCGGGAATTTTCCACCACCCCCATTTTTGTGGCGGGGCTTTTCTACCTGATTATGAACTGGGTGGTTTCGGTGGCCTTTACAGCCGGGGAAAAGAAGCTTTCTTATTATCACTAGTAGGTGGACACGAACTAAATTGTGTATACCGACGAAAGAATAAATAACCACTGACCACACGGACAGGACGGACTGGTTTTTGCCTGTCTTTTTCTTTTGTCCGTCCTGTCTGTGAGGTCTGTGGTTTACCTTCTTCATTAACATTGTCAATGGTGTCTACCTACTAGCACCATGAAGAGGAGACTGAATGGAAATAATCACAGTCAAAGGGATATCAAAATCCTTCGGCCCCTTGCAGGTCCTCAAGGATATTTCCTTCACCGTTAATCAGGGGGAAGTGGTGGCCATTTTGGGGCCTTCGGGGTCGGGAAAGTCTACCCTGCTCCGGTGCATCACCCACCTGGAACTGGTGGAGGGGGGGAGCATCAGTCTTACGGGCAGGGATATGGTGAAAGACGGGGTTTATGTGCAGGCGGAACAGCTCCGGGAAATCTGCCTTAAGGTGGGGCTGGTGTTCCAGAACTTCAACCTCTTCCCCCATTTTTCTGTTTTGCGGAACATTACCGAAGCCCAGGTCCATGTGCTCCGCCGGGACAGGAAAACAGCCGCGGACCGGGCCGCGGCGCTTCTTGAAAAAATGGGCCTTTCCGATAAAGCCGCTTCCTACCCCGGTGAACTTTCCGGGGGGCAGCAACAGCGGGTCTCGATAGCCCGGGCCCTGGCCCTGGACCCGGAGGTTCTCTTTTTCGATGAACCCACCAGCGCCCTGGACCCGGAACTGACCGGGGACATTCTCAAGGTAATCCGCAGCCTGGCGGCGGAAAAGATGACCATGGTCATCGTGACCCACGAAATCCCCTTTGCCCGCGAAGTGGCAGACCGGGTCCTCTTTATGGACGGCGGCGCATTCATCGAGGAAGGCCCCGCCGCCGAGGTCATCGACAATCCCCGGCTGGACCGCACGCGCTCCTTCCTGGCGCGGCTCAACCGATAGGGTTAAAAAAATAAATCAGGAGAAGGCTTTAATAATACGCCTGGCGATCGTTTCTTTTATCTCATTGTGCCGGGGTACGCCCTACATTGGTTTCTTTTTTGACATACCAATCGTGATTAGCCCCATGGCGTTCAAAAATCACGCCAAGTTCAGTAATTTTTTTAATCAGATCATTTCTTTTCATGCACCCTCAGGTCATGCAATCTGTAACTTCCCATGATGACGGACAAAGGAGAAATCAAAGGTCTTTATGTCTTCATACAATGAACGAAGCATTGCTTCGAATTCTTCAAGGGTCTGTCCCTGGGTGGTATAGTCCGGGTAATCCTCAAGGTATCCAACATACCAGCCATCATCTTTCCAATAAGTATAATTCAATTCCATATTCATCGTTCCCTTATTCAAAAAGCCGCGCATTCCTGTCGCGCCTTAGCGGTTAACTTCTTCCTCTTCTTTCCCGTCCTGCTGTCCTTCGTTACCAATTATGCACCTCCGTGTTCGTGGGTTTTGTAATACTCGTCATACTTATGGTTACGCCACATACCGTAGCAGGCTAAGACCAAAAGCGGAACGGCCACAATTACCATTGCCCAAATTATCCACATATATTATTCCCCCTTGTCTTCTTTTTCTTTTGCGGAAAGCAAAAGGCCCAAAACGATGAATATCGTAGCGCCAACGATACCCGATAATACCATAATATATTGCGAAACTTCCCCGCGCAATACGCCGCCCAAAAAAAGTGTTCCAAAAATAACTTGACCAAGGTTCACCAATACCTTGCCGATATTTTCTACAAGGTCAGTTTTCCTTTTCAGCTTTTTCTCTTTCCTTTTTACCGGCTTTTTTGCCATTATCGCCCCTACGCAAATAAGTATACCATCAACCCGCCCACCCAGACAACACAGTCAACAAAAAAGCCGCCCCCGTAATGGAGGGCGGCTCTCAGGGGTACCTGGCGCCCCTGCGCAGGCAAGACAATACTTACGCAGGGGAGGCGCTTAAGGCAAGCCCGGTACTATTCGTCGTTATCATCCGCATCCGGGGAGTAATCCTCTTCCACCGATTCGGTGGCGGTAGCCTCCAGCTTCCGCTGTTCCAGGATTTCCTGCATCTGCACATCCAGGTCCTGGCTGTCCTCGTCAAAGAGCTTCACCGCCCGGTAGCGCTTCATCCCCGTGCCCGCCGGTATGGGATGGCCGATGATGATGTTTTCCTTAAGGCCCCGGAGGTAGTCGGTGGACCCGGCGATGGCGGCGTTGGTAAGCACCCGGGTGGTTTCCTGGAAGCTTGCCGCCGAGAGGAAGGAATCAATGTTGAGGGACGCCTTGGTGATCCCCTGGAACATGGGCCGTGCAACCGCAGGCTGTCCCCCTTCGGCGATGACCCGGTTGTTTTCCTCGTGGAAGCGGTACTTGTCCACCATTTGGCCGTAGATAAACTTGGTATCCCCTACGGCGACGATCTCCACCTTCCGCATCATCTGGCGGACGATAACGCCGATGTGCTTGTCATTGATGGTCACCCCCTGGAGGCGGTAAACCTGCTGGATTTCGTCCATCAGGTAACGCTGAAGGGTACTTTCACCCAGGATGTGAAGCACGTCGTGGGGATTCACGGCGCCCATACAGAGGGGCTCGCCGGCTTCCACGGTGTCGCCGTCCCGGACAAGGAGCCGCTTGGTCATAGGTATCAGATGGGGATATTCCTTGCCGAAGGCATCCTCTATGGTGACCTTCCGCTTGCCCTTCACAATGCCCTTAAAGTAGACAACCCCGGAAACCAGGGCAAGAACCGCAGGGGCCTTGGGCTTGCGGGCCTCAAAGAGCTCGCTTACCCGGGGCAGACCGGAGGTGATGTCCATGGCCTTGGCGGATTCGGTCAAGGTCTTGGCCAGTGTCCGGCCGGCGTCGATCTTTTCCCCTTCGTCCACCTGAATATAGGCGCCCCCGGGGAGGAAGTATGAAGCAACTTCCTTGCCCTCATCATCAACAATAAGGATACGGGGCTGCTTGCTTTCCAGCTGGAATTCGGTGATCCGTTTTTCCGTATTCCCCGTTTCCTCGTTGATTTCCTCTTTTAATGTGGTCCCGGAGATAATATCTTCGTACTTTACGATTCCGGAAACTTCGGCGATGATCGGGTCCGAATAGGGGTCGAAACTGGCGATGGGTTTTTCCGCCGCCACCACATCCCCTTTCTTCGCAACAAATTCTGAACCGTTGCGGATTTCGATCTTCTGATCCTGTCCGATAAGGTAGAGGTTATTATCCTTTACCATGGCATAGGCAATTTCCGTGGAGAGGATTTCCTTTCCCCCGTGCTTGATGATCGGTTCCCCCCGGATAATCCGTTTGCCGTCTTCCACCAGGAGGGTATCTTTGGACTCAAGCTTGTATTCCTTCATCACCTTGTTGACAATGGTGTATCCCCTGCGGGTAAAGAGCCAATGACCGCTCTCAAGGGGTACGTGGGTTCCTTCCACTTCCTTGATGTACACCGGGTATTTAAGAAAGATGCGGTTTTCCTCGCTCACCTTACTGGCGGCCCCGCCGATATGGAAGGTACGCATGGTAAGCTGGGTTCCCGGCTGGCCGATGGACTGGGCGGCGATGGTCCCGACGGCTTCCCCGATATCCACGGAACGGTTGGTGGCCAGGTTCCGGCCGTAACAGCGGCGGCAGACCCCATGTTCCGCTTCGCAGGTCAGTACCGTCCGGATGCGCACGGTCTCGACGCCGGCGTCCTCAATGGCCCTAGCCCGTTCCTCGGTAATTTCCTCGTTCACATCGATGATGAGTTCCCCGGTGATGGGGTGCTTGACCCGTTCCAGGGTATAGCGGCCCACAATACGCTCGCTCAAAGGCTCCACGATGTCCTCACCGTCCTTGATGGCGGAATAGGAAATGCCGTTGATGGTACCGCAGTCGTCCTCGTTGACCACCACGTCCTGGGCGATATCCACCAGCCGCCGGGTCAGGTAACCGGCTTCGGCGGTCTTAAGGGCCGTGTCCGCCAAGCCCTTCCGGGCGCCATTGGTGGAGATAAAGAATTCGATAACCGAAAGGCCCTCTTTAAAGTTGGACCGTATGGGCAGTTCAATGATGTCCCCGGAGGGCTTGGCCATAAGACCCCGCATCCCCGCAAGCTGGCGTATCTGGTTGCGGCTTCCCCGGGCGCCGGAGTTCGCCATCATATACACCGAGTTGAACCCGTCCCGGTCCGCTTCCAGGGTCTTCATCATGATATTGGTAAGGTCTTCGTTGGTCTTGTTCCAGACTTCCACAACCCGGTTGTACCGTTCATCCTGGGTGATATGCCCCTGACGGTACTGGCGCTGGATGCCGTCCACTTCCTTGTTGGCCTTGTCGATCATCTCGGGCTTTTCCTTGGGCACCACGATATCATCCACTCCGATGGTGGCCCCAAAGATCGTGGCGTACTTGTAACCGGTGGCCTTGATGGCGTCCAGCATTTTTACCGTAGTCCAGGAACCCTTCTCGGCAAAAATGTTTTCGATAAGTCCCCGCAGTTCCTTGTCCTTCAATTCATAGTTGATAAAGGGAATTTCCGGAGGCAGGGCCTCGTTGAACATGAGCCGGCCGGCGGAGGTCTCAATAAGACCATCCCCCGCAGAAGCCGCTATCTTACCGGTCTTGTCCCAAAGGCCATCCTTCCTGATATGGCCGAATTCAAAATCCCTGATAATTTTTCCATCCCGGGTGGTGCGGAATTCGTTTTTGGCGGGCCTTACTTTGATAGCCGCTTCCCAGTCAAGGGAATTGGCTTCCACCGCCATCAGCACCTCGTCGGGACTGGAATAAAGCCGGCCGGTTCCCTTGGCCTTGGGCTTGATCCGGGTAAGGAAGTTGATCCCCAGAACCATGTCCTGGGAGGGGAACACAATGGTCTTGCCGTTGGCGGGGTTCAGGAGGTTCCGGGCGCTGAGCATCAGGGTCCAGCATTCCATCTGGGCCGCCTGGGTCAGGGGCACGTGGACCGCCATCTGGTCGCCGTCAAAGTCGGCGTTAAAGGCATGACAAACCAGGGGGTGCAGCCGGATGGCCTTCCCCTCTACCAGTACGGGTTCAAAGGCCTGGATACCCAAACGGTGCAGGGTAGGCGCGCGGTTCAGCAGCACCGGGTGCTCCTTGACCACTTCGTCCAGGATGGCGAAGACCTCGGGGGTCTCCTGCTCAACCAGCATCTTGGCCTTCTTGATATTGTAAACCACGTCCTTGTCGACCAGTTTCTTCATGATGAAGGGCTTGAACAGTTCCAGGGCCATCTTGGTGGGAAGCCCGCACTGCCACATCTTGAGGTCCGGCCCAACGGTGATAACACTGCGGCCCGAATAGTCAACACGCTTACCCAGCAGGTTCTGCCGGAACCGGCCCTGCTTGCCCTTAAGCATATCACTGATGGATTTGAGGGGCCGGTTGCTGGCGCCCTTCACCACTCGCTTCTTCTTGGAATTGTCGAACAGGGCGTCCACCGCTTCCTGGAGCATCCGCTTTTCATTGCGGATAATGATATCCGGGGCGTTCAAAGTCTGGAGCCGCTTGAGCCGGTTGTTCCGGTTGATCACCCGGCGGTAGAGGTCGTTCAGATCGCTGGTGGCAAAGCGGCCGCCGTCGAGCTGCACCATGGGCCGCAGTTCCGGGGGAATCACCGGGATCACATCCAGGATCATCCACTCGGGTTTATTGTTGGAATTGCGGAAATTCTCCACGATTTCGATGCGCTTAAGGAGCCGCTTGTCGCTCTTGGCGCCCTTTTCGATCATCTTGGCCCGCAGGTCAATGGCCATCTGATCCAGGTTGAGGTTTTCCAGCAGGGTCCGCACCGCCTCCGCGCCCATGCCGGCGCTAAAGCCGCCGCCGTAACGTTCCTGGGCTTCGTAATACTCTTCCTCGGTAAGGAGCTGCTGCTTCTTTAAATCGGTATCCCCGGAATCGATGACCACGTACTTTTCGTAGTAGAGCACCGACCGCAGGGCGGTCATGGGGAGGTCCAGGAGCAGCCCCATGCGGCTGGGGACCGAGCGGTAGTACCAGATATGGGACACCGGGGCAGCCAGTTCAATATGGCCCATCCGTTCCCGGCGGACTTTAAAGTGGGTAACCTCAACACCGCAGCGGTCGCAAATGACCCCCTTATACCGGATGGACTTGAACTTGCCGCAGTAGCATTCCCATTCCTTGGTGGTCCCGAAGATCCGCTCGCAGAAGAGGCCGTCTTTCTCGGGCCGCAGGGTCCGGTAGTTGATGGTTTCCGGTTTTTTCACTTCGCCATAGGACCAGGCCCGGATCATGTCCGGGGAAGCCAGGCGTATCATTATCGAATCAAAATCCTGGATATCGCGCATGTTATCTCCTCATAGGTGCGGCGGCTGCCGCACAACTCAATCGAAGCGAAACAGAGTTTCGCCTATCTCCTCATCCTCATTATCAGAAATTGCTCCCCGACTTGGTGATCATCTCTTCATCCCGCTCGGTGAGGGGGATCTGTTTTCCCTTGGCGTCGTAGATCGTCAGATCCAGCGCCAGGCCCCGGAGTTCCTGTACCAGTACGTTGAAGGATTCGGGGATACCCGCCGTGGTGGAGGGTTCCCCCTTCACAATCGCTTCGTATATCTTGGACCGGCCCGTCATATCGTCGGACTTGATGGTCAACAGTTCCTGCAGAGTATTGGCGGCGCCGTAGGCTTCCAGCGCCCAGACTTCCATTTCCCCGAGCCGCTGGCCACCGAACTGGGCCTTACCGCCCAAGGGCTGCTGGGTTACCAGCGAGTAAGGACCGGTTGACCGGGCGTGCATCTTGTCATCAACCAGATGGTGGAGTTTGAGGAAGTAGATGACCCCGCAGAAAATGGGATTCACAAAGGCTTCCCCGGTGCGGCCATCCCGGAGCACCGCCTTACTGTTCACCGGCAGCCCCGCCTCCTTCAGCTTGTCTTCGATCTGATCGGTTGAGGGTGACTGGAACACCGGGGCCGAATACCATTCGTCCAGGGTGGAGCCGGCCCAGCCCAGTTCTGTTTCCAGCAACTGGCCGATGTTCATCCGGGAGGGCACCCCAAGGGGGGTCAGGCAGAGGTCCAGGGGGGTGCCGTCTTCCATGTAGGGCATATCCTCTTCCGGGAGCACCCGGGCGACAACGCCCTTGTTGCCGTGGCGGCCCGCCATCTTGTCACCTTCCCGGAGCTTCCGCTTGGTGGCGATAAGGACCTTGACCACCTCGTCAACCCCGGGGTTCAGGTCGTCCCCTTCGGTGCGCTTGAGCCGCTGGATGTCGATGATGGTCCCCTCGATGCCGTGGGGCACCCGGAGACTGGAATCCCGCACTTCCTTGGCCTTCTCACCGAATATGGAGTTGAGGAGCTTGAATTCCGGGGTGGTCTCGGTTTCGCTCTTGGGGGTTACCTTGCCCACCAGGATGTCACCGGAGCGGACCTTGGCGCCAACCCGGATGATCCCTTCGGCGTCCAGGTTGTCCAGGCTCTTTTCGGAGGTGTTGGGAATGTCCCGGGTAATTTTCTCCGGCCCCAGCTTGGTCTCCCGCACTTCGGTGATAAATTCCTTAATATGGATGGAGGTGAACATGTCTTCCTTAACCACCCGTTCGGAAATAAGGATTGAGTCTTCGTAGTTATACCCGTTCCAGGGCATGAATCCCACCAGGATGTTCCGGCCCAGGGCCAGTTCCCCGTTCCGGGTGGCGGGGCCGTCGGCAATGACCTGCCCGGCGGTGATCTTTTCGCCCAGCTTAACCACGGGCCGCTGATTGTAGCAGGTGTCCTGGTTGGTCCGCTGGTACTTCACCAGCTTGTACACATCCAAGCCTTCCTCGTTGGTCTCCGCAATGCGGGCGGATGCCTCGGGTTTGATGATGATTTCCTGGGAGCTTACCCGCACCACGGTCCCGTTCCGCCGGGCCTTGGCGAGCACCCCCGAATCGTAGGCGCACTTCCCTTCCATTCCCGTACCGACCCGGGGGGCCTCGGGGAACACCAGGGGAACCGCCTGACGCTGCATGTTGGAACCCATCAGGGCCCGGTTGGCGTCGTCGTGCTCCAGGAAGGGGATAAGGGAGGCGGAAACTGAAATGATCTGTTTGGGGGAAACGTCCATGTACTGAATTTCACCGGGGGCCCGGGTGGTATAGTCACCCTGGCGGCGGCAGGAAACCTGCTCGTCCGCAAAGGAACCGTTGTTGTTCAGCTTGGCGGAAGCCTGGGCGATGTAGTAGCGGTCCTCGTCCATGGCGGAAAGGTACTCGATGTCCCGGGAGGCAACCCCGTTGACTACCTTGCGGTAGGGGGTTTCCAGGAAGCCGTATTCGTTGACCCGGGTATAGTTCGCCAGGGACACGATAAGGCCGATATTCGGGCCTTCCGGGGTCTCGATGGGGCACATGCGTCCGTAGTGGGTATAGTGAACATCCCGAACCTCGAAGCCCGCCCGTTCCCGGGAAAGGCCCCCGGGGCCCAGGGCGTTAAGCCGCCGCTTGTGGGTCAGTTCCGCCAGGGGGTTAACCTGGTCCATGAACTGGGAAAGCTGGCTGGAGCCGTAGAATTCTTTTATCGCCGCCACCACGGGCTTGATGGAAATCAGATCCTGGGGCTTGATGGTATCGGTCTCTTTCAGGCTCATTCGTTCCTTGGCGATCCGTTCCATCCGGCTAAAGGCGGTCTTCATGGCGTTGGCCATCAGTTCACCCACGGAGCGCACCCGCCTGTTGCCCAGGTGGTCGATATCGTCGATATTTTCATCCCCCACATAGACCTTGATAAGGAACTTCATGGTGGCGATGATGTCCGGTTTGGTCAGGGTAAACTCTTCCAGAGGAGGCTGGTGGAGAAATTTCTTGTTCAGCTTGTAGCGCCCCACCTTGCCCAAATCGTAGCGGCGGCTGGTAAAGAACATCCCCACCAAGTCCTTTTCGGCAGCTTCCACCGTGATGGACTCCCCGGGCATCAGCACCGAGTAGACCGCGGAAAGGGCGTCATCGTGGGAAGGTTCGTCCCGGCTGGGGTCTTCCTTTACAAATTTGATCTCCTCCCGCTCAAAACAGTTCAGGAGCATGGGAGAATTGAGGGAATCTTCGGAGTTAAAATTGATCACCTCTATCGAAGCAATGCCGTTAGCCAGGAGCTCATCCACATTGTGGGGATGGAGTTTCTCCCCGGCGCGGTAGAGTTTTTTCTTGGTCTCCCCGTCTTCGGTGGTAATCCACACCGCGGTGGCCAGTACCTTGCCGGAAAAAAGTTCCCTGGTTTCCCGGTCATCCTTTACATCCAAGGTTTCAACCTTATAAAAGGCCTTGATGATCGCTTCCCGGCTTTCGTAGCCCAGGGCCCGCAGGAATATGGTACCCAGAATCCGCTTTTTCCGGTCGATCTTGGCGTAAATCAGTTCGCGCTTCTGGTCAATTTCAAATTCCAGCCAGGAACCCCGGTAGGGGATGATCCGGGAAGAGTAAATTCCCTTTTCATGACTAAAAATGACCCCCGGGGAACGGTGAATCTGGGATACCACCACCCGTTCCGCGCCGTTTATGATAAAGGTTCCCCGCTCGCTCATGATGGGGATATCGCCCATGTAAATGTCTTTCTGACGGATTTCACCGGTCTGCTGGAAGATAAGGTTCACCCGGGCCTTAAGGGACACCGCATAGGTCAGCCCCTTCTGCTTGCAGTCCTGTTCGGAAAATTTGATATTCTCTTCATCCAGGGTGTAGTACTCGTATGCCAGTACCATATCCCCATTGGGACTCTCGATGGGAAAGGTAGACTTAAAAACTTCCTGAAGTCCCTGCTCATCCGGGGCCTGGCCCGCCTTAAGCTTTTCCCGCTGCAAAAAACGCTCGTAAGAACAGGTCTGAATGTCGATGAGATCGGGAAGATCCATCACATCCTGAATATCCTTACCAATATAAGTCCTTTTTGCGGCTGCTTTCCCTTTTGCCATTACTTCCCCCTGCTATTGGATTCTATTTTTACCTGCGAAAATAGAGTTGTTCGGAAACTTCAGTTTCTGAACAACAACCACTTAAAAATAGCAAAATGCAGAGCATTTTGCGAGACTTGTGAGACAACCAACCGGGTTGTCGAACAAGTCCAATCACGAAAAGGCCCCGGTTTAAACCGGAACCTCCTGTCCCTAAAGAGAAAGACGACCATTGATCGTTTGACCCCTGGTCATTTGATTGTCTGCCCCGAAGGGCACATCAATGCAGGTGCGCCGCACCATCGACACGGCGCGCCCACAGGCATTACTGAATATCAACAGTACCGCCTGCGGCAGTGACCGATTCCTTGATTTTCGTGGCTTCATCCTTGGAAACACCCTCTTTAAGGGGCTTGGGAGCGCCCTCAACGAGATCCTTTGCTTCCTTGAGTCCAAGGCCGGTAACAGCCCGGACTTCTTTGATAACCGCAATCTTCTTGGCATCGTCAAATGCCTTAAGAACAACGGTGAATTCCGTCTGCTCCTCGGCAGCAGCCGCGGGAGCGCCGGCGGCCGGACCGCCGGCTACCGCAACCGCCACGGGAGCAGCGGCGGAAACACCAAATTTTTCTTCCATTGCCTTAACCAGTTCGGAAACCTCCAGAACGGTCATAGATGCAATCGCTTCAAGAATCTGATCTGTAGTAAGGGCTGCCATATTATCTTCTCCTAAATATACGTATTAATGTGCCCATACGGGCTCCATTCCGGTTTACCCGGTAAAACCCCGACAGGAACGGCAGCACCGAAGCCTGACGGGAAGATTAAAACCGCAAAGCCGAATAAGTCGCAGAAGCAGGAATAAAAATTTCTTCCTTTTTCGACTTCTTCGACTTTGCGGTTAAATTCCTTTTCCTAAGCGGCAGGGCTCTCCGCCTTTTTGTCGCCCACCGCCTTGATGGTCCGCACCAGCCGCGCGGGAACATCGTTGAGGGCCCCGGCAAGATTCCGGGTGGGGCCGTTCAACACCGACATGAGCATGGAAATCAGTTCCAGCTTGCCCGGCAGCTTCGAGAAGGCCTCGGTTTGCGCAGTGGTATACACCGTGTCGCCGATTAAGGCGCCCTTTACCTTCAAAGCAGGGGCTTCCCTGGTAAAGTCAACCAGGATCTTGGCGACCTCGTTTGAATCCCTGGGGGCAATGGCCACCGCAGTGGGTCCCACCAGGTATTCCGACACATCGGGAGCGGAAAGCTGCTCAAAGGCGAGCCGGGCGAAGTTGTTTTTTACCACCTTGTAGTGGACTTCCTTGGCCCGCAATTGCTTCCGCAGATTAGTGATCTGCTCCACCGTAAGCCCCCGGTAATCGGTAAAGATAAAATCCTGAGAGCTGCTAAAGGCATCCTTCAATTCCTGAATGAATTTGGTTTTACTGTCCTGTATCTTTTTCGCTACAATAGCCATTCAATACTCCTTCTTCATGGAGTTTGTTTTACAAACTCCTAAAATAAAAACCCTTCGGGTTTTTATTCATCATCCTTAATGGAAACCCACACGCCGGGGCCCATGGTGGATGCCAACGAAACGGTCTGGATAAATTCGCCCTTGGCGTCGGCGGGCCGTTTCCGCTTGATCTCGGTGACCACGGTTTTGACGTTCTCGGCGATCTTTTCCGGTTCCATGGAAACCTTACCCACCGCAAGGTGGACCACCCCGGTCTTGTCGGCCCGGAATTCGGTGCGGCCCTTTTTCAGTTCCGAAAGGGCGCTCTTAAGGTCAAAGGTGACGGTGCCGGTCTTGGGGTTGGGCATAAGGCCCTTGCGGCCCAGGACCATACCGAGCTTACCAACATCCTTCATCATGTCGGGGGTAGCAACCGCCACGTCGAAATCGAGCCAGCCGCCCTTTACCTTTTCGATAAGGTCTTCGGCGCCCACATAGGTGGCCCCCGCATCCTGGGCTTCCTTCTCTTTTTCAGCCTTGCAGAACACCAGGACCTTTTTTTCGCCCCGGAACTGGTTGGGGAGCACCACGGTGTCACGCACGGACTGGTTCTTCTTTAAATTTACCTTTATGGAAAGGTCCACCGTTTCATCGAACTTGGCATAAGAAAGGGTCTTAACCAAACCCAGAGCCTCGTTTATGTCGTAGGAGGCTGCGGGATCAAATTTCTTGAGACTTTCAAGGTATTTTTTTCCGTGACTCATTTTTCCACCTCAACACCCATGGACCGGGCGGTCCCGGCGATAATCTTCATGGCCGCTTCCACATCGTTGGCGGAAAGGTCCGGCATCTTCAGTTTAGCGATTTCCTCAAGCTTGGCCCGGGGGATCTTGCCCACCTTGGTCTTGTGGGACTCCGCGGAGCCCTTCTCCAGGCTGATGGCCTTCTTTATTAAGACCGACGCGGGGGGGGTCTTGAGGATAAAGGTGAATGATTTATCCGAATACACGGTGATAACCACCGGTATGATAAGTCCCGCTTCCATGGCCTTTGTCCGGTCGTTGAACTGCTGGACAAACTGGGGGGCGCTTACCCCATGGGGACCCAATGCAGGACCGACAGGCGGGGCCGGAGTGGCCTTGCCTGCGGGGCACTGCAGCTTGATAAAGGCGGCAACTTTCTTCTTTGCCATAGATTCTCCTTCGTGGTCTTACCGTCGTCTGATTAAGCCCCTGGCTTATCCATGCCGGTTTAGCGAGGCCGGAAACTTCAGTTTAAAAAACCTTAAGTTCCGCCTCTCCCACTGCTATTTCATTGCGGTTTGCACCGTTTTAGCGGCGTAAACTACATTTTCTCCACCTGCAAAAGGTCAACTTCCACCGGAGTATTCCGGCCAAAGATGCCCACCATCACCTTGAGCTTGTTCTTCTCCTGATTGACCTCTTCGATGGTTCCCGTAAAGGACTCGAAGGGTCCGTCAATAATCTTGACCTGTTCACCGGCGGAGAAGGACTGCCGGGCGCGGACCGGCCTTTCACCCTTAATTTCCCCGGATTTCTGCAATATGGCCCGGGCTTCATCCCCGCTTAAAGGCTGGGGCTTTTTATCGGAAGGGGTTCCCACAAAGCCGGTAACCCCCTGAATTTTCTTTATTTTGGAACAGGGGGCCTTCCACTCCACCAGCCCGTCGGGAAGGTCCATCTCCACCAGGATATAACCGGGCAGGAACTTCCGGGTCTGGGTCCGCTTTTTGCCGTCCTTGACCTCTACCACTTCTTCCGAAGGGACCTTTACATCCCGGACAACTTCCTTATCGAGTTCCCCAACCTCGGTCATCATGCGGATGGTCTTTTCTATTTTATTCTCATATCCCGAATAGGTATGGAGGACGTACCAGCCCGTAGCCATGATTTTCCTTTAATTCCCTAAAATATTGCCCTTATCCCAAAGAGCAGCAACACATCCACCAGCCCCAGGGCCGCGGCAATAATAATAGTAGAAACAATGACCACTTTAACGGAACTGACCACGTCATCGCGGCCCGGCCAAACAACCTTCCGGAGTTCGGCGTAGGATTCCTTGACAAATTGAACTACTTTGCTCATACCATCCTCTTATAATTACCCGACCTACTTAGCCAGGCCAGGTAGGAATCGGCATTCACTTCGTTCAGGCCAGGTAGGAATCCCTTCCGGTCGCATACATCCTGTATGCTCCCTCCAGGCCGGGGTCAGTCCCTGCCGGGGCCATCCATGGCCCCTTTTCCTCCCTTCCGGTCGGCGGGACTGACCCTTCGATTCCTACCTGGCCTTCACTTCGTTCAGGCCAGGTAGGAATCGAACCCACGACCTGCGGTTTTGGAGACCGCCGCTCTACCAATTGAGCTACTGGCCTATGTTTACCTGTTATGGAGAAAATTGCAGGCAATTTTCTCCCAAAAGATAAAATGACAGGGTCATTTTATCTTAGTTTCCTTGTGCAGGGTATGCTTGCGGTCAAAAGGACAATACTTGTTCAATTCAAGCTTTTCCTGGGTATTCCGCCGGTTTTTGGCGGTGGTATAATTTTTCCGTTTGCATTCGGTGCACTGCAGGGCGATTAACTCCACTGCGGTCTTTTTGCTTGCCATTTCTTCCTCCTACAACCCTTTTTTCTTCAGCCCTCGAACAGAATCGAACTGTTGACCTTATCCTTACCATGGATATGCTCTGCCAACTGAGCTACAAGGGCACTACCCGCGCATTTTACAAGGTTCTGGTAAGATACCAATTTAATCCGGCTATGTCAATAGATTGGCCGGCAAAAATGCGGAAAAAAGAAGGCCCCGTCCATTGGATCGGGGCCTAATAACCCGGCCATTTACCCAGGTTATACAGGGTCAATCGTTCCGAAGAACCTTGCCCTACGGTGTAGATATAGGCTACCTCTTGGTTATAGCATGGTTTTGGGGAAAGATCAAGCGAATTTTCAGCTATCATATTTCGTACTGCTTATAGACGGCTTCCAGGGCCTGAACCACCTTTTGGGTGATATCCCCGGAAAAGCGGTCCAGGAGCTTTTTGGTCTCGCCCGGGGCAATTTCCCCCTTAAAGAGCTCGTAAACCTCAACCCCCAGGCCCTGGGCAATACAGGATAGGGTCTCGGCCTTGGGGAATTGGAGGCCCCGTTCTATGGTACTCAAAAAGGTGATGGAAATTCCGGCTTTTTCGGCCAGATCGGCTTGGGATAGCTGCCGGTGAGTCCGAAAAAACTTGATATTCCGGCCTAATGCATTCTTTACGTCTTGCCCGCCCATACACCCGTCCTTAACGTTCTATCCTATTGAACTACAAGACTTATAGATTGACAAAAAATGGAGCATTTGATAGTGTAGAACGGAATGTTTAATATCGATGGAATTAATTGTTCTATTTTGTAAGGATGCATTATGAAGAACTACCAGAAGTTTCTGATGGGAATGTTCGGTATGGCGCTGGTATTTGGGATGATATTCACCGGATGCGGTGATGGCGCAGGCGGCAACAACAACCCGCCCCCCCGAACACCCCAAAATATTACCTATGAAAGCAGTGCTGGGGGTAATACCTACCGGTTGGTTATTACCGAAAACACTTCCCGGGCTGCCTACACGGCATTGGCCGGCGATACCTATGAATTGACCATTACAACAGGCGGAACGAATAAAATCAGCCGGGGAACGGTCCAGACTGCCGGTGGAACTTTAACGCTTAAGCCTTCAAACGGAGAGGCGTTTACCGTAACGATTACCGGCGGAAACATACGCGATATAACCGGGCAGATCACTTTGGTTGGCGGGGAAAAAGAGGACATTGCCTTGACCTTCGGCAAAAGAATTACTATCACCGGCCTTGCAGCCTATAACGGTAAGGCTGTTTGGGTGGGGATAGGTCCTGAAGCCATAATGGATGGCAAGTCCTTCATTGCATCCAATTATATCTATACTTCCGAATTGGTCATTACTACCCCATTGATCATTACTAATGGTGAAATTCAGGAATGGCCATTATATACCTTTGGTTCGGGGCCCTCCCTATGGGACGGCGGCAGCGGTTCCTATTATGTTGAGTTTGCAACCCTTTTAAGTGATAATGCTGGTTTAGACGAAATTTTTGTATCCAGAAATCCAGTTGCCTTTACTTCAGCCATAACATCAATTGCATTCACAGATGCAAATTTTGGCATCTCCGGTGGTGGAACCGGCGATGAAGCTTCCCTTAGTGGAACATGGAGTAATACATATTCCCAAGCTTTTAGTTTCAATGGGAGCAATAACACCTTTACTGTTATACGTGATTCAGGCATTACCGTATCATCCGGAACATATACGTATGTCGCGCATTATCTTACGCTTGAAATTACCGGAGGGGAGGTTTTTCCAGCTCAGAGCGGTACAAAAAGAGGAGTGGCCATAATTTCAGGAACAGGATCAGGAGCCACTCTGAGAACAGCATATTTTAGCAACAGGGACGGCAGTAATTCAGGCGTCCTAATGGGGACATTTATTAAACAATAGGTGAGCCGGTGCCAAAATTAAGAATTTAACCACGAAAGACACAAAACACACGAAAAACATCATGAAATTTCCTATATTTCGTGTCTTTTTCGTCTATGATAAAAGTCAAACACTTTTTTGCAAAAGTGTTTGACAGTGTTTGACTTTTCAACAGTTTTTTATAGGCAGCCAGCTTTGCCTCATGCTTCATCGCATCCCGTGCATAGTGATATTCCCCCTTCTTCAACATTTGATAGATTTCAGCAAGTACCCGCATCCGTAATCCGTGGTTAATTCTTCCTCTTCAAAACTGTCACCCCTGCGTTCACGATCACGGGTTGATGTTGTAGTCGAAGCCATCGCCGCTGCCGGGAGCGCCATTACTCGTGTTCCCGCCGAAGGTTACGTAGATAAAGTCAGTAGCCGGAGTAAAAGCCGGAGCAGTTCCGCCATTAAAGTTGTAGACCCCCCCGATGCCTCCGGGATTGGTAGCGTTGTTGCCGGTGATGATGGTTCCGTTGAACCCCGGTACACCGAGTCCGGGGCTGAACCCCGGCGCACCATAGACGCCGCCGCCTTGACCGGCGGTATTCCCGCTGATTACCACGGCGCCGATGACACCAGAACCTGTCATTGAATCTATACTGTCACAATAAACGCCGCCGCCCGACCCCGTCGCCGTGTTGTTGGATATGGTCCCGCCCTTTAAGTCCAAGAGGGAACCGCCGGAACTCCCCTGGATTCCGCCGCCAGCACCGCCCAGAGCTTTATTGCCCGTTATGCTACCGCCGTTCATGGTGAACAGGCTGTTGCTAGGATTAGAAGTCTGAAAAACCCCGCCGCCGCCAGTAAGACCCGAGCCGGTGACGGTATTGTTGCTGATGGTTCCGTCGAACATGGTAAACATGCCGTCGTTATATACCCCGCCGCCGTTGGCACTCCCAGTGCTGGTGACGGTATTGTTGTCGATAGTTCCGCCGTTCATTTCAAAGCTGGCCGGGCTGCTGCTTGCCGCGATATATACGCCACCACCCGCGTCGTTAGCGCTGTTGTTCCTGATGGTCCCGCCGTTCATTACAAAGGTGGAATCCTCCACAAAAATCGCCCCGCCATGGCTGCTGCCGCCGGTCTCGGTATTACGGTTATCGTGGATGTCCCCGCCGTTGATGGTCAGGCTGCCGCCGTTGGTCACCGTGATTGCCCCGCCCTGGCCGTTGCTGTTCTCGCAGTTTTTGATCTCCGTGTTGCCGTTGATGGTCAGGCTGCCGCTTGCTGCGTACAGGGCGAAGCTGCCGTAGCCGCCGGCAAAATAGTCAAGGCCATTGCCGTCAAAGACCAGCCATCCGGTTTCCCCGGCCCTGCCCAGGGTGAGGCTTGCGCCGGAGTTTACCGTGAAGGCAGCTTGGGTAAGGGTCCGTGTGGTCCCCGGCTCGGCTATGATGGTGACGTCCCGGCCTTGCACCTGGAGAATGCCGGTAGTGGCCATAGAAGCGGTGATGTCCCTTTCCAACACAATAAGGTCACCGTTGGCCGTGTCCGGCGAATAGAGTGTACCATCGAGGGCATCGCGGAGATCAGTATCGGTGGACACGCCGATACAGGCTTTCAGGGCGATGTTGTGGGCACTGCCGGGAGTTACCTGTATAGCCTGCGGCCCCTGCTCCTGGATAGCCCGCAGGCGGCCGGCGTCGTTCCGGGCTTCAACTGCAAGCTGCCAGGCGCCCGGTTCTACGGTTACCGTACCGCCTGAGGGACCAAAGACGGCGCTTACCGGGCCGCCGGGACCCCCTGACAAGGTTACGGTAACGCTCAGGTTCTCCGACGCGGCGGGAACTGCGGTACGGGACGCGGGAGCAAAGGGATGGATCACTATCTTCCCCGTACCCTGGTCAGGGCCGCCCAGGGAGATATTGCAGGATGAAAACGAAATCAACAGCAGACCCGCCAGCGCCGCAGTCATGAAGGCGCAATAACCTGTCTTGCATAACGGTATAAATGTATGCTCTCTCATGGTTTCTTCCTTTTTTATGGATTAATGGTAATAATTATACCAGTTGATGACGGCGAATCCGGGATCACCGGCGCCGTGATCCCCGGCGGTGCGGCGTTACCCTGGCCGGTGCTGGTTAATTCGGGGATTGACGGGCTTAACAGCGCGGTTTCCACCTCGAAGGGCGGCACTATCCGGCCGTTGCTTTCATCGACATAACTCCGCTGGCCTCCATTCACATATCCCCTCTGCCCGTTGGCTCCGGCAAGAAGCACCCGTCCGTCATTAACCCAGAGGCGCACACCGTCAAATTCAAAGGAAGTACCGCGGACCGATGCGGTCGCGCTGGGGGACTTTACGCTAAAGTCTACCCGGGTTCCCGTGGGCGGCCTTACCTCCGCCCGCACCCTGCCGGTCCTGAGATACAGGGACGCTTCTTCGGCGCCGCTCTGCCGGGTAAGTTCTTCCAGGGTCAGCATGGTCAGGGGGCGGATCTCAATGCGGGAGCTGCCCAGGGAAAGAACGGCGCTGCTTTTCAGGCCCGTCGAAACAATGGTGTTCTTCCCCGCGGAAACGCCGGGGGATGCTGTTTTCCAGCCTGCGGCTCCATCTTCCTTTATTTCCACCGTGCCTGATACCTCAAGGAATACGGCGGTCATGTCCTGCGCGAAAACACTGCCCCCGCAGATGACCAATAAAAAACAGCAAACCAGTAATTTTTTCATGCCGATTGTCTCCTGTATAAATATAAAGCGGCGTTTGCGCCGCATGGTTTACAATGAAATACCTAACGCCGCTTCAAGGCGGTACTTTAGTTTCGCGTTATCCGCAAAAACTTTTCCCGTCTGTGGCAGGAACACTCCCCCGCCCAGAGAAAACACTATTTCGGAAAATGGCGACCAGGTAAAGCCGCCATAGATTTCAGCGCCGATAAACGGGGATTCCGAGCGGACATCCATATCCGCCGCGGTGTAGGTGATTTTATCAGTCCTGAAATAATACGCGGCGGAAAACGCTGCCGAAAAAGCGCGGGCCAGACGGGCGGTATAGGCGGCCTCCGTCAGGGCGGCGCCTGAAAGAACGGGCCGCAGGATCTTTCCCTGCGCCGTACCGGTAAGGGGAATAAAGGGGCCCTGTCCGTCTGTCCACGCGCCCGAGGAAAAGCGCCCGCTTACCCTGAGCATATCCGGTAAGGCGCCGGGAAGAAGCCATTGCAGTTCTGCCGAGAACGCAAAGGCGGCGTAGGGATCTTTGCCTGTTTCCTCCGCCAGTTCACATACCGCGCCGTAAAGGGTATTGAAACGGATGCCCAGGGGCATGGTGAATTTCCCTTCAAGGTATTGGGAATGGACAGTCTTATCCGTATCGTTGAGGTCAAACTGGCAGAGGCCGTTTAGCGAAAGACCGCTGCCGGTACCAAAAACACTTGCCGCTTGCCAGCCAAGGGACGTAGCGAGGCGGCGTGAGGCGAAATACCTGTCTGAATTGTGGTAATCAAGGTAATCATGGGAAGAGAGGTTTATATTCGCCGTCTTTTTGTAAAGAAGCCCGGTGTAGAAAACTCCCGCGTTCAGGCGTCCGCCGCCGAGGGCAATTCCTGAGGAGATGCCGTCAAACAGGCCGGCGCACACCAGGGAGGCGCTCTCCCCCCAGGGAACGCGGCCAATTTCAAGCCGGATAGCGGGACCGGGATTTACGGTAAGACTTGTGCGGTACAGTTCCGGCAGGGGCCCCCATTTTTCGCCGTCGTACCGGGCGCTTATCCCGCCTGAAAGGTAGAGGTCCGCCTTTTCTCCCAGGGGGGCGGCGAACCAGGGGATAGCGCCGCCGGAATATTCGACCGCGCCCCGGGATTCTTTCCCATCGGTAAGGAACGCCGTCTGGTTAAGAACCACGCCGAAGTCCTGGGCGCGGCAGGGGGGTGTGATTAAAAAAGCGCATAACAGAAGGCAGAAAGAAAAAAATTTCACCCTTGGTTTAGTCCCCCGCTATAATGATTTCCACCCGCCGGTTCAGGGCCATGCCCGCCGCCGTGTTGTTATCCGCAACGGGCCGGCTTGAGCCGTGGGCCTGCACGGTAACTTCTTCCGCCCTGCGGGTTCCCAGGGAAACAAGGTAGTCGGCGACAGTCTGGGCGCGTTCCCGCGAAACCAGTATCTGTCCCGTTTCCGTGCCTGCCTGGGCGGTGTGGCCGGCGACAATAATGTTCCGCCCGGAAACGCTCTGCAGGATCCGGGCAATTTCCTGTAGTTTTATTTTTTCGGTGTCAGCCAGAATTGCCGAGTCGGGGAGGAACTGGATGTCGGAAAGGGCTATCGAAATGGCTTCCTCAACAATGCTGACAGTCGTATCCGCCACGGCCATATCTTCAAGCCGGGGGCTTATATCAGCCGCAACCTGTTCCCTCTGCAGGACCTGTTCTTCAGCCAGAAGCCGCTGCCGTTCTCTTTCCTGTGCCGCCGCAAGCTCATTCTGCCGGGCCGCCAGGAGGGGTTCCGTCTCCGCAAGAACTTTTTCCAGTATGCGCAGGAACCGTTCTCCCGAAACAGTGAGGGTGGAATATGCGCGGCCTTCAATAAATCCCCGGTTGATCATTTCCCGGTATGCGTAGCGCGGCCCGGGGAAAAGACGGTACATAAGACCGCTTCCCAGGTCAAAAGCTTTCATCATAAGCAGGGAAAGGCCTCCCAGGGTAACAGGACTCTCCGCCCCGGCGGAAAGCCAGCCCTTTTCGCGGGCCATACCAAAAGACGCTTCCCGGGTTTCGGGCGGGTCTTCCAGGGCGGCAGCAAGAACAAAGTACGCCGCCTGGGAACAGGTGATTTTTCCCGTATTGAGAAGGGTTTCCATTTCAGCCCCCGGCACGGTTTGGCTGTACGCCGCCGACACCACGGAGAACAACAAAAGGGCACACAAAACCGCTGCTGCCTTGTGGGGATTATGTATAAAACACTTCATTGCGGACCTCATATTTTCTGAGATAATAAATATATATCGCAAAGAAGTAGTTTTAACCTAGAGAGGACACTAATTCGTTCACAAAACAGGAAATTCGTACCTGGGGTGCACACTAGTGTATGAATTTGTATATAAAGATCTTCAACGGTTATTTGCTTACCTGAATCCCCGCTTTAAGTGCACTAAACCGGCGGCTCAGGTTTTCCTCGTCCCGGGGGTTTTCCATGGACAGGTAGAGGGTGTAGAGCACATCGGACTTGGGCCTTTCCGCCCGGAGGATGGCACCTACAGAACCGGTGTTGTCCTTGACGGAAATGCCCGGCTGTTCGTTATAGGGATATTTTTCCCGGACAAGATCGTTCCAGCTTTCCGCAGCGGAGGCGCCACGCCGGGGGTCCGGTTTTATGTTTTTGTAGAGGTTGATGTGTTCCCGACCCCGGGTATCCCGGCTAAGGTAGATCCAGCGGAGGCCGAATTCGATTGTCTCGTTCTCCCGGAACCAGGCAGGGGCGATGAACAATTCCGACAAGCCCGTCCATTCAAAAACATCTTTACCTGCGCTGACAGAAACCGTGCCGGCTTCAATGGATACTTCCTGCGTGTCACTCTTCCAGTCGAATTTGAAGTCCCCCAGAAAGCCGGGGAGACTGGGGTTCAGGGCGATAAATTCATTCCATCCCTCAAAGGAGGCCAAATAACCGGCGTGGACATGATCGCAGAGTTTCTGTAAATCCCATTCATATTCCCGCCGCCGGGCGCTGGTCTGCAAGGTACTGATCACAACGAGGCTGTCGGAAAAGTCAACTACATTAGGCCCACAATTTTACTGTGGCTCGAATTTCAGTATTCTTCGCAGCTGTTTGATGAAAGCGCCCCTGAAAAGCCGCTTTACGGCGGGCTTATTGGGC
>BNVE01000013.1 GCA_025997875.1 Spirochaetia bacterium
GGTATTTTCCGGCAACACCAGCGGAAACGTGCAGTTGCTGATTAATAGTTCCGGCGCGGCTGGCCAAAAGAACGTCAGCGTCGCCGACGTGAACACGATTACGGATGCCATTAACAATGGACTGGTGGTTGTGGTCAAAAGATACAAGGAAACTTTCAAGGACGGCGTGTCGCAAGGCACGACCCTTGACGGCGTCGGGTCCGTTTCTCCCGCAATGGGCGGCGGTGTGGTGCAGGTCGATAATTATGGCAGCATGACTCCTACGGACGATGCCGACGTAACCAAGACCATTTGGGGAAACAATTCCGCCCGCTTGGTAAAGATCGGGACGAATGTTGCGATAGAGATAACTAACGACACTCCTAATGGTGCTTTGGGTGGGACGGATTTGTTCGATAAAATCAAGTCCGGCGACCAGGTGACTGTGGAGTTCAAGAATGGCGGTTCGAACCGCGTGACCCTTGGCCGTATTACCGAGTTGAGGACGGCTATTCTCGCGAAGAACGGCGATGCGAGCAAGATTACGATGAAACCGAATACTTCGAATGAAGTTGTCGCGTCGTTCAATGCGGACGAAGTGTACGGCTGGCCTGGCGATTCGGCCAGCATGGCCGGCAAGGTATTCGAAAAGTATTCCAACGGCCAGGTCATATACGACGGCATTACAATCAGGAATACGAACACCAACACCGGCTGGTATGTCGACGTCCCGAACGGCAAGAAGATAGAGGTCACGAAGCTGAGGCTGATAGATGCCAATAATGCTAGCGGAACTACTAGTTGGAGTGCCAACAGGGAGAGCGATCCGCATTATCTTTCCGGATTCGGACTTCATGTAGCCAACAAAAGTGATATAACCAATATTGCCGATTCTATTGTGCTTGCTGGAAATAGGCTCGGTAGTGATGATTCCGGTACTGCAATAGCTCCTTCACGTCTTGATAAAGCTCTGGAGTATATGGGCTTTTCCTCATCTGATACCACTTTCCCTAACTTTACTGGAACTGGAGGTAATGGTGTAATATCGCTATATTCTACTTCTTCCGAAAAAGATATAGGTGCTCAGCCGAGAGTCATGAATCTTCTTAATAAACTGGGCGCGGAAGCTAATTCGACGAATATGACTAATATAATAAGTTCCGCTTCGGGCATGCAAATAACCGGCACCGGTGGCATCCCGTACAGCGGCAATAATATAGCCGCCTCCCCGACGGAACTCAATGGCAATGCCGCGGTCTTTTTTTTGCAGAAGAATGTTAGTCTAAATGATCTCCAATTGACTGATCCGACTTGGTACGGAAGTAATACAGATATTGGCGGAAAAGTACGTAATGTTATACTATATGGAAGTAATTGGAAGTTTATAGGTTTGGGGGAAGCCGACGGTGTTGTTACGTCCATGAACACTCCGGTTAAAGAAATTAGGAGCGATACCAACAACAACCTTTGGTACGTCATCAATTCCCAACCTAGCTCTACGCAGGTTCGCATAGCAGCTAACGTTCTCGAATTCGGTCCTTCAGTAACTAGTGCTACAAATATAAACCACATAGTTCCAATAGGTTCTACCGGTTCTCTGGCAGCCTGGATAAGTAACTCGACAGTTGAAGGTGGAAGAAATGGTAACTGGACTTCTATTACTAAGACGTATGCGAATGCAGATGCTGCGACTACAGCCAATTCTGCCATGACAAAGCAGAATTGGGCCACCGCGGTTAAAAATAGCACTGCGCTCCCAACTTTCACCGCTGGCTCTTCGTATGCTCTCGCTCCGTCGGACAAGTCGATTCGTCTGGCTGGGAACAAGGGCAAGAAGGATGCGGCGAATGACAACGGGGGCCTGCTCGCGCTTGCAAGCCCTCCGGCGCAGGGGCTTCCCGATGCCGTTTGGAATGTACCGCCAAGTCGAAAAAGTAAAAGAAGTAAGAGCAGGTCCCATACCCTCTCCGCTTCTTATTCGACTTCTTCGACCTGGCGCTTATGATAATACAGGGAGTAATCATGAACCCATAGGTTCATGTCCGATTAAACATCGCCGCTCACGCGGCGCAAAAAGAGGTGATTTATGGCAATCATTGAAGAGATCAACGAGGTCCTCCACAAAATTGAGGCGAAGCTCTACCCCAATTACCTGGGCAAAGGCGAGGGCGCCTATGTGGCAAAGGCAAAGCCCGAAGCCCCCCTCAGCATCGAGGACATCTGCGCCTCTGCGAAGAACCGGGGCGGTTTTCCCGGCCAGTACGAAACACTGGTAGAATGTTCCCACGCCTTGATTAACGAGACGGTCTACCAGCTTTTGGACGGCTTTTCCGTGCAGATGGGGGGCTTTTTCTCTATCCATACCCGGGTCAGCGGCACCTACCACGGCGCCCACGACCATATCGGCGCGGAAAACCTGCACCTGGCCTTCCGCACCCTGGGCCGTCTGAAGGAACTGCTGCTCAAGGTGGAAATCGAGAACGAAGGCGTTGCGGGGGACAGCGCCTATATCGACGAAATTGTCGATGTCCACACCGACAGCCTGAACAGCCTCTTAACCCCCGGCAAAATGGCGCATATTCTGGGCAACAAAATCAAAGTGGACGGGAACGACCCGGCGGTGGGCCTATGGTTTGTCAGCGAAGCGGCAGGAAACCCCCGTACCCGGGTAACCGAGAACCTGGGGATCAACAAAGGCTCGGAAATCATGGCGGAGATACCGGCGCTGACCCCGGGGACCTACCGTCTGGAAATTGTAACCCAGTACGCGGGGGGAACGCCCCTTAAAGAACCCCGGACCATCAAAGGGGAGCCGGTACTCACGGTGTCCTAGGTCTTATTGGAATAGGTTTTAATTCCAATAAGGAACAGGAGTCTATTCCAATAAGGAATAAGGTTTCATTCCAATAAGAAATAGGCTGCTATTCCTTATTGGGTGTCCAGTACAAAAATACCAAGACAAAAATACCAAGAAATAACCACAGAGATCACAGAGAATACTAATTATAGACTTCAAATTCCCTTATTTTCTTCCCTCTGTGCCCTCTGTGATCTTCCCTCTGTGTTCTCTGTGGTTATATCTTCTGTTTAAGACAAATGACATAACAAGAATTTTTAACCGCCGTATTCCGGCGCGTCTTCCGCGGCGAATGCGTCCGCCGGTACTGCCAGGGCCTCCTCCGCCAGCGATTCTGTTTTTGAGGCGCGCCGTGAATCGCCACCGCGTCCGCCTGACCGCCCGGCCCCTGCGTTGCGTTGCGCCGTATCCGGGTTCAGCCGCTTTTTCGCGGCGGCCTGGTCCTCCAAAGCCAGCTTTGCCGCCGCCCGGACGGCCCGTGCGGCCCCTGCGCTTATGCGGCACTTTTCCGCCAGCTCCTCCGGGGACGCGGCGGCGATGTTTCCGATGTTTTCGTAGACCTTCATGATGGCCGCCGCCCGTTTGGGGCCGATTCCCTCAACCGATTCCAGCACGGGGAAGAAAAGGTCCCCGGACCGCAGCCGCTGGTTAAGGCCCGTAGCAAAACGGTGGGTTTCGTCCCGGACGAACTGTAAGACCTTTAATCCCTCTGAACGTTTGGAAAGCCGCACCGGTTCACGGGCGTGGGGAAGCCAGAGTTCCTCATCCCGTTTTGCCAGCCCCGCAATATCACTGTCCATCCCCAGCTCGTCCATCACCCCCTTGGCGGCGTTCACCTGGCCGATGCCGCCGTCGATAAGTACCAGATCGGGGAGCTCCTTGCCCTCGCGGATAAGCCGTGAGTAACGGCGGTGAACCGCTTCCCGCATGGCGGCAAAGTCGTCCACAATTCCCACCACTGAACGGAGTTTGAAGTAGCGGTAGTTCCTGCGATCCGGTACGCCGTTTTTAAAAGAGATGAGTGAGGCCACCGGATGCTTCCCGTCAAGCTGGGCAATGTCGAAACCTTCGATCCGTTCGGGCCGCCGGCTCAGGGACAGGGCCTGCACCAGTTCATCCAGGGCCGGGCCCGCCCCCCGTTCCTTCAGCCGCTTGCGCAGGTCTTCCAGGGCATTCTGGCGGGCCATTGCCAGCACCGCGGTGTGGCGCCGTTCTGCGGGCACGGAAATTTCCGGCTCAAAGCCGAACTGTTCTTTGAACCACAGTGATAATGAATGGATATCAGGGGATGACTCTGGGGGAACTTCATCACCTGTTACCGATTCTTTACGCGGCTGGGTAATGAAGATAAAAGCCGGCGGTATTCTGCCGGGGTTGTAGTATGATGCGGCGAAGGTTTCCAGGGATTCGTATTCGTCGGCGGCGGAACGGGTGCGAAACAGTTCACGGCCGGTCATCTTGCCCCCCCGCATGGAGAAGACCGTAAAGGTGGTAAAGACCCCCTCGGTGGCCCAGGCGATGTAATCCCGACCTTCGGGATCAAAGTCCACAACAGAACTGTCGCCCCCGGAAAGGTCCTCAATAGCGCGGATGGCGTTCCTCAGCTGGGCGGCCCGCTCGAAATTCAGTTCCTTTGCAACCCGGTGCATTTCTTCGGTAAGGTCAAAGATCAGTGATTCTGCGCCCCCCCCGGTCCCGTTGCCGGAATCTCCAACGGCGTTCCCCCCGGAAGAACCCGCCAGGAGCTGCTCCACCCGGCGGACATGGACGGCGTATTCTTCGGCGCTGATCCTGGCGCAGCAGGGGGCCATGCAGCGGCCAATGTGGTAGTACATGCAGGGGTTTTCGCGCTTCTTTAAAACACGGCACTTTCGCAGGGGAAAGAGTTTTTCGATAAGTTCCAGCATGGTGTCCACCGCCTGCACGTTGGGGAAGGGGCCGAAGTAGAGGCTCCTGTCTTCGATGATGTGGCGGGTCCGGAAAATCCGGGGGAACGCTTCGGCGGTGATCCGGATTACCGGGTAGGTTTTGCCGTCCTTTAAGTTGATGTTGTACTTGGGGGAATGCTGCTTGATCAGGGTGTTTTCCAGCAGCAGGGCCTCGTATTCGCTTGCCACGATGATGGTCTCGATACTGCGGGCGTGCCGGATCAGGGTGCTGGTTTTGACATCCTTGGCCCCGGAAAAATAGGAACTCAGCCGGTTTCGCAGCACCCGGGCTTTACCCACATAGATGATCCGCCCCTCATCGTCCCGCATGATATAGACCCCGGGCTCCTGGGGGGCGTCGTGGGCCGCCGCTTTGAGCTTCGCAAAATTTTCAGAAAACCCATCAATGTTCATGGATAATCCTGCCGATATTCACCATAGGACTGTGTCCAAAAAATTTATGAGAAAAGTAACCATAACCTTATTGTTAGTTTACCTCCTTTTTGCGATTTCCGTCAGCCTGTTCGGAGTGGGAGAAAAGACCCTTTCCATTGGGGGGTCTGCGGCCTGGAGACTGGCGGAAAGCCGTTCCGGGATTATCGAGATGGATAAGCTGCGGCCCCACCCGGTGCTGGCCCTTGCCGTCGGCGGCAATTCCCCGGGGGGAAGCGGCGCCAATGCCGGGTATGACCATGCCATGGATATGTCCCTTTCCTTTGACGAGGGCCGGGCGGATCTTTTTGCGGATTCCACCGGCCATTACCGCATCATAAGCGCCGCAGGGGCCGGGCTTTCCGCCGCGGATATTCGCTGGGCCCGGGCCGGGAACGGGGCGGCCCTCTTTTCTGTTGCCGCCGCGCCCATCGGGTCCGCTTTCCCCATCGCCCTGGGCTCGGCGGGCTCCGCCGGCCCTCTGGCGCTGGAAGCCTGCGACCGGGACGCCCTCTTTGCTGCGGGCCGGCATATCCGGGACTTTTCCCTGGAATTCTGGCTCTACCCCCTGAACATGGAAAACGGTGAACAGATTCTCTCCTGGACTTCTTCAATGCCCGCCCAAAAGTTTTCCGCCCGGACCGCATCCCGGGAATACTTCTCCCAGAAGATCCAGTGCGCCGCAGTCAAAAACAAACTCCAGTGGACCTTTCAGAATTTCTTTTCCGCCCCCGGGGGTGAAAAGCATATCAACCTTACCCTTACCGGGGACAGCACGGTGGTACCCAAAACCTGGAGCCATCATCTTATCCGCTTTGATTCCGATACGGGACTCCTGGAATACCTGGTGAACGGCAAAGTCGAGACCATTGTCTATGCCAGCTCCACCGGCGGCGAAGGCGGGGAAGTGTACACCCCGGTCATCGGGGAGGGGGGCAGCTTCGTGCTGGGGGGCCGCTTTTCGGGGCTCATGGACGAATTCAAAATCCGGGGCGGCTCCTCCGAGCCGGGGCTGCAAAAATACGCCCCCCGGGGGGGGCGGATGGAAACCCGGGTGATAGACCTGGGGGAGAGGAGCAGCGGCATCCTCAAGCTTGAAGCCTCCGGGGGCAGAATCGCCCTTGCGGGACGCAGCGTCCGCAACGAATATGCCGGCCAGGGGGACTTCCGCTTTACCGACAATTCGGCGATTCAGTTTTTTATCCGCACAGCGGACAACCCCTACCGCTGGACCGATGCGGACTGGCGGCCCGTCATGCCCGGGACGGCCCTGCCGGCCGGCCTGAATGGCCGTTATGTGCAGCTTGCGGCGGTGTTTTACCCCAGCGGGGACGGGGAGACCAGCCCCTACCTGGAGGAGCTCCGCATTGTTTACCGTCCCGATGAACCGCCCCTTCCCCCTGCCCGGCTTATGGCCGTTGCCGCCGATGGGGCGGTGGAGCTGAGCTGGCGGAACAGCCCCAGCGCGGACACCTCAGGCTACCTGGTCTACTATGGCCTTGCCAGGGGCGAATATTTTGGAGAAAGCGCCGTCATAGGCGCATCCCCCATTGACGCCGGAAAGCGTACCGGCCTGCGCATCGAGGGCCTGGAAAACGGCGTTGTGTATTATTTTGCGGTAGCCGCTTATAAAGGGAATCCTGCGGATCCCCTGCGGGATACTTCCCTTAATGTGGGAGAATTTTCCCGGGAAGAATCTGCCCGGCCCCTCAGAATGGCGGAATGAATTCTCGCGACAAATCGTGGCCGAAGTGTAGGGAATAGGCAGGTTTTCAAAATATTTGAAGTTTTTCCCGTTTTGATTGAATCGCCACACATCCCAGTGCCCTATATAAGGTGAGAAACCGGCCAAAAACCGTACCTTATGGAGGCATGTATGCAAAAGATCACCTTCACCTACGAGGACGACATTATTAACCCCTGTTGGGATAATGTCTTCAAATCCGTCTTTACCCGGGATACCCTCCCCTCCCGGGGCGCCCTGCGGTGGCTGCTTTCAGCCTATATGGCCCTGCAGCTGGAACTGGTAACCGTCACCGCCAATGAACCCCCGCCCACCAGCCTGCGGGACCGTCAAATCCGTTTCGACATCTCCGTAAAGCTTACCGACGGCCAACTGGGCAATGTTGAAATGACCACCAATCCCGACACCTACGAGGCCCGGCGGCTGGAGTTTCATGTATGCAAGCTCTTTACCACCCAGGATATCAGGGGAGAAGACAAGAGCTATAAGGACTTGAAAAACACCTATCAGATATCCCTGTTGAACAAACCTCTGTTTGATGATGAAGAACTGATACACCGGTTTGAATATTACGACCGGGAGCATAACTTGTCCCTTGGGGGAAAGACGACTATAATAACGGTAGAACTATCGAAGGCGGACCGGATAGCGTTGAAGCCGGTGGCAGAGATGAGCAGTGCGGAACGGTGGTCGGTATTTTTCCGGTATGTAAGGGATCGGGGAAAGCGGGAATTAATTAACGAGATAGTGGAGTATGAAGAGGGTATAGCCATGGCGAGTGAAGTATTATTGACGGTAAGCCGTGACGAGGCAGAACGGGCTGTTTTGGATCATGAGTACAAGAACGCCCTGGACATGCAGAGCCTGCTGGTCGGGGCCAAACGGGAAGGTTTGGCAGAAGGTATAGCCGAAGGCCGGGAAGAAGGCTTGGCAGAAGGCTATGGACAAGCCAGGGAAGAAACTGCCCGAAGTCTTAAAACCCAGGGAGTTTCCCTGGATATAATTTCTACTGCCACCGGTCTTTCCCTTGAGGACATCGAAAAACTGTAATTTAAGAATACCTTTGAACATCTTCAGGAACCACTTTTGGCCTTTAGCAAATTCTGCCATGAACTGGGTGAAACCCCCGCCAATGTTACCCTGGTATGGGAACTCCGGCAGCCCGCCATTACTTCGGTGATCATCGCCTCCAACTCTATTGATGATCTTAAGGAACTGCTCCGGTACCTGGAAATAAATCTTGATGAAGCGGATCTGAAACGGATGGACAAAATTTTTCCACCCCTGCGAGAACAGAATCCCTATCCGGCAGGAGTGATTAAATGAAAATATAAGGAAACTAATTGTGAAGACATAAAATATCATAACATCTGAATATCAGAAGACCTGCATATTACTGTCACGCAGCATTACAGCACAAAAACGAAATAATAATCACAATTCGGTCTGTATTACTATTATTGACATATTATTTTCTGTAATTTTTTTCTTGACAAGCTGTAAATGATGATGCATAATAAATAGAAGGTGGTTTTAATATTTAGCAATGGGAAAATGGATGTCTTCGAAACTATCAAGAATCAACCTTGGGTTGATTAAATATTTTTTTCAGAGGAAGGAGAAGGGAATGAAAATCAGGGAAAAGTGTTCCGTAACATTGATTTTGGTACTGTTTGCGATGGTTCTTTTTGGCGCTTGTTCCAAAAAGGATGGAGCTGAGCAGGCGGCAAGCAATACTTCCGCTGAACCCGAGAAGGTGTATTTTTACGCATGGACCAATGCGGACAATATGAAGCCCCTGCTTGATGCTTTTAACAAGGAATACGCAGGCAAGTATGAAATGGTTTATGAGAAACTGGCCGATGCCCGGACTATGACTATCAATACGGCCCTTTCTTCCGGGGCTCCCATTACGGTTATGACCCAAGCCAGTGCTTTTGATCTCCGCCAGCGGGCCGATGCCGGTAATTACCTTGGATTAAAGCAGTTTTTTGACAAGGAAGGGGTATCATACGCCAGTATCTTCGGTCAATCTATTGAACAGACCCAGAATTTCAGCGGTGATTATTATGCTGTTCCCTACTGTAACAACATCAATATGCTTTTTTTTAACAAGAAAATGTTTGATGAAGCGGGGGTTCCCTATCCCGATTCCAACTGGACTTGGGCAGATTTCCGCGAGACTGCAAAAAAGCTGACCAAGGGCAGCGGGGCCAACAAGGTTTATGGCGCCATGGTTGACGTGGCCCACCCGGACCAGGATCTGAACTGGGCTCTGATCGCCCAACAGAAACTGGGAAGCTTCTGGTATTACAGCCCCGATTTCAAATCTACCCGTTTTGATGCACCGGAAATGAAGGAGAGCCTCCAGTTCTTCTATGATATGCTCATGGTTGACAAGACCTCCGTACCTCTGGATGAGTATACTGCCCTTCGGCTTCAGGACGATATCGTCGCCATGAACGGCCTCTATTCCGGCCGCTACGCCATGTGGGTTGCCCCGGTTTACGGCTGCCTTTACCTCAACAAGAGCTACGGCGAGATTCCCCCGGGAACCGATATCGGTGTCACCAACCTTCCCCGGCCTGTGGGGTCTTCCGGCCCGGTGAGCGTTACCTATACCTCCACCGCCAGTATCCCCGCCAATGTTAAGAATCCCGAAGCGGCCTGGGCTGCCCTGAAATTCATTACCATTGATCACGCGGAACTATTCGCCGGCCCCAAAGCTATGCACCCGGGCTATCAGTTTAAGTCCGTGGAGGATGCCAATGCCTTTAACGACATTATCTTCCGGGATCATCCCGGCCTTGATTACGATATGGCTATGAAGATAATGCCCCTGTCCCGGGCTCTGGTCAGCAAGGACAACACCATCATCCAGGGTCAGGCCAAGATCAACGAACTCATAAAGGCAAACATGTCTTTGGTTTTTAACGGTGAAATGTCCGTTGACGCGGCCCTGAAGGATCTTAAGACCAAGGGCGATCAGTACATCGCCGAAGATTTAAGGTAAGAAGCAGAGAGGGGCCTGAAAATTCCGGCTGGTTTTTTCGGGGTTTTCCGCTATTTAGTGTCTGTCTATAAAGTAACCGACTTTATGGACAGACACTATTTATGTGCCGGGATGGCTGATGTCGCGGTCCCGGCGTCTGTTTAATATCGGAGGGAAAGTGAGCCTTTTTTCTGTTTCCAAAAAGCCGACGCTCCTGGAGCGTAATGAAAATCTGGCCGGTTTCGCGTTTCTTTCACTCAATTTGATAGGGTACATACTATTTAAGCTGGTTCCTATTTTTATGGCCCTGGTACTCAGTTTTTCCAAATGGAATTTTATCTCCGGCATCAGCGGTATAAAGCTTATCGGCCTCGAAAATTACCGGAAACTTTTTAGCGATCCCATATTTGTTACTTCCTTCATTAATACTATTGTCTACGCCATCGCCATGGTGCCGGTTTCCATTTTTCTTGCCCTTGTTCTGGGGGCGATTCTGGATGAGTATGTTTTCGGCAAGGGATTTCTGCGGCTCGCCTTTTATATGCCCTATGTGTCTTCCATGGTCGCGGTATCGATGATATGGATGATCCTCTATCTGCCATCCTACGGCCCAATCAATAATTTTCTGCGGGCCATCGGTATTGAAAACCCGCCCCGGTGGATCAGCGCCTCAAACACATCCCTGCTTTCCATCATCATTGTAGGGGTCTGGCAGTCCCTGGGCTATAATATCATCATCGTCCTGGCGGGGCTGCAGGGTATCCCCCGGTCGCTCTACGAATCTGCGGATATTGACGGAGCCAACGTGGTCCGTAAATTTTTCTCCATTACCATCCCATCCCTTTCGGGGACCCTGTTCTTCCTGGTGATGATATCCTTTATCCGTTCTTTCCAGGTGTTTACCCCGGTACAGGTGATGACCCAGGGAGGGCCAGGCAATTCTTCCTCGGTGCTTGTGTTCTACATATACCGGACGGCTTTCCATTACAGCGATATCGGATACGCCACCGCCATGTCCTGGGTATTATTCATCCTGGTATTTGTGTTTACCATGGTGCGTAATTTTATCATGGCCCGGACCAATCGGGTTTAGTGAAAGGAGAGCGGTATGGGTTTTATCCGGAGAAAACTAACCATTAAAATTGTATTGACCATTCTTTTGGCGGCCTTTTCTGTCATTATGCTGCTTCCCTTTGTGTGGATGTTATCCGCTTCCTTTAAGCCGGATAACCAGGTGTTTAACGTGCCCATCGACTGGATTCCCAAAACTCCCACTCTGGCGAACTATATAAAGGTCTGGGGTTCCAGTGTGCCTTTTTATATATTTTTTCTTAATTCCCTCAAGGTGACTATCTGGTGCGTGGTGGGGGAAGTCTGTACCAGCGCCCTGGCCGGTTATGCCTTTGCCAAGATCAAATTCCGCTTCCGGGAATTGATCTTCTGGATCTATGTGGCTACCCTGATCTTCCCGGGCCAGATGATGCTTATTCCCCGGTTCGTGCTTTTTCGGCTTACCGGTATTTACAATACCCACTGGACATTGATCCTGCCGGGTATGTTTACCGCCTTTGGAACCTTTATGCTGCGGCAGTTTTTCTCCACCATACCGGAGGAGTTGAGCGAGTCCGCCAAGATCGACGGGGCAAGTCACTTTACCGTATTTTTCCGGATTGTGCTTCCCCTTTCTTTTGCCGCCATCAGCGCCCTGATTATCTTCCAGTTTGTAGGTTCCTGGAACGATTATGAAGCGCCCCTGGTGTACCTCCGCAGCCGGAACCTGGCGACGATTCCCCTGGGTTTAAGTTTTTTTCGGGATGAAAATTCATCCAGTTACGGCGCCATCATGGCCGCTTCGGTTTGTTCCCTGATACCCATCTTCGCGGTATTTTTGGCATTCCAGAAGCAGTTTGTGGCAGGTATCGCCACTTCAGGAATGAAAGAGTAGTTTTATTCATTGGGAGTATTGTTGTGAAACTTCAATTTGATCCTTCAGGTCTTTATATCTGTAAGCTCGGGATAGGCGGATGCGCCTCATTTGGCTTTGGGGAATTTTTGGAGGCTTTGAAAAGACGGGAGATACCTGTCAGTTCTGTCAACCATTGGACCCAGCTTGAAAATTCCACGCCACTCCTCGTGATTGGTACTACTGAAAACCGCCGTATTCAGATATTGCTGGAAAATGCCGGGGTAAATTTCAGGCGGGGACCGGAAAGTCTTTTCCTCCAATGGTGTGATATACCCCGGGGCAAAGCCCTGGTTATCGCCGGAACGGACGAGGCGGGACTGATGTACAACCTCCTGGAGCTGGCCCGCAGGGTGGAGAAGGACGGGGTGGATGCCCTTAACCGGGCGGAGAATTTCGCCGAGAGTCCTCAAAACGCGGTCCGCTGTGTGGACCGGTATCTCCTTGGGCATCTTGATGATGAGTGGTTTAAATCCGAAGAATTCTGGAACTACCTTCTCTCCCGCATGGCAAGGGCCAGGTTCAATCGATTTTGTTTGATTTTGGGCTTTGATACAGCTTATATGTCTCCGCCCTATCCCTTTTTTGTTGAATCTCAAAATTATCCCGGGGTAACGGTAAAGGGGCTTACCAAAGAGGGTCGGGAAGAAAACCTTGCCGCCCTGCGGCGGATAGGTGCTCTTTGTCACCGGTATGGCATAAAATTTGTTTTTGCCACCTGGCAGCAACGGCCCTGGACAACGGCTCAGGAACAATTGGTACTGAATATGAGCGAGGATGTTCGGGGCCTTTCCGCTTACTGTTATGACGGGCTTAAAGACCTTATCGCCGCGGTTCCTGAAATTGATATTGTGCAATTCCGGGTAAACCATGAGTCAGGGGTTGGGGATCAAGTGTCCGCCGAAGAATTCTGGAACCATTGCGCCGATGCGGTGGCCGATGTGGCCGCTGAAACTGGCCGCCCCCTTATCCTGGACCTCCGGGCCAAAGGTCTTACCGAAAGTATGATCGCCCATGCCTTTTCCCGGGGACTCCCGGTGGAGGTGCCAACCAAGTTCTGGTGTGAACATGCGGCATTGCCGTACCATCTTAGCGTTATGCGCAACGAAGAGTTGGCCCGGCTTGATAATTTTAATCATTCCCGCCGTTATTCCTATGCGGATATGCTCCGTAAGCCTCGTTTCTATGACGTGATTTACCGGCTCTGGAACTACGGCTCCACCAATCTGTTTTTATGGGGAGACGCAGATTATGCCCGCCGTTTTTCCCTGAGCTGTGGTCTTTCAGGTTCAACGGGTTTTCAAATTAATACTCCCCTGTCTCTTAAATACGGCCATGAGCTTTCTCATAAAAACCATTGGGATACTTTTGTAAAGCAAGAACTGCGTTATGGTAAATGGGAGGATGAGCGGTTTTGGATGTGGTATACCGCCTTCGGACGGCTGGGGTACAACCCTGATACAGATCCTCATGTTTGGGAGGATGAATTTGCTGCTCATTTTGGTGCTGCCGGGAAGAGTCTTGAAAAGGCGCTCGCTGCCGCCAGTAAAATTGTGCCCCTGGTAACTACTATTCATATGCCGGTACATCCTTCCCTGCGTTACTGGACAGAAATGAACACCGGCTGGGCTCTCTTTGCCGAAAACAATCTGAATAAACCAAAAGCTTATGATCTCTATACCGACATAAACTATGGTTCCACCGAGCCGAGTGACCATGGGCTGTTTTATGGTATCAATGAATATGTGCAGGACCTCTCAGCGGGTAAACTTGCGGGGAAATACTCCCCCCTCCAGGCCGCCGAGTGGCTTGACCAAATGGCGGCGGAAACCGAAACCTTTTTGGCCGCAGCGGAAGGTTTGGTAAAGGATAAAAAAGCTGCGGAATATCTGGCCATGCGGGTGGATCTCCTGATGCTCTGCGATTTTGCCCGTTACCATGGGGCAAAAATTCGGGCTGCCACAGCCCTGGCCCTTTGGCGCGTCAAAAAAGAGGGCGCCCGGCTTTCCGATGCGGCTTTGCTGCTTGATACCGCTATCGGCTATTGGACTGCTCTGGCCGAAAAAGGACGGGAGAACTATTACCACGATTTGGATTTCAGCTCCGCCGGATCGGAAACCAGGCGCGGTACCTGGGGGGATTTGACCTGTGAGCTTTTAGCCGACCGCAAGACCCTGGGGGATATGCTTACCGCCGAAGGAATTGCGGCGCAGAAAAAGATTGCCGCTTCCTATGCGCCCGAGCATTTGTCCGTGGAGCGTCATCAGTTGGCGGCCTGCTTCCCGGAAACCGCCATTGCCAAAGCAGCACTGAAAATTGAAGTGGAAGCCGCTTCTTTTGGCGAAGCCGAAGCCGCGCCGGTTCTCCATTACCGCCATACGGACCAAACCGAGGGGCTTTTCCACACCCTGGAGATGGAAAGGACAGCCCGGGGTTATGCGGCTGTTATCCCGGCGGAGTACATAAAGGCTGAATGGGATCTGCAAATCTATGTTACCATACAGGGGGCCTCCGGCGCCTGCGTCATGTTCCCCGGTATCTATCACCCTGAGTATCCTTATCCCTATCATGTGATTTCCGTAAAACAATAAGAAACTAAAGAAGGAAGGCTGATAATGAGCGCGCAATTTATTGAAGAGACATTGAAAACCCCGGTCGGGTACGAATGTGATGTACTGGTGGCGGGGGGCGGCACTGCCGGTATTGTGGCGGCTTTGGCGGCGGCACGGAATGGGGCAAAAACCATTTTGATCGACCGTTACGGGTTTCTGGGCGGCTCCCTGCTCAACGGTGCAGGTCCCCTGCACAGTTTTTTTAATGTCTATAAGGCCTTTCCGGGGGTCAAAAAAGTACAGGTGGTCCGGGGCATACCTCAGGAGATCATTGACCGGCTGGTGGCGGCGGGCGGCTCCCCGGGACATCTCGAACAGGACAAGGGCGGCAGTTACGATTCGGTTATCACCCTGATCGATTGGGAAATTTTTAAGGGCGTCATCTTTGATATGATGGAAGAAGCGGGAGTGCGGATTCTGCTCCATGTGATGGCGGTAGAAACGGTCCGGGAAGGCAATACGGTTAAGGGCGTTATCATCGAAGGCAAGTCGGGCAGGGAGGCCATTCTGGCCCACACAATTATTGATACCACCGGTGACGGCGATGTGGCCGCCAAGGCGGGGGCGAAGTTTATCAAACAACATGCTACTACCAAGGTGGGTATGCCCTTCGGCATGACCAATGTGGACATGCCCCGGCTGGTCAAGTTCCTGGAAGAAAAGGACATGGTCAACCAGATCATCCACGCCGACAAGGGCAGCAAGATCGATGATATTATCCGCCTGGGTTTTGAACTGCGGAAGATTCCCCTCTTTCAGGAGTACATGGACAAGACCGGTATCTGGGGGCCCTTGGGCGCTTCCCTGCACGAGAACAATTACAACTACATCAACGGCACTTCAATCCCGAATGTGGACGCCACCGACACGGAGACCCTGTCAAAGGCGGAGATCACCCTGCGCAAACAGGTGATGACCCTTGCCAAAATGCTCAAAGAACATATTCCGGGTTTTGAAAATGCCTATATCAGCTGGACCCCGGCATGTGTGGGTATACGCTATACCCGTGTGATCGAATGCGGGCACGACATGAGCCTGGACGAAATCGTGAACTGTCAGCGCTTTGACGACGAGGTGATGCTCTACGGTTTCCACGACTGCGCTCCCCGGATCATGATCAAAAATGGCGGCTATTATGGCATTCCCTACCGGGCCTTTCTTCCCAATGGGGTTGAAAACCTTCTGGTGGCCGGACGGCTTATCACCAGTGTCTGGGAAGCTCACATGTCCACCCGTAATACGGTTTCCTGCATGGCCCAGGGGCAGGCCGTGGGAACCGCCGCCGCCCTTGCCGCAAAGGCGGGTAAAACGGTCCGCGATCTGGATGTGAAGCAGCTGCAGGACGTGTTGCGGAAACAGGATGTTTTTCTTGACTGAACCGGTAACGAGAAAGGAGATCAAAAATGGATTTTGTTGTAAGACCTGAACAGAAAATTCCTGCCCGGCAGTATGATGTGGTTGTTGCGGGCGGAGGGACCGGCGGAGTATTCGCCGCAATAGCGGCGGCCCGGGGCGGCGCCAAGACCGCCCTGATCGAAAGCAAGGGCTATGTGGGGGGCATTGCGGCGGAAGGGGGCTGCGGGCTCCACAGTTTTTATAATCTCTGGAAACCCTTCAATGTGGAAAAGCGGATGGTGATTCGGGGCATCCCCGAAGAATTTATCCAGCGGCTGTTCCGGGCCGGGGGCTGCTCCGGGCATAACGAGACCCTGATGCGGCCGGAATATGATAATGACACCCTTTGTGTGGATGTGGAAATCTACAAGTTCATTGCCCTGGAAATGCTGCGGGAAGCGGGAGTACAGGCGCTGCTCAATACCCATGCGGTGGATGTCATTAAAGAGGGCGGCAGAATTACCGGCATTGTTACCGAAAGCCATCAGGGCAGCGAAGCGGTATTGGGTAAGGTCTTTATTGACGCCACCGGGTACGGGGATATTTCCGCCCGTGCGGGGGCAAAATTTTCCGAGCCCAACGATTATCCCGTGGTAAACAGTATGGGTGTGGGCGGCGTCGACATTGATAAATACTACGATTTTCTGAAAGACAAGGGTGTGCTTTTTGAATATGCCCGCGGCCCCCGGAGCGGCAGGCAAAATCAAATCATCCGGGTGGACGGCGCCTGGGCAAAAATAGATCCCAAACTTGGCGAGGCGGTAAAAGAACTGGGAATGAGCGGAGTTACCACCACCCTGCACGATAACTATTTTATGTTTATCAAGGTAAATTTTAAAATGGCCGTTTCCCCCTCAAACCGGGACGCCCTGGCGGAAGCGGAATATGAACTGCGCCGCCGGCAGCAGGCCGCGTTAGAATTACTGCGCAGCACCATCCCTGGAGCGGCCAATGCCTTTATCGCCCGGACCGCTTCCACCATCACCATACGGCGGGCCCGTTGTATCGAATGTGACTATGATATTCCCCTGGATGAAATCCTGAACTGCACCCATTATCCCGACGAGGTCTTTTCCTACGGCTTCCACGATTCCGCGCCCCGGATACAGATAAAGGGCGGCAAGACCTATGGGCTGCCCTACCGGACCATGCTGGTAAAGGGGTTGGATAATCTTTTTGCCATCGGCATGATGATCACCAGTGATCACGAAGCCCACATGTCTACCCGGAATACCGTTTCCTGCATGGCCATGGGACAGGCATCGGGGACTGCTGCGGCGCTTTGCGTAAAGAACGGCCTGGGGGGAATCCGGGATCTGCCCTATGCAAAACTTTACGAGGCCCTTAAATTGGGTAATGTATGGTTTGATGCGGAAGTGCCCTATAAGTAAATATGGTCATGCATTTCTTGACAGGGCCGGAAAAGGGATTTATGATTAGTAAAATATAATTCCAAATATTGGAACCAGTAAAATTTTTTATCAGAGGTATATGTATGGTTGTATCAGAAGTAATCGTCAAAATTCTGGAAAAAGAAGGCGTCACCGATGCCTTCGGCATCCCCGGCGCGGGGATTAACGCTTTATATAAATATTTGGAGAAGGCAAAGATAAAGCATTATCTGATGCGCCATGAGGAAGCGGCGGTTCACGCGGCGGACGGGTATTACCGGGCCACGGGGAAGCTGGCGGCGGCCCTTTGTACTTCCGGGCCCGGGGCGACCAATTTTGTCACCGGCATGTATACCGCCTGGCAGGATTCCATCCCCCTTATCGCCATCACCGGCCAGGCCGTTACCGCCCAGCTGGGCAAGGGCGCTTTCCAGTGCGTGAATATCGCGGAGATCGTCAAAACCGTGAGCAAAAAATCCTGGTGCATCACCAACGCCAACACGGTTCCCGCCATCCTGCACGAAGCCTTTGAGACCGCCGTGTCCGGCAAGCCCGGGCCCGTGCTTATCGACCTTCCTCTGGATGTCCAGCAGGCGGATATTGAATTTGATCCTGCCCTGTATAAACCTTCCAAAATCAAGGCCCCCAGGCCCGCGGCAGAATCTATCGAGAAGGCGATCAAACTGCTGGACGGCGCAAAGAACCCCGTGATTGTTATGGGCGGCGGGGTGGTCCTTGCCAGGGCGGAACAGAAGCTTATCGAATTTGCGGAATTTATGAGCATTCCGGTTATTGTTACCTATATGGCCAAGGGGGCCGTTCCGGAGGACCATCCCCTCTATGCGGGCCAGATGGGGATTCAGGCCGGGGCCGCTTCCGGTGGGAACGAGGTGTTCCTGGGGACCGATGTGGTCCTGGGTATCGGCTGCCGTTTTACCGACCGGCATACGGGGAACGCCGCCGTCTATCAGGGGGATCGGAAATTCATCCATATTGATATCGACCCCTCGGAAATCGGGAAGATCATCAAAACCGAGCTTGGCATTGTAGCGGACGCCGCAGACGCCCTTCCCCTGCTCCTTGCGGCAGCCAAAGCCGCCGGCGGGGCGCGGAAACGGAAGCAGCCTGACTTTGCCCCCCTGCGGGAAAAGTTCATCCATACCCCGGACCCCAGGAAACAGGTGATGGACCCCCGGGAGGTGTTCCAGGTGCTCAACGCCGCTTTTGACGATAACACCCAGTACACCACGGGCTGCGGCATCACCCAGATATGGAGCGGCCAGTACACGAAGGTAAACAAGCCCCGGAAGTACTTCCCCTCGGGCGGGGCAGGCACCCTGGGCTACGACATTCCCGCCGCCATCGGCGCAGCGGTTGGTTCAAAGGGCAAGAAGACGGTCTGCCATATCGGGGACTTTGGGTTCACCTTCCTGGTAGAGGAACTTGGGGTGGCTGCGGCCTATAAACTCCCGGTGGTGGTGCTGATCATCAACAACGCCTACCTGGGGCTTATCCGGCAGAACCAGAAATACGCCTATCAGTATGAATACCAGGTTGCCATGCCGGAAAACAAAACCCTGATGGACTACGTCAAGGTCGCCGAAGGTTTTGCCTGCAAGGCGGAACGGGTCTTTACCTACGAGGAACTTGAAAAGGCCCTGAAGAACGCCGTTGCAGCCAAGGGGCCCTATGTGATCGATATCATTGTGAACGACAATACGGACTGTGACATGGGAAATGATATTGCCCATATCCGTCATTTTGAATAATCTGATGAAGGAGCCGGGGTAGAAAGGTGATGCAGAAACAGGTTTCGCTGCGTGTAGCTAACCGTAAAGATTCCCGTCAGGCAATCATGATGATTTTGCCCATGATGGCGGGTTTCATCCTGTTTACCTATGTGCCGATTTTTTATATCCTTCGCTTTGCCTTTTTTAATTACAATGGTTTCCGGGCCCGGTTTATCGGGATGGATAATTTTATCCGTCTTTTTACCCGTGATATTGATTACTGGAAATCCATAACGGTTGGAAGGTAAGCGAATGGCCTACTATACCGGAAGGCGAAGAAAGGCAGGCCCGGGAAATAATTGAAATGTATGAAATCCTCTTTGCCAATCCAACGGTGAAGGCCATTACCACCTGGTGCGGCATTGACGGCAGATGGCTCAACGCTCCCGCAGGATTACTGCGGAAGGATAACAGTTTAAAACCTTCGTACCATAGCCTTGTCCTTGATTAATAGAGCTGTTATGATTAGATCAAATCAGCCCTTAATATACGGGGTTTAAAAACGCAGGAGAATTTTATCATGGACGAACTATTCACGAAAGCACAGGGTTTATTGAAGGCGTGGAAGGGTGACAAGTATGTCTTTGGCCGGGGCGTGCTGCCCCAGCTTGGAAAGCTGGCTGCCCAATTCGGAAAGAACGCTGCCGAACCTTGTTCGGCTTTGGTGGTTTCCAATACTACTTATATGAAGAGCGTGGCGGATGCGGTTGTGGACGCCCTCAAAAGCGCCGGCGTGTCCCTTGCCGGCGGGGTCATTGTTCCCGATGCGGGCCCCAATGCCCCCCGCTCTGATGTGTACCGGATCGAAACATACATCCTCCACCACAAGCCCGATGTGATCATCGCCGTGGGCGGTGGTTCTACCATTGATGCCTGCAAAGCCGCCAACTTCCTCGCCACCCTGGGCGGCGTCAGCCCCGAGATTGATCACTGGTTCGGAACCGGCCTCGTTTCCGAGGCCCTCAAGACCACCGGGAAGAAGCTCTACCCCCTTATCGCGGTGGAGACCGCCGCCAGCTCCGGGGCACATCTTACCAAGTATTCCAACATTACCGATCCGGTTATCGGCCAGAAAAAGCTCGTGGTGGATGATGGTATCGTGCCCCTTTACGCGCTGTTTGACTACAATGTGACTTCTTCCATGCCCATTCCCGTCACCATCGACGGCGCCCTGGATTCCATTGCCCACTGCTTCGAGGTCTTCTCCGGGCTTCCCGCTTCTGCGCCCAGAGAAAAGTACGACCTGGCAGCGGACCTTACGACAGCCGCAGTGGAACTGACCGTCAAGTACGCCCCCCGGGTCATCAAGGACCCCAAGGACATGGAAGCCCGGGAAGCCATCGGCATGTCCACCGACCTCGGCGGCTATGCCATCATGGTGGGCGGGACACATGGTCCCCACATGACCAGTTTCTCCCTGGTGGACCTGACCGGTCACGGAACCGCCTGCGGCCTGATGAACCCCTACTACGCGGTGTTCTTCGCCCCGGTGATCGAAAAGCAGCTGCGGCTGGTGGGGAACATCTTCAAGAAGTACGGCTATATTTCCGAAGACCTGGACAAGCTTTCCGGTCAGGCCTTGGGCATCGCCTTTGCCAGGGGCATGGTCGCTTTCAGCAAAGCTATCGGGGCGCCTACCGCCCTCAAGGACCTGCCCAAGTGGAACGACAGCTACATCAATAAAATTCTGGAAGCAGCCAAGGATCCCCAGTTGGATATGAAGCTGAAGAACATGCCCGTGCCCCTTTCCGCTTCCAAGGTAGATGAGTACATGGGTCCCATCATCAGGGCTGCCGCCGGGGGGGACTTCTCCCTGATCAAGCAGATGGCTTCCTAAAGGCAAGGCCAATACCGGATGCCGCTCATCTCGTTTCCCTACGGGAAAGAATTTTTAGCGTATACCATCCCCGACACCCGTTTTAAGGGGGAACTGGTTTCCCGGATGCACCACTACCAGGCGGAAAAAACTCAGGAAGAACTGGTCGATTTCGCCCTGGAGTATCCTGTGGGAACCCCTCCCTTGCGGGTGATGGCGGAGGGTAAAAAGAAAGTAGTTCTCATCGCCAGCGATCATACCCGCCCCGTACCCAGTAAAATCATCGTCCCCCGGATGCTGGCGGAGATCCGTCGGGGCAGCCCCAATGCGGACATTACGATTTTGATTGCCACCGGCTGTCACCGGGAAACCACCCGGGCGGAGCTGGAAAGCAAGTTCGGTCCGGAAATTATGAAGCAGGAGAAGATCATTCTCCACGACTGCGATTCTGCGGACATGGTGTATCTCGGCAAGCTCCCTTCAGGCGGAGACCTGATCCTCAACAAACTTGCGGTGGAGGCGGACCTGCTCGTGGCTGAGGGCTTTATCGAGCCCCATTTTTTCGCGGGCTTTTCCGGGGGCCGCAAAAGTGTGCTTCCCGGCGTTGCCAGCCGCAAGACCGTGGTCTACAACCACAACGCCGAATTTATCGCCCACCCTGCCGCCCGCACCGGTGTTGTCGATGGGAACCCCATCCACATCGACATGCTCTACGCCGCCCGGATCGCCCGGCTGGACTTTATCTGCAATGTGGTGATCAATGCCGCCAAGGAAGTGATCTACGCTGCCGCTGGGGACTGTGATCTTGCTCACAAGGATGGCCGGGAATTCCTTTTAAGCAAATGCAAGGCTGACGCGAAACCGGCGGACATCGTCATTTCAACCAACGGCGGCTATCCCCTGGATCAGAACATCTACCAGGCCGTTAAGGGCATGACCGCCGCGGAAGCCACCGTCAAAAAAGGCGGGGTAATCATCATGCTCTCCAAATCCAACGACGGCCACGGCGCCCCGGAATTTCACAAAACCTTTGCGGAAGAAAAAAATCTGGACCGCATGCTGGACACCTTCATGAAGACCCCCAGGGAAAACACCCGCATAGACCAGTGGCAGTCCCAGATTTTTGCCCGGGTTTTAAAGCACGCTCATGTTATCTATATTTCCGATGCCCCCGACGAAATGGTTCGAGACCTCCACATGACCCCTGCCCATTCTATTGAAGAAGCGGTGAAGAAGGCGGAGGAAATTCTGGGGAACCCGAATGCGTCCATCGTAGCGATACCGGATGGGGTGTCGGTGATGGTTACGGAATGAATATAAAGAACATTGAAAAGGCATACCCAGAAGCTGCCCTCATGATTGCAATGGCAAAGAGTGTGTGGAATGGGAATAATACCGCTGTAAAAATGGAACTGGCAGTATCTGATCGACTCAAAGCGGAATTTCAAAAATTGTTAGGAACAGATGTTCAAACTATTTTTATCACCGATAGTGATGTTCGGCACATAAAGAAGCAACACGGACAAGGGGAGGCCCTTCGTGGGCAGGTAGACATACAGCCGGAAGATTTTGCGCTTATTCCCCTTGTTTTGAATGAATTTGACTCGGCGCAACATACCGAAACGGATAAAAAGGGGAATAAAAAAATTTTATTTACAAAAAGGATTGATAGTTTGATATATCTTGCAACAATTGAACGAGGTCTGCATAAGGGTGAAGTACGGACCCTTTGGAAAATGCCTTGATAAGGTGCCTAATGCTGGCGGAAAACCGCCCCCTTTGGCCAACGTCTATGAATTAAATCCATAACGACCCTTACCGGCACTTTAAATATACTGCATATTTCCAGATCATGCAAGCTTCTCCGCCAGATTTGGAATTTACGATGAGGCATTACGGGACGTATTTTCTCACATCAGCGGTGCAAATATCCTCAGCACGTCTTGTAGGATCCGCTGAGCGGCGTTCCGGGCGCAGTCCGCCGGGGTGACCTGGTGGGAGATGGGGATGATGGCAAGGAAATCTTCCTTGACCGCCTGTACCGCCCGATTTTCGTAGACCAGTACCCCGCATTCAAAATGCAGGTAGAGGCTGCGGAAGTCCAGGTTGGTGGTGCCCACCGTGGCTAGGCGGTCATCGGAGACAAAGGTCTTGGAATGGTTAAAGCCGCTTGAATACTCGTAGACCTTTACCCCGGCGCTTATGAGCTGGCGGTAATAGGACCGGGAGGTGATAGCCACGATCCACTTGTCCCAGCGGTGGGGGGTGATGATCCGCACATCCACCCCGCTTTTTGCAGCCAGGGTCAGGGCGGAAAGCAGGTTGTCGTCCACCACCAGGTAGGGGGTGTTGATGTACACGTACTCCCTGGCCTTGTTGATGATCTGAATGTAAACGTGTTCCCCCACATTTTCTTCGTCGATGGGGCTGTCCGCGTAGGGCTGGACAAAGCCGTCGGATTCCACCGTGCAGGGGCTGTCTTTCCAGGGGTACAGGGCCTGGTAGTTTTCTTTTTCCTTTTGCCGCAAGTTCCACATCTGTAAAAAAATCAGGGTGAGGGACCAGGCGGCCTCCCCGGAGAGCATGATCGCCGCGTCCTTCCAGTGGCCGAACCGCTCAAATGCGTTGATATATTCGTCCGCCAGGTTGATGCCCCCGGTAAAGGCTACCTTGCCGTCAATGGCTATGATCTTCCGGTGGTCCCGGTTGTTCTGCAGGGAGGAAAGGATGGGCTTGAAACGGTTAAAAACGATGCATTTGATCCCGCGATTTTCCAGGTGCTGCCGGTAATTGGAGGGCAGGGACATGAAGCAGCCCAGATCGTCGTACATAAGCCGGATATCAAGGCCCTCCCTGGCCTTCCGTTCCAGCAGATCAATGATGGGGTCCAGCATGTGTCCCCGGCGGAGGATGAAAAACTCCAGAAAGATATAATGCTCCGCCTTTTCCATTTCCTGTAAGATCCGTTTGAAGAAGGCCTCCCCGGAAGCCAGGTACTCGGTTTGGGTATGGGCATAGACGGGAAAGCCCGCGTATTCCTGAAGGTAGTGGGCCTGGGGCAAAAATCCCCGGTTGGCTTCGACAAGGGCTGGCAGCTGGTCCCCGGGAAGGGAAAAAAAGGGTTGGCTTTGGCTGTTGCTTGTTTCGATAAGCCGCCTGAGCTTGCGGGGATTGGATTGGGAATAGAAGATGATATAGAGGGCGCCCCCAAAGATGGGGATCAGCAGGATAAGGAAAATCCAGGTAAGTTTATAGGCGGATTTTTCCCTTTTGTTGAGTACATGGATACATACCACGATGCTCAATACATTAAGGGCCCGGTCGAGGTGCTGAAAAAATATACCGGAACGGGCAATCAATAAAAACAAAAAGGCAATCTGAACCAAAAGGGTGCTTATGACAAACACCCGCCGCCGGAATACCACCCGGACCCATTCTTTTCTCATTAAACAACTCCTGTTAAGTATTTTTACATTAAACCGGCCAGGGCCCCGCCCCCTGGCGGAGCAGCTTAACTTCATCCCCGGATATATCCAGAATGGTCGAAAATATCCGGTTTTGTTCTTCCCCGCCGTCAAGGATAAGGTCTACCCCCGGTATGCCTTCCAGTTCCCAGCCCCCCTCAAAAAGGTTCTCCTCGGGGATGGGGGGCAGCTCCGCGCCGGCTTCATCCCTGTCCTCTTCCGCATCTCCGAAGGGGTCCTGGTAGCCGGAAACCATGCTCTGCTTTGCGGTGACCGAATAGAGGGGATGTTCCAGCATTTTAATGAGCGCCAGGGGCAGGGGATACCCGGGGATACGGACCCCCGCTTCCCGGCGGCGCAGGCCCAGGGCTTTTTCCGTGCCCGGCAGGGTTTTAAGGATAAACACATAAGGCCCGGGGGAGAGGCGCTTTATCAGCCGGAACCGGGTATTATCCAGGCTGCAAAATTCCCCAAACTGGGAAATATCCGAACAGAGCAGGGTAAAATGCCGTTCATCCCGTTCATTGGACAGGGCTCTGAGCTTTTTTATCCCCTCCCGGGATTTAAGGGAACAGGCCAGGCTCCAGCTGGTATCCGTGGGCAGCGCCAAAAGCCCCCCCTCATTGAGAATTTGCACCGCCCGGGTTAAAATTCGGTCATCAATGTTGCTCGGTACCACATATTCAATCATTTTGCATTACTCTTCTTTAGTTATTCATACCCAAGATTACTCATTTTAGGGAACCCAGATAAGCTTGTCCGGGGCGGATTCGTTCATATAAATTTTTTCGTACCGTCCCGAATGGTCCACCCCGGGGTTTTCGGGGAAATAGGTCTTCCGGAAAAACCACACCACATCCGCCATGGTTGGCGCTGAATTGGAGGGGGCATAACGGAACCAGATTTCCTCGTCCTCCAGGATTTTCCTGGTCCGCCCATCCCCAATCAGTTCAGGGTCCGTAAGGCGGCGGAGTTCCGACCGCAAACCGCCGTAATGGGTAACCCCCACACTCAGCATCCGCAGGTGATCGTGGTCATCCATCCAGTAAATCTCGTAAACCCCCGCTATGGCGGGAACCGTGGTATTAATGGCCCACCGGTCCGCCCGGGAAAGGGGGGACCAGGTAATAGAATAGTGCACATCCTTGCCCTTTTCCCGGGCGATGATCCCATAAACCATTGTACCTCAAGTATAACACTGAATCGTTATATTTTCCATACACTAAAAAATGGAAATAGTATAAAATTTCATACAAATCATCAATACAATCAAAATGTTTAAAATCTCCATATTTTTTAATTCTATATAATATAAGGAGTTACAAACATTCGGAAAAATAATTTCGATCTTGGCACAAAATCTGCATATATAATATGGATGTGCTGGTGGGCAATCCGGAGGCATTTATGACAAAAGATGACGATGCAGGACAGGAATTTGACAGTTTACAGGCCTATTTCAATCAGATCAAGACTATCCCTCTTTTGAGTTTTGAGGAAGCCCTGGAATTGTCAAAACGGATTAAGGAAGGTGATGAGGATGCCCGCCGCCGGCTGATAGAAGCCAATCTGCGGCTGGTTATCAAGATAGCCCGTGCGTATGTTCCCAGTGGAATTCCCCTTATGGATATTATACAGGAAGGAAACGTGGGCCTTATGCGGGCTGTGGAAAAATATGATTACCGCAGGAATATCCGTTTTTCAACCTATGCCAACTGGTGGATCCGGCAGTCTATTTCCCGGTACATAACGAATAAAAAGCGGGTTATCCGCCTGCCCCACCGCAAGGAAATGTTATTTCAGCGGATTCAGAAAACCTATTATTCCTTAAGCCAATCCCTTATGCGTTCTCCCGGTATCGGGGAAATTGCCGAGGCCATGGGGGTCTCTCTGGAAGAGGTTGAAAAGGTCCTTAATGTAACCAACGGCCTTATATCCCTGGATATGGTGTTTGAAGAAACCACCACCGCTTCTGACCTTCACGAAGATTATACCTATAATCCCGAACGGGCCCTTTTGCGGAAATCCTCCCGTACCGATACCATGCGCGTCCTTAAGCGTCTGAAGGACCGGGAGCGGCGGATACTTACCTACCGGTATCAGCTGAACGGCTGCGAGCAGCACACCCTTAAAACCATCGGCGACAAGATGGGGCTTTCCCCGGAAACGGTCCGCCAGATTGAAATAAAGGCCCTTAAGAAGATGCGCGGTTCCGCCGACGAGCTTAAGAGCTGCGTGTACGCAGGATAATCAGGAATAAGCCGCGCCTTTAGCGTGAATGAGTAATGTTGCTGTCTGCGGGCAGCGATATTACTCATTTTTTTTGCCCGCAATAAATTCCGGTTTTACTTCCATCATTTAATCTTCTTTAACAATTCATCTGCATCCAATACCATTTTTGAGAACGCAAACCATTTTTTGCCTAAGTCTTTTAGAGACGCGCCAATGTGATATACTGTATTGTCAATAATCAGAAAGCGATCGTGTGATTTTTTGAATGTTTTGACAGTGATTGACGGATATTGAGCATTATGTTTTTGTAAATCAAGCTGCAGCTGATGTGAAATTTTATTTGTATATATAATCGTATCGACATCGCTTTTTCGTTTTGATAAAATGGTTAAGACGGTTTCATCAATATAATTGTCTATCAATATGATTGATTTTTTTGCGCTTTTTATTAAGTGGGCGGCAAAAGTATATGCATCAAAAATCTGACCATCATAAAAAATGCCTTCTGCAGGAGGCAATGCGGTTTTTACGAAGAAATCAATTTTTTCTTCGGTTTTACCCAACCGTTGTTCAATGCGTTCAAAACGCTGATTGATAGTGTAGCCCTTGAGCAGGTATTCTTTTAGGACCTTGTTGGCCCAAATTCTGAATTGAATACCTCGTTGTGATCTTACCCGGTATCCAACAGATAAAATCATATCAAGATTATAATATTCAACTTGATATGTTTTACCGTCTGCCGCAGTTGTCGCAAATTTTGCGACAACTGAAAGGCCTGCCAGCTCTTCCTGCAAAGCATTATTGATATGTTTGCCAATTGTTTTAATGTCCCTGTCAAATAAGTCCGCTGTCTGTTGGCGGTTCAGCCATACCGTCTCATTCTCTAACCTCACTTCCAGCTTTACTGCATTGTCAGGCTGATAGAGGATTATTTCATTGGCATGTGTTTTCTGCGTCATCATTTCCTCCCTTCTGTCAGAGACTATACGCCACAAAAATCTTGTCACACAAACGGCATCCGCTTTGTTTGCACTTATATTAAATTCATAGGACAAATCCTGGAAAAAAGCAATAGAGTTGTTCGATAACTTCAGTTATCGAACAAGTCCAATATAAGCTGGGGAGTCGGAATTGCAACAAGTAACATATTCACGGTGGATTTACAGAAAGAGGCCCCTGCGCCCCCTTTTGACAAAATTTGTAAATACCCCTATACTTATAGTATCAGTCATCTGTTTTTCCTAAAGGGAAAACCTGTTAGATTGTCGGTTTTCGGGCAGCTTTCCTCGTATCAACCTACGTATAAAGCCTCCTACATAGTTGTTTTTTTCAAAGATGAAGGTGGATAGGGAGCGTAGGATGATGGAAATGCAAGACCATACTGAGCTGCCGGCAGTCTCCGGCGGAAAAGAGCAGGTCCTGGAGATGCCGGCAGATACGGCGCCGGATTCTGCTGTTATAACCTTAATTGAATACGCGAAGACAAAGAAAAGCATTTCCTATGATGAACTTTCCGATTTTTTGCTGCCCGAGGATATCGCCAATTCCGACAAGATGGAACAGGTCCTTACCCTGCTTAACATAAATCATGTCCGGTTTGTTGATGAGGACATTGAGGGCTCCGAGCCGGAACCCCCGGCAAATTTTGCCGCGGAGGGCCGGGAAAAGGACACAACTAAAAAAAACCTGGCCTACAACGGGAAGGATTCCTCAACAGACGACCCCATGCGGATGTACCTGCGGGAAATCGGGAAGGAGCATCTCCTGAGCGCCGGGCAGGAGGTGGAGCTCTCCAAACAGATAGAAAACGGGGAACATATCATCAATGGGGTTATCAAGAAGTCGGGAATGGTTATCCGGGAATTTTACCATATCCACCACCGGGTGTTTTCCAGGAAGGACCCCCGGCAATTGGGCCCGACAACCAAAAAGGAAGCTATTGAATACTTTAGCGAGCGCCGCCGCCTGAGCCTGTTCTACCGGGGAATGCTTAAGCTTATCGGGGGGAGCCTGAGAAGCTACATTGAAGGCAAGCGGCAGCTTATCACCCGTGGGGAGGATATTTTTGAGGATCAGGAACTCAGGCTGCTGCGGGGCCGAATCCTTTCGGTGATCGAAGGCGCAGTAATTCACCCCGACGAGATTGCGGCCTTTTCGGAAAAGTTTATCCGGGCGGTAAAAAAAATAAAGAAGTACAGGAAAGAGCGGGAACAGATTGAAAAGCAGCTCCGGGTGGGTTCCCTTAAGGAACTGCGGGTACTGGGCCGGGGCCTGACCATCAGGGAGGAACGGCTGAAGCTGGAGTCTGAACTGGGGCTTGGCTCTGATGAGATAAAGGAACTGATCCAGCGTATCCAGGTTATGGATAAAAAACTTTGGCAGATTGAATTGGAGTTTGAGGACTCTACAGAAAATATCAATCTTATGGCAAGGGAGATAAACCGGGGACGGGTAATGATGAAGAAAGCCAAGGATCGGTTTATCAGGGCGAATCTCCGCCTGGTAGTATCCATCGCCAAAAAATATTCCAACCGAGGGCTTCTTTTCTTTGATTTGGTGCAGGAGGGAAATATCGGCCTTATCAAGGCGGTAGAAAAGTTTGACTACCACAAGGGTTTCCGGTTCTCCACCTATGCTACCTGGTGGATACGGCAGGCCATCACCCGGTCCATCGCGGATCAGGCCCGGACTATCCGGGTGCCGGTCCACATGATCGAACAGATCAACAAGGTGTCCAGGGAATCAAAAATTCTTTTGCAGACCCTGGGCCGGGAGCCTAGGGATGAGGAAATCGCCGAAACCCTGGGCTGGACCGCCCAGCGGGTAAAGTCGGTAAAAAATGTTGCCCGGGAACCTATCAGCCTTGAAACTCCCGTCGGGGAGGAAGATGATTCCCTGTTGCAGGATTTTATAGAAGACAAGGAAGTGGAAAACCCGTCGAACCGGACCGCCGCCGCCATGCTTCAGGAAGAGATCGCCGGGGTACTTTCCACCCTGCCTCCCCGGGAACAGGAGATCCTCAAGATGCGGTTCGGCCTGGACGACGGGTATTCCCTTACCCTGGAAGAGGTGGGTCTCTACTTCAACATTACCCGTGAACGGATCCGGCAGATTGAGGCCAAGGCTCTGCGCAGGCTGCGGTATCCCAAGCAGAGCCGGCGTTTAAAAGATTATCTGGATCAATAAGGGAAAGAACCTTTCGGAATTCAAATGCCGCCGGTGACCGCTCCGAATATTTGACAAGATTTTTCAGAAGGTATACCTTAGTTATCAAACAACTCTATTATATAATCGACCGGTAAGGAAGGCAAATGGTTACCATACTTGTAGTAGAAGATGATATAAAGCTCAACCGGATAGTCTGTACCGTTCTGAACAGCCACGGCTATAACGCTGTGGGGTGTCATTCCGCAATGGAGGCCTTTGACCGGATGGCCGACCGTCCGGTTGATCTGATCATCTCCGACATCATGATGCCCGAAATAGACGGGTACAAATTCGCCGCCATGGTGCGGGAACAGGATAAGACCATACCCATACTGTTTATGACCGCCCGTGATGATATATCGTCAAAACAAAAGGGGTTCCGCATCGGCATTGACGATTACATGGTCAAGCCCGTGGATATGGACGAGCTGGCCCTGCGGGTGGGGGCCCTGCTCCGCCGGGCAAATATCGCCAATGAAAAAAAACTGAGCATCGGCAGCCTTACCATGAACGCCGATGAGATGACACTAACAGTAGCGGGCGCCGAGATTCCCCTTACGGTTAAAGAATTCAACGTGCTTTTCAAACTCCTCTCCTATCCAAAACGGACTTTTACCCGGAACCAGCTTATGGATGAATTCTGGGGGACCGAATCGGACAGCACCCCCCGGACGGTGGATGTCTATATTACCAAACTCCGGGATAAGCTGAAGGGCTGCAATGATTTTGAGATTGTCACCGTGCATGGCCTGGGGTATAAGGCGGTAGTAAAATGAGACGGGGAATCATCCGGTTTGAAAAAGACCCAAGGGTGAACGTCAGATCCTTTTCTGCCAGAGAATATTGGATTATGTTTCTTATACTGGTCGTTATCAGCGGTTTCGATATCTGGCTTCTACTGGCCGTCATTGAAATGACGGCGCACACAAGCAATTCTGTCCTGATCGAGATATTCATCATGGTAAGCTATCTTTTTCTGGTTGCCACAATTTTAATGATATTCAGCGCCGTCATACGGCGCTATTATTTTGAACGCCCCCTGCGGCATCTCAGCGAGGGTGCAAAAAAAATTACACAAGGGGATTTTTCGGTACGTATCGCCCCCATGCGTAAGGATGGCAAGAAAGATTATACTGAGGTCCTGTTCGATGATTTTAATACCATGGCGGCGGAACTTGCCAATATTGAAACATTGAAGAATGACTTTATCGCCGATGTCTCCCATGAGATTAAGACCCCCCTTTCGGTCATACAGGGTTACGCCGCCGCGCTGCAAAGCGACACCCTGACCATTGAGGAACGCCGGGACTATGCAAAAACCATTGTGGATGCAACGCAGAAACTATCGGCCCTGGTTTCCAATATCCTTAAACTGAACAAGCTGGAAAATCAGGAGATTGTACCCGAGGCGGCCTCATACGATCTGGGCGAACAGCTCCGCCGCTGCGCCCTTGCCTTTGAGGACCTGTGGGAAGAACGGGGCATCACCTTTGACGCAGATTTGGACGAGGCGGTGGTACATTATGATCCGGGTATGCTGGAAATCGTCTGGAATAACCTGCTTTCAAACGCGGTCAAATTTACCAAACCGGGGGGGCTTATCGTACTATCCCTGAAAGCGGCGGATGGCCTTGCCCTTGTTACGGTAAGGGATAACGGCTGCGGTATGGATGCGGAAACAGCGAAACATATTTTTGACAAGTTCTATCAGGGTGATACATCCCATTCGGGCGAAGGGAACGGCCTGGGGCTTGCCATGGTGAAAAGGGTCATCGAGATTACCGGCGGCGAAATCAGCGTGGACAGCGAACCGGGACAGGGCACGGCATTCACGGTCCGCCTGAAAATTTAAAAAAACACCGGTTTTTTACGAATTAACATTTCCTTAACAAATTTTTGACAAACCATCAACATCTCTATCCCATATTTATAACATATTCTGGCGTTGACCGGAAAAATGGAATCAAAGGTTCCGGAACCTTTGGTTCCAATCAGTATCAGGAGTGTAAAGATGAAGAAGGTAACGGTTAATTGGGCAGGGAAAAAGGTTTTCTTTGTATGTCTCGCGGCGATTCTGGCCGCAGGTATCGTATCTGCGCAGGAACAGACAATCGGTACGGTACAGACCAGTTTTACGGCGCAGCATTGGGACGCATTGTTTAACAAAAAAGTCGTTGATACAAAGGCGTACAGTACGCTGCTGGAAGCGGCACAGCAAAAATACGGTGCAACAGTTGACGTCCGCGATATTGTGTGGACCAAAGGCCAGGGCCTTGACGCGCAAAACAGTGAAATCCTTGCAAGCGGTAAGATCATGCAAATACCGGCTGAAGAAGCGGCGAACAACGTGGTACGGACCACTTTTGCAGCATCGATCTGGGACACGATGTTTAACAAAAAAGCCGTTACTACCCAAGCCTACATCAGGTTATTGGATGCGGCCCAGCAAAAGCACCCCGGCACAGTTGATATACAAAATATTGTCTGGAAAACCAGCGGTAAGGCCGGCGATCAAAACAGGGAAATTTTCGCCACCGGCGCCGCCATTCAGGCGCCGGCCGGGGAAATAGTGAACGGCGTGGTACAAACCAGTTTTACGGCACAGAGCTGGGATTCGGCGTTTAACAAAAAAGCCGTTACTACCCAGGCCTACATCAAGCTGTTGGAAGCGGCCCGGCAAAGGTATCCCGGAGTGGTTGATATACAGGATATTGTCTGGGTGACCGGCAGGAGCGAAGACCCTCAAAACTCAGAAGTTATCGCCACCGGCAAAGTTGTTCAGGCAAACTAGGGATGCAATCCCGTCCCGGTCTGACCGGGGCGGCTGCTTTTGTTTATGAAGCTGTTTAAACCCATAACAATGATATTCAGTATACTTGCCCTGTCCTCCTGCGCATCAATGGAAGCGGCCCTGCGTGACCTTGACGCCCCGGTTCTGCGGGAGTACCGCAGGCAAAACGCCGTTGAGGATATAAACGGCGATTTTCCGGCAGCGGTGTATATCAAAACAAAAACGCAAACCTTCAATACATACCATTATTACATACTTAAAGATGGTTTGATCTATTACAAGTTAATCGATCCCGTAAACGGCCCGTTTCCCATTGTTTTTGGAAGAAAAATAAAAGAGCCGAAAGAATGGGCTCTTTTTGATGAGATTGCCCTGGGTAGATCCGCCAAACCACACGCCGAAGCGGGGCTGCCCCATGTGGCGCATAATCCGCGTTTTAATCAGCCAAAGAAAATCGTGGAAATATCCGCCGATGCGGATGAGCTGGCCGCGCTTTCAGATGAGGGCGGATTTTACCGCTTTTGCTTTGACGAGAACATCGCCCGCCGGAATAATATGTGGCATGATCGGCAGGGGTGGCCTAAAGGGGAACAGCTTTTCCTTGATTCCCGGACGGCAAAAAACATTAGCTGGGCATTGGGCAAGCGGAATAATCAAGTATTGTATTACGAGGATGCCTTTGGCAATCAGCATCACAACGGTACCATGGAAATTGCCACGACCTATATGTTACTGGAAGACGGGCAGGAAATCTGCTATGCCGACACCGGATTGCCGGCTGATTTTTCGCGTAACTATATCGGGCCGGAACGGGGCGCCTTTAAGGCAGTGTCCCTTTCGGCAAGCGCCTCGACCATGTTTGTCATTAATGAAGCGGGCGAAATGTATACCCGCCTTGCGGATTTTGATATTATCGGCTGCGACCCGATGTTTTTTAAGTACACCTACGCGCCCTATAAGTCTGATTTGCCCGGTACGAACTATTTTTCCAATCTGAACGAATGGGCATTACCGGCGGAAGATTGGAGAGCCCAGCCGCGTATTCCCCTTGCGGGATGCGCTGCGCTTACTCCTTACATTACGGTACTGCAAAATGGGCAGGGAAACGGCGCACGGGAACTTCGGGTGGCAGGTTTTAATGAACAAGGCCGGACGGGCTATTGGACAAAGGCGATCTTTGCCGACTCCTGGCAATTCAAGGCGGTCCCGCTCAATTTGCCCCAGGATTCAGTACTGCAAGCGACACAGGCGGAACGGGGTGAGCGGGGGCAGTCTCTTGATGTAAGCCTTCGCGGTTTCTTCTGGAATGAAAACGGGAAAGAAGCGGACTGGGAATATGAGATTCCGAACTTCAACATCCTGGAAGGTTCCTGCGATTTGCGCATTACCAAAAATGGAGAAACCGGTATATTAAAATTCCACCCGGTAGAGCTGTGGACCCACTTCAGGCGGGATTATCTGCCGGGAAGGGGCAGCACAGAGGAAGCTGCGCCAAAACTGTTTTTTGTTACCCTTGAAATACCGGAAGGCGCATTTGCGGGACTTTCCGAAGAATTCAGGCGGGAACTTACCGAAAAATATGCTGCCAATGATAAAAAGTTATTTCAGTATACTATGGCGGCTACCACCCATCAGATTATTTTACGGGATAACGATAATGTAAATAAGGTATTGTATCTCACCGATGGAACGGTATCTGATTATTTTCCTGACTTCCATCCTAAACAGTATTTTGAAACCCCGAATGAATTTTTACGAGCCCGGTCGCCGGAACTTGTCTTTACCGCTTATGAAACGCCGAAGGAACTGCGGGAAAAGATCATTTTGAATCAAAATTTTCTTAAAGAAATAAAAACACGAATAGTCCGTTTGCGCGCTTCAAAAGAGGCGGCTGCAAAAGTAACGAACAGTTATCTGGCAGCGGATTTTCTCAGCCATATTACCATTTTAAAGTATATTGATATGCCGAAGATAAAGACAATGACTGCCTTTGGAAAAAGAATAGTCCTTATAAACAAAGGCTATTCGGATACCATGTTTAATACCCGTATTGCACTGTATCAAGAGCTTGTAAAATTGCTGCAAGGGCGCATTAAAGAATACAGCCGCATGGAAAGGCAGATGGCGGAATGAAAACTATGTTAATTCCAGTCCTCAATTGGGACCCGGAATCAAATATTTTTTTACGAATTAACGTTTTTTTAACATCAGCTTAACAATTCATCAATAACCATTCCCTAAAATCATAGCATATCCTGAAACAAAACAGGAAATACACATTTTGGGGGTTGGTATGTTTGTGAAGTTTGGAAAATTGTTTTGTCTTGCTGCGTTTTTTGCGGTGTTTTTTCTTGTTTCCTGTGCCAAAAATAATGAGTCGGTAACAGCGGCGCTAAGCATGGAGCAGCTTTATGCGGAAAACGGGCAGCCGGTCAGCGTGCGGCAGCTTGAAGCGGAGGATTTTTCAGTTTATCTGAAATATCCCACAATTATCTACGCCAGTTCCGAATCAACCGCATATTCGCTCTTAAGCGATGTGGTCAGGAGCATCCCGAAAAAAGTCGGGGATAGGGTCGCCCAGGATGAGCTTATCCTTTCGTTCTCCGCGGAAAATCAGCAGCTGCAACAGGCCCTGCTCTCCCATGAGAATGCCCTTGCGGCCTTTAACCGGAGCAACGCGCTTTTTAAGAACAATGATATATCCCGCCAGGAATTTGAAACCGTGAAGATGCGCTATGAAGCGGCGAAGGCAACCCTTAGGGCCGCCAACGATATGGTTTATGTCAAAGCGCCCATAGGGGGGACCATAACACAAATCAATGTGCGCCCCACGGAAAATGTCCGGCCCGGCGCGCCTCTTTTTACCGTATCGGGCCAGGCCGGGTTCGAAGCGCGTTTTTATGTTGGGGTCGATGAAATCGACCGTATCGCAGCCGGGGCGCGGGTGTTTATTGACAGTAATACTGCCGCCTCAAAAACCGAAGGGCGTATAACCCAGGTTTCCCTGATCATGGACAGCCAGAAGCAGGCCTTTCCGGTAACCGCCTTTTTTGATGCGAAGGATGACCGGCGGCTCATCAGCGGCATGGGGCTTGATATTGCGGTGGAAACCTACCGTAACGAAAAGGCTTTGGTGCTTTCCCGCAGCGAGCTTTTATCAACCGAAAAGGGTTATTCGGCTTTTATAAGCGAAGGAAATATTGCCCGGCAGGTTGCCGTACAGGTAGGACAGGAACGGGGACTTGTCCTTGAAATAAAAAGCGGTCTCCATGAGGGTGACATGCTCATTTGTGACGGGTTACAGCGTCTTTCTACGGGAACAAATTTAAATACAGTTCCCGCCACAATAGCCTCCGCGGGGAGCTTCGCCGGAAGTACCGCTCAAGGACGGTAAATTATGTCCATTGTTGACCTTTCCATAAAGCGGCCGGTAACCGTGCTGATGGGCTCCCTTGCCCTGGTACTGTTCGGGATCATAGCCTATACCACACTGCCGGTAAGCCTGCTTCCCGAGACGGCGGTTCCGGTAGTATCGGTACAAACCGTGTATCCGGGGGCAAGCCCGCTGGTAATAGAAACACAGCTTACCAAAAAGATTGAGGATCAGCTTTTTTCCATCGGCGAACTTGATTCGGTTACCTCATACTCAATGGACAGTGTTTCTATTGTTGCCGCCAGCTTCAAGGATGGTAAGGATGAAAACCTTGCGCTTCAGGAAGTAAAAGACAAGATCGACGCTATTATTGCCGATCTTCCTTCGGGCGTACAAAAACCGGTTGTATCAAAAATGGATATAACATCGGGCGCCCCGGTGATGAATATCATTTTTGAGAGCGCCATGAGCGATACGGAACTCTACGCCTATGCGTCAACCGTGGTGCGAGACCGGCTCTCCCAGGTTGCCGGAGTGGGAACCATAGAAGTTTTGGGCGGCCAAAAGCGCGAAATCAGCGTAGAGCTTCACCGCTCCGCAGTATTTGAACGCTTCCTGCCGGTTGAACAGATCGGCGCTATCCTTGCCAGGGCAAACATGGAAATTCCCGGCGGAAATATCGGCATTGATGATCAGGATGTACCGGTCCGGTTCAGAGGGGAGTTAAGTTCCCTTGAGGAAATAGAAAACCTTGATATACCCACCAGGGCCGGCGTCTTTAAACTCAGACAGCTTGCGGATATACGGGATGGGCATGAGCAGGTGCGGGAACGGACAATCTTCCTGGACAAAATCGCCGATACCCGGAACGAAAATGTTCGGAACGAAAATGTTCGGAACGAACACGCGCTGCTCCTCCGGGTTATGAAAAATCCCAGCGCCAACACCGTCAGTGTGGTTGATGGCATTATGAAGGTCATTCCTCGTCTTGAAAAAGAAATGGGCGGGACAATCAAACTTAAGGTCATCCGGGAAGACGCCGGGTTTATCCGTGATAGTGTTAATGATACTTTGAGTAATCTTGTCATGGGGATCATTCTGACCGGACTCGTGCTTTTTGTGTTCCTCCATGATTGGTGTTCCACCCTTATCATTTCCCTTTCCATGCCCTTTTCACTGATCTCAACTTTTCTGGTAATGAAGGCCATGGGAATCAGTATTAATGTACTTTCTCTTATGGGGCTTTCCTGCGCAGTGGGTACCCTGGTGGCGAATTCCGTGGTGGTCCTGGAAAACATTTTCCGCCATAAGGAACAGGGCCTCTCCCGCGCTGAATCTGCGGCGGTGGGAACCAGGGAAGTGTTAATGGCGGTTATCGCCTCTACCATGACCAACGTAGTGGTGTTTGTGCCCCTGGGCAGCATGCAGGGCGCCATGGGACAAATTCTTAGTCACTTTGCCTATACGGTGGTTATTTCCACGGTTTTCTCAATAGTTGTCTCCTTTACCGTAACCCCCCTTTTGGCTTCCCGCCTCCTTCCGGAAAAAACAAAGCAGGACGGCGTCATCAGCAAGAAATTGGAAGCCTTTTTCAAATGGCTGGAAAAGTGTTATGGTACATCAATTTCCTTTCTGATTAAAAGGAAACGCCGAAGCGGGTTTTTTGTATTGGTTGTCTTTGCCGTGTTCATTTTGAGCATAGCTGCCTTTTCCGGCATAAAGATGGAATTGGTCCCAAAAAGCGACGGCGGCAGAATCCAGGTTGATGTTGAATTACCCCAGGGCAGCGGACTTGAAAAAACAGCTTTGCTGCTTGCGGAAATCGAGAACCGGCTTGCCCAATACCGGGAGGTACAGACCATACTTACCAATCTGGGAGCCGCCGGGTCCATGGAAAAGGATGTAAGCGTTGCCCGGATGGAACTGTCCCTGGTTGCCAAAACAAAACGCCGCTTAAGCAACAGCGATCTTGCCGCCGCCATGGTAAGGACCCTTTCCGATATTCCCGGCGCCGACATCAGGGTTGTGGCTCCTTCGGAAATGGTGATTGCCCAGGGAGCGCCTGTCGACCTTTACCTGCGGGGCGCCGACAGCGCCATACTGCAGGAACTGGGAAATACCCTGCGAAAGAAGATGCAGGCCATTCCGGGGATTATGAATACCGCCATAAACACCAAAGCCGGTAAACGTGAACTTGTTTTTGTGCCTAACCGTAAACAGATTTCCCAGGACGGCCTTACCGTGCAGGGAGTTGCAGTATCCCTGCGCGCCGCCCTGGACGGGATGGTCAGTACCACCTTCCGGGAAAAGGGCGAGGAGTATGACATACGGGTAAAGATGGGCGATTCAGGTTTGCATGACATTGAGGATCTGCGGAACATACCTATTTTAACCGGCGTCGGTATTTTCCCCCTGTCCCGTTATGCGGATGTTCATTTTGAAAACGGCTATAACATGATCATGCGGTTCAACAAATCAAGGACCGTTGAAATCACCGCAGAACTTCTGCCCGATTACACCCAGGGCGCCGTTCTCCCGGAGGTTATGCGCGCTGCGGAAGAGCTTGATCTGCCGGAAGGCTACACCATAAGCCAGGCGGGACTCTCGGACGCCATGGGGGAAGGCATGATAAGCATGGCAATCGTTTTTCTTACCGCCATATTGCTGGTGTATATGCTTCTGGCGGCGGTTCTGGAAAGCCTGTCACAGCCCTTGTTTATCCTCTCAACCGTACCGCTCTCCCTTATCGGCGTTGCCGCAGGGTGCCTTATCACCAATACGGTGCTCAACAATATCGCCATGATCGGTATTGTTATGCTGGTTGGTATTGTGGTGAACAACGCCATACTGCTGCTGGATTATTACAATCAGCTTAAAATTCAGGGGCTTACGGTACAGGAGGCCCTGATCAAGGCGTGCCCCGCAAAGCTAAAACCCATACTGATGAGCAATATTGCAATCATTCTGGGCATGATACCCATGGCCCTGGGAATAGGCGCGTCCCTGGCGGAGATGCGGCAGCCCATGGGCGTTATTGTGATAGGCGGCATTATTTCGTCTACTATCATGACCCTTTGGCTCATCCCCTGCCTTGAATTTGTGGTCAGCAGAAAACGCCGCAGGGCGTAGTAAATCTAACGGAAAAAAGGAAAATGATATGAAACGGAATTTTATTTCAGTAATGCTGTTCTTTACAGTATATCTTATTGTAGAAGCGGGAGAATACGATTTGGCGGCCTACCTTGCACGGGTTAGACAGTACAACCCCGATATTGCCCTTGCCTCAAAAGAAATTGCCCTTGCAAAAACCAGCGTAGCCCAGGCGCGGGCGGCATTTTTGCCGGCCATCGGCCTTCAGGGGGGATACAGCCGCAATTTTCTTGACAGTATGCGCTCTACCCCGGTTGCTTCATTACCCGGAGGCGGCCCCCTGGTCTATCAGGATGTGGATTCAAACTACGATAATGAACTGACCTTTGGCCTTGGCGTTACGCAAACCCTCTTTGACGCGGGCGCCATTGCCAACTACAACAAGGCCCGCAAAGGACAGGCCATACGGGAAGAGTCTTCGGAAGCGGTAAAACAAAACATCCAAAGCGCGGCAAAAAAACTCTACGCCCAAACACAACTGGTTCTTATGGTTGTGGAAATTATGGAAGCCTCGGAGCGTTTAAGCCATGATATTTATGAAAGCACGGAACGAAAATACCGGGCCGGCGCTGATACGGAACTGAACCTGTTAATGGCCGAGGTGGATTGGAAAACCAAAATTACCTCCACAGCGGAGGCGCAGAAAAACGCCGAACTGGCCCTTATTGCTTTTCGCAATCTGGCAGGCATTCCCCTTTCGGAAGCCGTCACCCTTACGGAGCCCCCGGAAGATCTGCCGGCAATCCCCGATGTTCCGGCGCTGGAAACCGTGCTGGGCCTGCGCCACGATTACCGCATGCTTACCCTGACACGGGAAATGGCGGACCTTGATCGCAGGGCTGCGGCCGGCGCATTCCTGCCAACTGCCTCAGCCTCTTTTTCCTATGGCCTGGGGGGCATGGGTAACGGCAGTTCTGGGAACAGTAGTTCTGGGAACAGTAGTTCTGGGAACAGTAGTTCCCTTGTGGGAGATTATGCTTTTGATTCCGCAGCGTTAAGCCTTAAGATAAGTATACCGCTTTTTGCGGGGGGATACCGCCTTGCGCGAATGGAGGCCGCCAAACTGGAACAGGATAAAGCGGATGTTGCCCTCTTAAACAGGCGGGAGGCAATAGAAAGCGATCTTTCCAAATTGTCGCTCCGGTTTAAGGAGGCGGCGCAGCGGGTGGAATCGGCGCGGCTTATTGTGGCCGCCGCAGAACGGGCGGTCTCACTTTCACAAACAGCCTACGCCAATGGCCTTGCGACACAATTAACCGTCGCCGATGCGATCAATAAACTCGGGTCGGCACGGCTTGGCCTGCATAGCGCCATATTTGAATACCGCGCGTCTTACTACGATTGGGAAAATACCATTGGTCTTGTTAAATAAGGTGAAAGATGCTGAACGTTGTTAATAGCGTGTTGTTGACCTAAGAGGCCTTTCCCGGTATCTTTTGTTCAGTGAACAAAAAGATTCCGGGAAAGCGGACTATTAAAAAATCGGCCCCTAAAAAAATCGGTAACAAAAGAAACCCCCGGCGCAGAGCCAAAAAACTAACCCTAAAAGACCGGGCGCCCCTTCTCTTCTGCGCCATAGCGATGATAGTCCTTTCCGTCCTTGTCTCAATTACCCTGTCTCTTACCCGTTCACCCCAAATTGATAAGGCGTCGCAGTCAATGCCCTCCGCGCCATCTGTTGCGGATGGGACACCGCTTTCCGTACCGGAACCGGTCCCGGAATTCTCCCCATCCGAAAGGGTGGTTCCTGCAGCTCCGGCTGCGCCCTCTGTTCCGGCAGCAAAGCCTGCTCCGCAGCAGAAATCACAGCCCCCTGCGGGGCCTGAGCCTGCGGCCCGCACCGTCAGTCCTGCGCCGGCACCCGCCGTAAGGCCTCAACCTGCACCCGCTGCCGGGTCCCGGTCTCCGTCTGCACCCGCTGCCGGGAGCCAGCCGGGGCCTCAACCTGCGCCCGCCGTAAGGCCCCAGCCTGCGCCTGCAACCCGGCCCGGCGTTCAGCCGGCGGTCCGGCCTGCAGCGCAGCCGCCCCAACGGCCGGAACCGGTCCCGAACCGGGGGACCCTGATGTTTGTGATAGACGATGCGGGGAATAACCTCCGCGAGTTGGAGCCCTTTCTCCGTTTCCCCGGGTCGCTGACCATTGCGGTGCTGCCGGGGCTGCCCTATTCGGCGGAGGCGGCCCGGCGTATCCGGGCCGCCGGCAAGGAGGTGTTTCTCCACCAGCCCATGGAGGCGGTCGGGGGGCAGAATCCGGGGCCCGGGGCAATCTATATGGGGATGAGCCCCGCTGCGGTCCGGGAAGTGCTGGCGCGGAATTTGGCTGAAATAGGGCCGGTGGCGGGTATGAATAACCATCAGGGTTCACGGATAACCATGGACCCGGAAATGATGGAAACGGTGCTTGCCCTGTGCCGTGAACATGGCATATATTTCTTAGATTCAAGAACCATTGCAGATACGGCGGCGCCTGCGGCCGCAAAGCGTTTGGGAATAAAGATTGGGGAGCGGGATGTGTTTTTAGATAATATTCAGGAAAAGTCCTCCATGATCCGGTATGTGGGGGAGGGGCTGCAAAAGGCCCGGCGTACCGGGACAGCGGTGATGATTGGCCATACCTGGTCAAATGAACTGGCGGCCACCCTGGAGGAGCTGTACCCTGAATTGATAGAGCAGGGGTACTCGCTTTCCACCATTTCCCGTTTTATGATGGGGCTCGACGATGAAGACCCCTGGGATTGATACACCGTGAAGGTTTTAGGCATCGAATCCTCCTGCGACGAATGCGCGGCGGCGGTGGTGGAAGACGGAAAGCGGGTCTTATCCAATGTGGTTGCCACCCAAATTCCCTTTCACGCTGTTTACAACGGGGTAGTCCCTGAAATCGCAAGCCGCAAGCATACCGAATGGATCTACGGGGTGGTAAAAGAAGCCCTGGACAAGGCCGGCATCGGCCCCGAGGGGGTCGAGGGGGTGGCTGTCACCGCCCATCCGGGGCTTCTGGGTTCCCTGCTGGTGGGCCTGAGCTTTGCCAAGGCCTTTGCCTGGGCCCGGGACCTTCCCTTTATCGCGGTAAACCACATGCTGGCCCACCTGTACGCTTCCCGGCTGCATGTGGAGGGTCCGGTCCCTCCGGGGATCTCCGCCGAAGTCGAAGACCGAGGTTCCCCTCCGGAGGCTTCCTACCCCTTTTTGGGGCTTCTGGTCTCCGGGGGGCACAGTATTATCTGCCGGGTGGATGATTTTGATGATATCACGGTTCTGGGGACCACCATCGACGATGCCGTAGGGGAGGCCTTTGACAAGGTTTCCAAATATTACGGTTTTGGGTATCCCGGCGGGGCGGTTATCGATAAGCTTGCCCAATCCGGGAACAGCGGGGCCTTCCGTTTCCCCATGCCCAATCTGGATAAAGGGGGAAACCGCTATGCCCTTTCCTATTCGGGGCTCAAAACTGCGGTTATCAATCAACTGGAACAATTCAGGGTGAAGGGCACGTTGACCGCGCCAAACTCCGCCGATGGGGCTGCCGACATTGCCCGGCGTGAAGGGGCTGACATAGCCGCCTCTTTCCAGAAAACCGCGGTGGAAATACTCCTCCGCAGTCTCTTCCGGGCCGCCGAGGACACGGGGCTTAAAACCATCGTTGCCGGGGGCGGGGTGGCGGCCAATTCATACCTCCGCACCAGACTCGCCGAACAGGGGGAACTCCGCTGTATCTTTCCCCCCCCGGACCTCTGCGGGGATAACGGAGCCATGATCGCCGGTATCGGCTACCGGTATCTGGCCCGGGGGGAACGGTCCCCCCTCAACGTCACCGCCTCCGCCCGGGTGGGGGGCTTCAAGCGCCGCTATCCGTAGGGGAACCCCGGCCCAAGTTTCCCGTAGGGGAGCAGGCCCCGGAGTTTGTGATGCTTCGCGCCTTTGCCCAAACGCTTTGCACTCCTTGAGGCCCCTTCGGTTTGTTCCATCTTTCAGAGGGTTCGGGTAGTATTGGACTTTACTTTGTTTGGCAAGCTCGTCCGCACTAAAGGAAACCGCAGGTCTCCAGCAACTGCAAAAATGTGGTGGAGAAAAACTCCACAAAGGCGCTACTGCACCGACTGGGATTTTTCGTAGGCCAAGCCGCTACTGCGGCGCAGCGTAAATTGTATGTTATGCGAAGCGCCATTTTGCCTTTATACACTGAAATATCATTTTTTAGTCTTGACAAAACTATTTTTAAGAATTATTTTATCATTAATAAATATTTTTAGGGGCCAAAATGACTGTATTAAGTATCTCAAGGATAAAAGAAAATTTAGATACGGTTTTAGATGATGTCCAAAATACATTTGAACCGATAACTATTGCCGGTACAAATTCATCGGCGGTATTAGTTTCCGAGGATGTATGGCGTTCCATTGAAGAAACGCTTTATCTAAACTCTATACCAGGAATGAAAGAGTCAATCATTGCCGGTATGCAAGAAAAAATCGAAAATTGTTCCAGAGAGATAGAATGGTAAAATGTATCAAATAATATATTCCTCTCAGATAAAGAAGGATGTAAAAAAGATAAATAGAGCTGGCCTCAAGAACAATGTTATGAAACTTATTGAAATACTACATAATAATCCCTATCAAAATCCGCCACCGTATGAAAAATTGCTGGGCGATCTACTTGGTTCTTATTCCAGAAGAATTAATATACAGCACAGATTAATTTACCAAATTTATGAAGATGAAAGAACTGTAAAGATTATCAGAATGTGGACACATTACGAATAAAATATAATGGACATAATTGAGCCAATTACCGCAAAGATTGCAAATTGTTTATATTTTCCAAGGTACAATTGACCTAAACCAGGCCATATCAAAGAAAAAATGATTATCACTACATAGTTCATTTAAAAACTCGTTTTGTATATTCTAATTATTTTTTTGTCAATAAATAGTTTAGAAAAATTGCACATAATGTATGTTAAGACTGTCGGGAAACACTTTCATGCAAAATTTTACCCTCATTTTATGCCATAAAACTACTGTAAAACACTCATTTAGAGACGTATTTTTTCTATGCATTGTGTTTTTTTTAACCCGCATAAATTATTTTCCTTCGAAATATTTCCAAATATTTTATTTGTGTTTTCTGTAATATACATCCCACGGCAAAATATTGAATTCCCTTTTGATAAAAAATATCCGCGCCTTATCTGCCCAGCCCATTCATACATATCATCAAATATTATTTTATGTATTTTACATAAATTTGAAAAATTGAAGTCTCCTATTATGGGCATATTATAAAGCATTAATAATTTTAAACTGGTTATTTCCCGTTCCGCTATTGTTAAGGCATTATCATCTTTGATACCCAGTTTGTTAATTAGTACATCGGTTCCCGGGTAACAATAGCCTTCAGAACCTTTATAGATATAGTCATATTTTTCCATATTTATACTTCCACCAATGTATGCCTTTTTATAGTTTCCTGTAAAATTTTATTAATATCATCTTTTCCGTTTATACAATTCCTTAAACGGCTTTTATCCTCTTCTGTAAGGGGCATATCCTCCATTTTCATGGAAAAATCAATATTTTCTATAATCTTTTCTGCATCAAAAGTCATAAATTCCTCCATCTTTATTTTATAATATTTTTTATTTCTTTTTTTACATATTCTAAATTGCTATTATGTAATAACGGTATTAATTTTTTTATTTTCTCAATCGGTAAATCCCACCATTTTAATTTTAACATTAATTCTATCAATTCATCATCAAATCTTTTCCGAATAACTTTTGCGGGATTTCCAGCTATTATTGAATATGGTTCCACATTACTTCCCACAACACTTTTTGTTCCGATTATTACACCATCGCCAATTTTTACGCCGGGTAATATTGTGGTGTTTTGTCCTATCCATACATCATTTCCAATAATGGTATCACCTTTCAACGGCATTTTATCCAATGAAGGTACATTTTTATCCCATTTTTCAAAAATGTAAAACGGAAATGTTGAAACACAATTCATTTGATGATTTGCGCCGTTCATTATGAATTCCACACCGGATGCTATTTGACAAAATTTTCCTATAATTAATTTATCATTATAGAAATTATAAAAATGAGTTACATGACTTTCGAAATCTACACCGCTAAAATAAGTAAAATTCCCAACAATTATGTTTTTATTTTTAATAGTTGGTTTTACATACATTACTGTTTTGATATTTGGAACGGGAAATACAACATTTGGATCAGGTAATATATTATTTTCCATAAATATCCTCCGGTAAAATTTATATATATGATTTACCATGATTTATTATTTTTTTCATATTTATTTATTCCAATTATCGAGTAATTATTTTATATTTTAATCAATAAGCAAAAAAGCAAATCTGTTGGTAATTTCATTATGATCTTTAACCACTTGAATTGGATACCCAACATTATGAGCGGTCTGATATACATCAATACCCATAGCATCGGCACCGGGTCTGGATTTATCTTTATGAATACATTTTATACGAGTACCTTCGGCTATACAATCTTTACAAAAAACACATGAACTATACTGTAACAAAAAAGTTTTATAATTTCCTGCAAGAAATATTGCCCTTTCCAATTCAGAAAGCCCTGATGCCAATTTGTAGGTATCATCATTATTCGCCGATTGTATAGAAAAATGAAAAATAATAGCATTTTCATATTCATAAATCATTTTACGGCATTCCTCAACCGAAGGTACTGCGGGGGGACAACTGCCGTTCTTGCCATAATTTTTACAGCCAAATTGACAACGAAATCTAACCCATTGCGCAACAATAATATTTTCCCGGGGAATTATCCATTTATAATCAGTAAAACAATGTTCTTTTATGATTTGATCAATTTGGTCTTTGTTGTCCATGTTTACATCTCCATTTCCATAATAATATTATAATCAAGAAATTTTGTCAACCAATATTTCAATGATTTTACAACCAATTTTAGGTAAAATGGCGTATAGCGTATGTTGAGACTGTCGGAAAAGCCCCTTGAGGCGGAGGGATGTAATGAATTAAAATAACAACATGGCACGGTACAAAGAAACGAACATAGGGCAAGGACAATTCATTGAGGTAGATT